>NZ_CP136522.1:2888653-3209615 GCF_033180165.1 Shewanella youngdeokensis
GACGACTGATTTGGTGCCAATCGTGCTGATTATTCTGATACAGTTTAGTTTGCTCAACGGCAATGGCATGCAATCGTTCTTGCTCAAGTGCATTAATATAATTGAGAAATCCTTGCTCAAAGCTCCACCTCGCTAATGACAAAGTTGCAATCAATATAATGGTTGTTAAACCGATAAAGGCAAAAAACAATTTGTGTGATATTTTCATAAAATCAGTATAACGGGCCCCTAATTGCCTCACTAGACCTCTAACGAGTAACAGTATAATTCTACACGTAAACTCCTTTATTTCTGCACACAACATGCACATTCGTTTTTTAATATCGAAATTAAGTGCCAAAAGGCCAATATGCACAAATGGTGGGTAACTTAAACATGTTCAGCATGCTCGATTACTCCATCATAACCCTGCGCTGAGGCAGGTTAATTCATACTCACGACCACTGCATCGCTACGTTAAAGGACGACACGATGGAACTAACAACAAGTAGCACAACTTCAATTCAAATGACGGCTCAAACAATGCAAGCATCGCGCCCAGAAGGGCCACCACCTCCACCAAGAGGCTCTACCCCGCCTGGAACAGAAGATGCAGTGTCAACATTAACGGATGAAGAGCAGTTATCACTCACTGAAATGCTCGCCTCTTTAAGTGAAGAGCAAGAGGTAGAGCTGAAGAGCTTTCTTGACGACATAAAACCCCTATCAAAAGATTTAACCGACGCTGATATGGGCAGTTTGCTCTATGAATCACTGCTCAGTATTACACAAAGCGAAGACACCGAAACCACAGTTGATACCTACGCTTAGTTGATACTCAAACTCAAGTTATACCGCGTAATAATACTCCCTGCGAGCTCATGATTCTTCACTTTAATAGAATTTTGAGCTCGCCCTTTACACCTTGCCTAAGTCCACCGTTTATCCGCGCTGCATGCACGTTGTTTGCACATTGATTGTCTACCGTCGTTTATGTCACTTTTTCACGTCACTTACGGGCTAAAACCACGTAATGACATTTAAAGGAAATCAATATGATACTTAAACACCTGTCTCGGCCGAACGTCCCACATTCGATTAATCTAAAACCGCTGTGCTTATCGTTTGGGCTCAGTATGGTGTTAATGCTCAGTGGATGTGGTAGTGACTCAACCGAATCAACGGAACCGATTGAGGAGGTAGTTGTAGAACCTATTATTGACGATCCGGTCACTGACGATCCGATTGTCGATGATCCGATTGTCGATGACAGTGACTTTATCGCCAGTGACTGGACCGATGAAACTCATAGTAAAAACGTCGATCCCAATTTCAGCGAAGTGTTCGACAGCACCCAAGTAAAACGACTCGATTTTGTGGTCACCGACGCAAGGTGGCAAACCATGCTCGACGACATGACCGCGCTTTATGGTGAATTTGGCCGTTCAAACTCAACACCTGATTTAGCCGATACCGATCAAAACCCAGTCTTTGTGCCCGCCGAGGTTTATTATGACGACAAGCAATGGTATCGAGTCGGCATTCGGTTTAAAGGTAATTCAAGTCTACAAACAAGCTGGCAACAAGGGATTTTAAAACTGTCTTTTAAACTCGACTTTGACGAATATGAAGACGATTACCCACAAATAAAAAATCAACGTTTTTATGGCTTTAAAAAATTAAGCCTGAAAAATAACTATGATGACAACTCGCTTATTCGCGAAAAAGTCGCCGCCGATGTATTTGCCGATAGTGGTATGGCCGTGTCACACACTGCATTTTATGCGCTTTATGTTGACCACGGAACCGGCCCATTATATTTCGGGTTATACACCTTAGTTGAAGAAATTGACGATACCGTACTCGAAACCCAATTTGCCGACGATAGTGGCAACCTTTATAAACCTGAAGATGACGGCGCAACCTTTTCAATAGCAGACTTTAATGAAGCCGATTTTGAAAAGAAAACCAATGAAGATGAAGCCGACTTTTCCGATGTGAATGCACTCTATACCGCCTTACATGACACCAGTAGCGACGCGGCAACATGGCGCACTAATCTTGAAGCCGTATTTGATGTCGACACCTTTTTAAAATACTTGGCGGTAAACGGCATTATTCAAAATTGGGACACTTACGGCAATATGCCGCACAACTATTACCTCTATAATAACCCCGACACCAATCAGCTCACCTGGATCCCGTGGGACAATAACGAAGCATTACAAGACGGAAAAATGCAGGGGGCGCTCGCATTAGACTTTGCCGGTTTAGATGCCGATGCATGGCCGCTAATCGCCAACATTATTGCTGATGACCAGTATAAAGCTCGCTACGACCAATATTTAGCAGAAGTGATATCAGGAGCATTTGAAGTTAGTGCCATGTGGAGCCTATATGATCAATACGCGTCGCTCATTGCGCCCTATGCTGCAGATGAAGTGGACGGTTATTCATTTTTAACCCATGACGGTGATTTTGAACAAGCAATCACCACACTCAAAGCACATGCAAGCAGTCGCCAAACAGCGGTTGATAATTACCTAAACCAATAATAATTGCTCGACGCAGCGCGATAGCAAACAGACAAAATAATGATTTTTGGCGTCTGTTTGCTAGCTAAAACCTGTTGCATTCAGCCTACGTAAACTGACTCATTAGCACTTTCAATGGCATTGAGTCGCAATTTACGGGAAATGGTGCAAATAAAATGCAGCATAATGTTTGTTCAGTTTGTCGAATAAACCGTCCTTGACAACAGCTACGTTAAAAAACCATGTTGAGCCAGATCACCTCCTTGTAATAAACCTATAATAAAGCCTGCCATAAGCCGCTTTATCCTTGAACATTAGTACACTTTAAGCGATTGTTAACCTTCTATATGATGACTAATGAATCCCAATGACCTGTTCTCGTGCTTTACTCAAGCCTTTTAGTATTCTGAGCCTACTGGCTCCAATGCCTGCTATGGCATTAGAACCAACCACCACCAACGTACTCATGCAAGCGATTTCGCTCAGTGGCTTTTGTTTTATCAACCTGCTATTGACCATTTTATTTTTTTACACAGGTAAATACCAAAGTGAACGTTTTGCAAAAATGCACACATTGTTGTCTATCATTCCAGCCATCATCAGCCTTATCGCCTCATTAACCTATATTGATGCTGCCGGCGGGATATCACTCAACGTTGGCGTAATTATAGTATGCGTAGCATTAAGCTTATTGCCTATTCAATTGAGCCACTCCAGAAGAGCGCCGACTCATAACACCCCTAAAATCATTGCAGCATTTGCCGCCTTATTGCTGCTGCTATCCTATTTTATGGTGCCCTTGTCGTTATTTGCAGTTGCAGCAGCGCACGTGGCGGCATCTAGCCAAAGCTCGCTCAAAGTGAAGTCCCTTTGCGTTACCATACTCACTCTAGGTTATTGCCACCTCGGGTTTTGGGCGTACCAAATTGTGCTTCACAGTTAATTGTGTAACTCAGCTAGGTGCTAATGTATGCCAAATACCTGCCAATTAAATCAATTACTGGGGCAAATAAAGCAGTGCCAACTTTGTGCTAAACACCTACCATTAGGCCCTAAGCCCATAGTGCAATTGGCCAGCAATGCCAAAATACTGATTGCAGGCCAAGCGCCAGGCCAAAAAACGCATCACAAAGGCCACCCGTTTGACGATGCCAGTGGCAATCGCCTCAGGCAATGGCTTGGTGTCAGCAAAGAGCAGTTTTACGATGCAGATCTGTTTGCCATTATGCCGATGGGGTTTTGCTTTCCAGGTAGCTACACAACTAATGACAACAAAAGCGGTGATAAGCCACCGCGACCAGAATGCGAAATATGGCGTCAACCGTTACTAAATCAATTGCATAAAGTTGAATTAACCTTGCTCGTTGGCCAGTATGCAATCGAATGGCACTTAAAACAAAAACTCACCGTCACCAATGCCGTTGCACAATGGCAGGACTTTTGGCCGCACACCTTAGTGATGCCGCACCCAAGCCCTCGAAATAACATTTGGCTAAAACGCCACCCCGAGTTTGAACAATTAATTATTCCAAAATTACAGCAACGCGTTGCAGAGTTAATCACAACCGATCCCGTGTAATTTTTATCTGCAGCCTTTACGCTGGCAAGGAACCCGATGTACTTTTTAAACGCGTCACTCGCTAAACAAATCGTTAATCGCACCATGAAAATCATTGGTCACAATATTAATGTCATGAACAAGCACGGCGTTATATTAGGTTCAGGCGAGCCCCACCGGATCGGTGAAGTGCATGAAGGAGCATTGCTTGCCATTAGCCAGCAGCGAACGGTTGAAATTAGCCGCGCCAGCGAAAGTACACTGCAAGGTACTAAAGCAGGCATAAACCTGCCATTGCATTACAAAGGCGATATCATTGGTGTGATTGGCATCACCGGCGAGCCCGCAGAGCTAGGCCATTACGGTGAACTACTAAAAATGACGGCAGAGATCATTGTCGAACAAGCCAACTCCATTGAGCTAGCGCAATGGCAATATCGTCAAAAAGAAGAGTTTATTATTGAGCTGATAAAGTCAGAAGGACCCTTTAGTACTCATCAACGTCATTTAGCTTCTCAGCTCAATATCGACCTTGACACCCCAAGAGTTGCAGCCATTATTCAAGTACAAGCTGACGCTCAGCAAACCTCGGCTAATTCAATACTCAAACAAATTTTACACCTACTTGAAAACCCATCACGCGGTAACTTAGTCGCGATGACATCAATGACTGAACTGGTCATTCTAAAACCGGCCTTTCTAGATGGTAAAACTTGGGATCCCACACTTGAAAGTGACCGAATCGACCAACTTATTGCCCGCTTACCGCTTGAAATGCGCCAACGCTTAAAAATTTCACTCGGCCATTATTTCAATAAACCTGAGGCGATAAACCGCTCATACCAAACCGCATTACAAACCTTATCAATTGGCACTCAAATGCGCCCCGAACAAAGTAAGTATTTATATGAAGATTTTTCATTATTAGTGCTTATGTCATCTTTAAAAGGAAACTGGCGCGGCCGAGAATTAGCCAGCCCATACCAAGCACTGCTTGAAGCAGACAAAAATGGACAACTAACTAAAACCTTAACCTGCTACCTGCAGCATTTCAACGATCAGCAATCATGTGCCAATAGCCTCTTTATTCACCGCAATACGTTGCGCTATCGACTCGAAAAAATTGAGAAAATAACCGGCTGTAATTTACAACAATTAGACGGCTTATTACCGCTCTACCTTGGGCAGGTCTTGTTAAAATCCTGATTTTACATCAGATGTCTAAAAATACGGCACACGTCAACAACGGCCAACCGATTAACGATTAAGATACCAATTGGCTAGGTTAAGCCGTCACACCGCATCAACATGGAATGAATCAATGGTATCCGTTAGACGTAAAGCTGGTTTCACATTTATTGAGCTCGTGGTCGTTATACTTGTCTTAGTGTTACTTTCACTCGGTGCGGCGCCAAAATTTTTAGATTTTAGAGACAACGCCAAAATAGCCATTTTAGAAGAAATAGCTGGCGCTATGCACAACGGCTTAGCGCTAGTACACAGTAAAGCGGCCGTTGAGGGACAAGATTCAGCAGTCGGAAGTATCGTCCATGCAGGGGTAACCATTCCGTTATATAACGGCTACCCGTCTGTTGATGGCAGTGATACATTTAGGCAATTAAATACCCAGATACAAGCCTGGCTTGATATTGATTCAGTGTCACTGACCGATATCAAAATAAACAATGATGCTGCCGCATTTTTTGTCGATAAGTCGAGCCGCAACAATCAAATCTATCTATTTTTCGCAGAAGATTTGGCCGATAAAAAGGTCTCATTTAAATGCCATATTATGTATCAAAACATCACCACAGAAAATGGCTACGAAATAAGTGTCGAAACTGATGATTGTTAAGCATTAGTTTAACCAGCCTCTTTTTATACAAACGCACAATTGGCACACTGTAAATAGCCCACACATCTGTGCACTTACACAAAGTATTCCTCTAGTATCACCCGCATAATAAATAGCCTTAATTTAATCACCTCGCAGCACCGAAGCTAACGGTTATTAATCACTTAAGGCATTGACCCCTACAAAATAAATTAAAATACCCCTACAGGGAAAAGTTATGAGCCTAGTATTGATCTTATTGATGGTGATAGCCTTTATCGTCATCGCCACTTCAAAGTTTAGACTACACCCCTTTTTAACACTTATTCTTGCGTCATTTATTGCCGCGTTTGCTTATGGCCTACCGAGCGCAACCATAGCCAAAACGATCACAACCGGTTTTGGTGGCATATTAGGTTACATCGGCTTGGTGATTGTACTGGGTACGATTATCGGCACCATTTTAGAAAAAAGTGGCGCTGCCATTACCATGGCTGATGTGGTGATAAAACTGCTAGGCAAGCGCTTCCCTACTCTGACAATGTCGATTATCGGCTACATAGTTTCAATCCCTGTATTTTGTGATTCTGGCTTTGTCATTTTAAACTCTTTAAAACAGTCGATGGCTAACCGCATGAAGGTGTCAAGTGTATCGATGAGTGTCGCGCTCGCTACAGGCCTTTACGCCACACATACTTTTGTGCCTCCCACTCCAGGGCCAATAGCCGCTGCGGGTAACTTAGGGCTAGAGTCAAACTTGGGTTTAGTGATCTTTGTCGGCGTGTTTGTGGCAGCCATTGCCGCGCTAGCGGGCACGCTGTGGGCAAACAGATTTGCCAATGTGCAACCTGATGGTGAAGGTGCCGATGAGCTGTCAAACCAGACCGAAAATTATGAACAACTAAAGCAAGCCTACGGCGAGCTTCCAAGCCCAACACGTGCATTCGCGCCTATTTTTATTCCAATTTTACTGATCTGTTTTGGATCTATTGCCAACTTCCCATCGAACCCATTTGGCGAAGGCAGCGTATACGACGTGTGCGCATTTTTTGGGCAGCCCGTTAATGCGTTGATGATTGGTTTATTGCTGTCGTTGCCACTACTTAAAAGCAATGACAAGGTCAAAGAGTTTAGCGAGCGCATCAGTCAAGGCCTAGTGGTTGCAGCACCCATTTTACTGATCACCGGTGCAGGTGGTGCGTTTGGTGCCGTGTTAAAAGCCACTGAGATCGGCAGCTTTTTAGGCAGCTCTCTGTCTGCATTGGGCGTGGGGATCTTTATGCCGTTTATTGTTGCAGCAGCACTAAAATCTGCACAGGGCTCTTCAACCGTAGCACTAGTTGCCACCTCGGCACTTGTCGCCCCAATGTTAGGTGATATAGGCCTTGCCAGCGATATGGGGCGAGTCTTAACGGTAATGGCGATTGGCGCAGGTGCAATGACCGTATCTCACGCCAACGACAGCTTCTTTTGGGTCGTCACTCAGTTTAGCCGCATGAGTGTAAAACAAGCCTATAAAGCACAAACAATGGCCACACTCATTCAAGGCCTAACAGCCATGACGGTAGTGTACCTACTGAGTTTGTGCTTACTTTAACAGTTAAATAGCGAGTATGTTGCTCGCTATTTTTTTGTATAAATATGGAGATAACTACAAGTTAGTATCTATAGTTATACCGTTTATGACTCGTTACTTTGCGCTACAAAACCCTTAAAGCTAGCCCGGTTGCAACCCGGTGTTGAATATAGGAAAACTGCATGAAAATTGTGATTGCCCCCGATTCATTTAAAGAAAGCCTCACCGCAATGGAAGTGGCGGATCAAATTGAGCGTGGGTTTCGCACCGTATTACCCCATGCCCAATATCTAAAACTCCCGGTTGCAGATGGTGGAGAAGGCACTGTACAGTCAATGGTTGATGCCACCAATGGTCATATTGTTTGGACAAAAGTGACAGGGCCGCTCGGTGAGCAAGTTAACGCGTTTTACGGCATTCTAGGTGAGCAATACCATCGCCATGAGAAAACCGCAGTCATTGAAATGGCTGCGGCCTCGGGTCTGCACCTTGCTCCGCCAGCGCAGCGTAATCCGCTACTGACCACCAGCTACGGTACCGGAGAGCTCATTGTTGATGCCCTTAATCGTGGCATAAAACACATTATTATTGGCTTAGGTGGCAGCGCAACCAATGACGGTGGCGCGGGAATGGCGCAAGCACTTGGTGCCCAATTGCTCGACAAAACAGCATCACCCATAGGGCTCGGCGGCGCGGCGTTGAGTCAGCTAGAGTACATTGACCTAACTCAGCTACACCCACTATTAGCCGAGTGTCAGTTTGAAGTAGCGTGCGACGTTGATAACCCTCTTTGTGGCGACAGTGGTGCTTCGGCCGTGTTTGGTCCGCAAAAAGGCGCAACCAAACAGATGGTAGAGCAGCTCGATTGCGCCCTGAGCCATTATGCTGATGTCATTAGCCAAAGTGGCATTAATGACTACCGCAACGAGGCTGGGGTGGGCGCTGCTGGTGGCATGGGGCTCGGCCTCATGGCATTTGTAAATGCAAAACTTAAACCTGGCATCGATATCGTGATAGATGCCGTAGACTTAGCAGCCCACATACAAGGTGCAGATTTAGTCATCACCGGTGAGGGTCGCCTCGATAGCCAAACTCTACACGGTAAAACCCCAATGGGGGTCGCCGCAGTCGCTGGTAAATTTGATGTCCCGGTTATTGCCATTGCCGGCAGCGTCAGCGACGGAGCCAATATTTTATTGGAGCATGGTTTTTCGGCACTGTTTTCTATCACGCCACGAGCACTGCCGTTAGCTGAAGTGCTACTTAACGCCAAACATAATCTGTATTGCACCAGTAGCAACATCGCAGCACTCTACAATCTAGCCCCATCAAAACGATAATCTCAGCATAAAGCCACTCTTTATCTGTGGCTTATTCGCAATAAAAAGGCGCTCAGCGCCTTTTTTGGCTCAAACAAGCTTAAAACTCCCTCTAATTGCCTACTTATAAGGCCAAAATATTTTCTACTTGATGCGCTATAAAGCTTAAAGTAAAGTTAGCCCCTTAATAAAATAAAGATCCTGTGCACAAAACTGTGTGATGAAAAGAGATTGTTTGCCGATGACACCTAGACAAGCCAAAGCTTCGGAAGAGGCGCTACTGCGAATTTTCACGGTTCCAGAAGCCCCAGACTCAACACTCAGTGTCATTGAACAAAATATTTCACAGAATCTAATGGGCTTTTTACAAGAAAGCGTTGTCGCTGTTGAAAAACCATTAACTGAAATAGAGCGCGATTTTCAACATCATCAAATACCGGCTTCGCCACAATTTGTGTCTGATTATGCCGACGACATGATGAAAACATTGGTTGCGCACTCGGTACACACCTCATCGCCAAGTTTTATTGGTCACATGACCTCAGCCTTGCCCTATTTTGTGTTGCCATTGTCAAAAATGATGGTGGGACTGAATCAAAATTTAGTCAAAATTGAAACATCAAAAGCCTTTACGCCGCTAGAGCGCCAAGTATTAGGCATGATGCATCACCTTATTTATGCTGAAGATGACAGCTTTTATCAAAATTGGATGCACAGTGCGAATGTCTCATTAGGGGCATTTTGCTCCGGTGGAACCGTGGCCAATATCACCGCTTTGTGGACTGCACGCAACCAATTATTAAAAGCCGATGGTCAATATCGCGGCGTAGCAGCGCAGGGGTTGATGAAAGGCTTACGCCACTATGGCTATGACGATTTAGCGATTTTAGTCTCCAAACGCGGCCACTATTCATTAGGTAAAACGGCCGATTTGCTCGGCATTGGTCGCGAGAATATCATTCAGGTTCCAACTTCCGACGACAACAAGGTTGATGTGGCACAAATGCAGCGTATTGCAGTGCAACTGGCCGCAGACAACATTAAAGTAATGGCTATTGTTGGCGTGGCAGGCACTACAGAAACAGGCAACGTTGACCCGCTCAATGAACTAGCCGATCTAGCAGCAACGCTTGATTGCCATTTCCATGTTGATGCAGCTTGGGGTGGTACAACCCTGTTATCTAAAAAATACCGCCACTTATTAGCCGGTATTGAGCGGGCCGATTCTGTCACCATTGATGCACACAAACAAATGTATGTACCCATGGGTGCAGGCATGGTTATTTTTAAAGATCCCACCTTTGCTAACGCCATTAAACATCATGCAGAGTATATTCTCCGCAAAGGCTCAAAAGATTTAGGCAGCCAAACCCTTGAGGGCTCTCGTCCTGGGATGGCAATGCTCGTCCATGCCTGTCTGCAGGTTATTGGTCGAGATGGGTATGAGATCCTCATCAACAACAGCATAGATAAAGCCCACTACTTTGCCGAGCTAATAAAGCAACAAACAGACTTTGAGTTGGTATCAAAGCCCGAATTATGTCTATTAACGTATCGGTATGTTCCGCAAGTGGTTCAAGCTGCTATGGCCAAAGCGCGCGCAACAAAAGACCTGCAAAAACTAACCGAATTTAATGGCTTGCTCGATGGCTTAACCAAATTTGTGCAAAAGCGCCAGCGTGAGCAAGGGACCTCTTTTGTGTCACGAACTCGGATCAGCCCTGAAAGCCGTCAACTGATGGACATTAAAGCGATCGTATTTCGAGTAGTGTTAGCTAACCCGTTAACCACGCATGAGATTTTACAGCAGGTATTAGCAGAGCAAGCGTGTATCGCTGCCCAAGAAACCCAATTTTTACCTAAGTTAATGGCGTTAGCAGCACACTATTAAGCAGAACTTGTAAGCTAAGCGATAATAGACAATTCAATGACCACGCCAATCGAACTCGGTTGGCGTTTTCGTATAAAATGCACATAACTATTTGCTTTTTACTAACCATCACCAATTAAGAAATACAACAGCTATATGCTGCTTGGGTAAGTATCCTCACGATAAATCATTACAACTATTTAAGGTTAAAAGTCACGTCGCTACTATTTGCATCATATGCAGAATAATATCACCCTGTAAAAAAACACAAACCACGCCAACTTCGCAACAATTACTTTACATTTCGCATTTTCACTATCTACAATAGCGCCTGACAAATCATACCCAAAGGACTGATATGAAATCTAAACTTTATAGCATTGCTATTTTATTTACAGCAATACTGCTTACTGGCTGCGCTGGAAGAATACAGGGTGTTGTGCCACTCAATGCCAATACCTTGCTCAATGAAGAAAGTAAAATTGGTATTATTACTTCTAATATTCCGCAACCCGAAACCACCATTACTGGTGCCGATTGCTTGCTATGCTATGCGGTTGCCGCTGCTGCTAATTCTTCTTTAGATAAACATTTAAAAACCATTCCAATTGATGATATTAAAAATTTGAAGCAAGAGGTCACGCAAATTTTGTCTGACAAGGGAGTTAAAGCTGTCGCGCTTGACGGAAATATTAAAATCAGTGATTTAAAGAAATTTAAGTCTAAAGAAATTAATGCTGCAAAAAGGGATTTCACTCCATATAAAGATAATGACATTAATTATTTAATGGTTATTCAAGTCTCAGAAGTTGGAGCTTATCGAAGCTATTCTTCTTATGTTCCGACAATGGACCCTGTTGCGTCCTTCTCTGGCATTGTATATATCGTTGATTTAGCAACCAACAAGTATGTGTTATACAAACCTTTTAATAACCGTAAAGCTTCAGATCTAGAGTGGGATGAACCACCAACATTCCCTGGGCTGACCAACTCACTTTATGAAGTCATTGCGACTGGTAAAGAAGCCATAAAATCGAATATTAGATTTTAATTATTCAGGGAGGCTTGCCTCCCTATTTTATAAAGTAGCCTTATGCTTAAATATTTTATTACCTCAATACTCGTAATCGCTTTAACTGCATGTGTAACTCATCAGCCCAAGGGATATATAAAGCACGTTGATAACCGAGCAATTTTAAAAGAGAAAACACAGCTTTATGTAAAAATCCCTGATAGCTCAGTCATCTTAATCGGAAAAGCTGCTCCGAGCTTAAACGAAGCAGACCAGTTTAATATGCTTTATCCTGCTGCTACCCCAGGTGATTTTTTCGCAGGCGTCATAGCACACGCCATCATTGTTGAGTCGAAAAAAAATGAAGCTAAAAATAGTGCGCAAGCCGCCGCCGACGTTGCGGTGCTCCCTTACCGACCTTACTTAAAAGATGTCGCTAACCAAGCACTTGCCTCTCAACTTGAAAACATCGTTCTAGCAAGAGGTTTTAGTCTTGCTCGCTATGAAGATAGCCAGTCTGAAAGTGATATTATTCTCGACATCACCCCGATTTTTTTAATGAACCAAAAACAAGATACCCTTACATTGAGAACACAATTTTTGGTTTACCCAAAAAGTGAGCAGCATAAGTCAACTAAAAAGCGGGCTGTGTTATATCAAAACCAAATTGAGGTTTTATCTGCAAAAATTGATGCTGCTCTGCCACAGGAATATTGGTTATCCAATAATGGAGAGCAACTTGTTAATACTATGCGCAGCTTGCTTTCACAAACATTAGCCTTAGGAGCAATACAAATCAGTAGTATTGAATCTGATCACAGTAACCGTGTTCAACATAACTTTCGCTATGATGATGGAGATACAACAGCATTTGAAAGAGCAAGTGTCATCAGTAATGATTGTAATCGAGTGGTTATCAATACGCTCAGAGGCTGGCTTAAATCAATACCAAGTGAACGTCTGAAAGACAAACATATTTGCCAAGACATTCAAGAGTCAACACTGAAACGACAATCACTTAATTGATTTATTATAGCTTTAAGCTTTATAAATTTAGTTGATCGGTAATAAAAGACACAAGCTTCGACAGCCAGTTCTTAATACTCAGAGCTGGCTTAGCAAACCACAATTAATTTTTAGAAAGGTTATTCACCCAGTCATGCCACTAAATACGGTGATTTTCCCTTATCTTGGCAGTGACGCTTGGTGCGCCTTAATCAACTGATCCATCTGTTGTTGTGCGCGCCCTTCAACCAAGGCTAGCGTGTCGTTAGTCACCATCGGCACCACCACCTCGTAATAACACTTTATTTTGGGCTCCGTGCCTGATGGTCTAACAATGACTCTTGCATTATTTTCAAGCCAGTAGACCAACACGTCGCTGGTCGGTAAATGAACTTTCTCTTCAGAGCCATCGGCAAACATACGCTTGTTAAGCTTAAGGTCATCGATTGATATAACCTGCTGTCCAGCGATGGTTATTGGTGGGTGATTACGCAAGGCATTACCCATGTTTTTAGTATTAGGTTTTAGCGCAATATTCACTTGTTGGTTAAGGTGATAACCATGCTCTCGATAAATTGATTCGAGCATGTTCCATATCGTTAAGCCCTGATTGACCAGCTCTGCGGTCAATTGCGCAAACCCCACTAGCGCAGATAGGCCGTCTTTGTCCCATACCATCGATCCAAGGGTGTAGCCAAGAGCTTCTTCATAGGCAAACAAAAACTGATTGTCATCGGTTTGCTCACTCATTCCCACATTGGTTAACCACTTAAACCCAGTCAAGGTTATGTGACAATGACCATCTAAGCTGGCAGCTATTTTGCTCAGTAAACTCGACGACACAATTGTGGTGCACGTGAGTCGCTTATTATCGGGGGCGTGGCAAAGTAAGTAGTAACCAAATAGCGCGCCAACTTGATCGCCGGTAAGCATTGGGTACTCTCCGGCTTTGTTACGTACAGCTACCGCAAAACGGTCGGCATCAGGATCATTCGCACAGGCTAGCATGGCATTATGTTGTTTAGCTTCAGCAATAACCGCATCCATTGCGCCCTTTTCTTCTGGGTTTGGAAAAAGGATTGTTGGAAAATCACCGTCTGGCTTTGCTTGCGCTGCAACACTGTACACATTTGTAAAGCCCGCATCGTGTAATAAAGCTAACGCCATCTCATTTCCAACACCATGCATAGCCGTATAGGCCAAACTTACCGCACGAGGCTGGGTTTGATTTTGCAATAGTGGCGACTGGTTCACGCCGTCACGATAAGCTTGATAAAACTCACCGGTTAGCCACTGTAACCGTCCACATTGAATGGCAGATCTTAGCGGCATGACCACTAACTTTTCATTTGCAGCTTTTTCAATACAGGCTGCAATAGCGGTATCATGGGGTGGAATAATTTGTGCACCATTGCCCCAATACACCTTATAGCCGTTATATTGTGGCGGGTTATGGCTAGCGGTGACCATAATGCCTGCTGCGGCGCCAAGCTGTAACACACCGTATGCCACTAAAGGAGTTGCGATGAGCTTTGCCGTTAAGTAAACCTTAATTCCAAGCCCGCATAATACTGTGGCGGCATCTTCAGCAAATTGTTGAGAATCATGGCGCCCATCGTAACCTATCACCACGCCTCGAGTACTCACATCACTCATTTGCGACAGTAAATATGCCCCTAAACCAGCTGATGTTTGCTGCACCACTAAGCGGTTCATTCTTTGTGGTCCAGCGCCTACTACCCCCCTAAGCCCCGCTGTGCCAAAGGCTAAACGCCCAGAAAAACGCGCTTTTAGTTCTACTTCATCGTCGCTATCAATTAAGGTTTGTAGCTGTGCTCGCATCATTGGGTCCGGATCATTATTAAGCCAATGCTGCACCCTAAACTTTAACTGTGTATCCATACGCCACTCCAGCAAATGCGACTTTAAACCGTTACCAAACAAGTATAAATAATGCGAAAAACATCAACCTATACAACATTAATTAACAGCTACTATTATGGTTAAGCTTAGCCTAATTAAAGCGTTCACGCGCAGTCAGTTTTAGCTTTTGACGCATAGTTAACTTATCAGATAGGGCTCGCCCCTTGTGCTATTGATGGTGTAAAATAACGAACTGTTCAGAGAAAATTGTGTAAGCAAAATGCCCCTGCAAAAAAACGAATGTCACATCAAGGTGACCAGCGCGGATACTGACGCAGTAAGTCTGTTATCTCAGCAAACTGGATTAACTAAGCAGGCCATCAAGCAGGCGATGCAAAAAGGCGCTGTGTGGTTAACGCACGGTAAGCAAACTAACCGCTTAAGACGCGGAAAAAAAGCGCTTAGTCCTGGCGATGAACTGCACCTTTATTACAACACTGCCGTATTAAATGAACAGGTCGCTGAAGCGGAGTTGTTATTTGATGAAGGCCAGTACAGTATTTGGTACAAGCCATTTGGTATGCGCTGCCAAGGTTCTAAATGGAGTGACCACACAACTATTAACCGCTTTGCCGAAACCCATTTAACACCGGCTCGAAGTGCCTATATTGTTCATCGTCTCGATCTAGCAGCAACCGGCCTCATCGTGATCGGTCACAGTAAAAAAGTCACTGCCGCAATTGCTAAGCTGTTTGAAACGCGTGCGCTGGATAAGTATTACCAAGTGATTGTTGAGGGGCAGTTTTCGCCATCAAAACTGACTATCAACACTGATGTTGACGGCAAAGCGGCGCTGTCACATGCACATTTACTGCAATATAATGCGGCACTTAACCAGTCAAAGGTGCAGGTAAAAATTGAGTCTGGGCGTAAACACCAAATCCGAGTGCATATGGCCAGTGTTGGCCATCCAGTTGTAGGCGACCGACTGCACGGCAATGGCAGTGAAACAACCCCGAACTTACAGCTAACATCTTGTTATTTAAACTTTGTTTGCCCTGTAACTCAACAAAACAAAGTGTTTGAATTACCCGAAGCTTACCGGCCACAATTTCAGCTTTAAACTCGATTAATTTAGCATGTAAAAAAGGCCACTTTTTTGTCCAGAAAAAGTGGCCTTTATAGCTTCAAACAAGAAAGGATTAGAATCGTTTGAAGCCTTACCTGACGTGAAATTTCAGCGCCAGTGCGACACGCGTGTTGCCGTATTGCTAGGTTCTCCGTGCTTCGTTAGCCCCTTAATACTGGTAGCTAACGCTTAGGGAGTATTCAGTGCCAGGGTCATTGGCATAAACTTTAATACCCTGCTGTTCATATTCGGTTTTAGAGCCGAGTATATTCTTGGCTTTGGCCTTAAATGCTAACCCCTCAACCGGAAAGTAACTGTAACTAAAGTCAAGGCTTTGGAATGGCTGTTCATAAACATCGTCCAATCCGCCGCGACCACCGTAAGCGATGCGATCGCCGACCACGTTATAAACCAGCGTAGCGCTGTGCTCTTCGCCAGGCGAGTCAAAGCTCAGTTGCAAGTTTGTAACCCAAGCCGAGTGCCCCGTCATACGTCGAGATGTATTCGTCGGGTCAATTTCACCGTTCGATGTGATGGATATTTCTGAATCACTTAAGGTCACGTTGCCAGCAACAAAAAAGTGTTGCCACACGCTGTTACTGCCACCGATAAAGTCTAGTGCCTGCAAAAACTCGGTTTCAATACCGTATATATAACCAGAGTCTGCGTTATAGAACTTCAATTGACGTCCCGCTTCAGATATACGCTGAATCGGCTCTATTGGTGCATCGATATTTTTGTAAAAGCCACCAACACTGAGGTTATTGCCTGTGTCACCGTACCATTCCCAGCGAATATCGAGGTTATAGATCTCGGAGCTTTCAAGTTCTGGATTACCGAAAAAGTCAAAACCGGTAACCGGATCTTGAAAACGAACAGGTGCCACTTCACGCAGATCAGGTCGCACAATCGTTTTACTTAGCCCCATACGCCATTGTGTGGTGTCGGTATCTTTCCATGTCAGCGACATTGATGGGAACCAGCCGTCTTCGGCAATCACGTAATCGGTTAACTCGTAACGGCCGCCTTCATCTGAGATCTCACCTTCGGGGTCGATAGGTAAGGTGACTCGGCGAAAATCTTCATAACGCAGCCCAGCGTATAAACGCCAAACATCGTCAAAATCAACATCAATGCTCACAAAGCCAGCGTCAATTTTCTCTGCAGCAATATAGTCTTCGGTGTCAGTTGATGCATCTTTGAGCTCAAAGCCTAGGGTGTCATTATTAATGTTATCGTCACTAAAAATTTGGTCGAAATCCTGCGATAACGTGTCGCCATTGGCGTCTGTAGGGTTAAGATCTACCGCAAAACTTAACCGCGTAGCGTAGCTTTCACGCGTACGTTCAAAGTACTGATAGCCTGCTTTTACTGTAACGACATTGGCGTCAAACTCAAAAGGTAATGCAATGTCCCAACCGTAATTGGTGGTATCGTCATTGAGTTTGCTATAAACATATTTCGGTGCATCTTGTGTGTTAAGGTTTCGCGAAGTAATGCTGTCAGCGTCATCTAAAATAACGTTGTAGGTGTATGAAACATTACTAGGCGCATAGCGCTCAGAACGCGCGTCTGAGTACAGCCAATTGAGCTCTGCATCCCACAGTGCGGTAAAAAAGTGCTGCCCTTTAATTTGGTGACTAATTAAACTGCGCTCTTCATGGTCAATACCATATACCTGCAGTGCATTAGGCTCACCTAAGGTATCGATAGTCTCTTCAATCGCGACCGAAACATCGTCTGAGGTATCACTCAAATAAGTGCTAAAGGTTTCAATTTTGTGGTCTTCATTGAGCTCAAAGCCGAGGTTGAGCATACCTGACGCCTGTACGATAGCGTCGGTTCCTTGCACATTTTTTTGGTTTTCGACTTGCGCTTGTTGCTCATCGCCGTCCAGTTCAACTTCTAGTTTTTGGTAGTTTTCATCTTGCTGCTTGTATGACGCTGCCGCGAGAAAACCAAAAATTGATTCATCGCCTATATCCCAATTGTTGCCCACTGCCACATTGCCGTTAAACCCTGGTTGGGTACTTTTAGTATTCACCGTCATATCACGGTTCATGCCCAAGGCCAGTGCACGGTTCATTTGTTGTGCGGTTTGAAAATCAATATCACCATTCGATCCTGTCACAATATCAACCGGGCTTATGCCACCATATTGATCATAGGTTTGGTTAATATTGCTTGGCATTGCTCGGCTACCGTCATCTTGGCCTAACCAGTCACTGTCGCTACCACCGTAAGAGTAACTGTCTTGGCTGTCGTTGCTATTGACTCGCCCACCGAGTGAGACCTTGAAAAATAGATCACTTGGAATAGATTTAGTACGAATATCAACGTGACCACCACCAAATGCGGCCGGCATTTTCGCTGTTGCGCCCTTTTGCACCGACAGCGACTCAATCACTGAGGCCGGAAACATATCCAGCGGCACCACGTTTCGAGTTGGGTCGGGTGACGGTACAACCGCGCCATTGAGTGAGGTGCTTGAGTAGCGCTCACCTAAACCACGCACATAAATAAACTTACCATCTTTTAAGGTTAAACCGGTTATGCGGCGCAATGCTGATGCAGCATTACTGTCACCAGTGCGACCTATTTGTTCTGCGCCCATAATATCTGAAACTGCAATTTGCTCGCGGCGCTCTTCGGTTGCGGCTGATGCCGAGGTACGTAAGCGGCCTGTAACTTCAATTCGTTCAATTGGGAAGTCTTCGCCTTTATCAAAGTCATTTTCTTGAGCGTAACTAGGTAAAGCTGAAAATATAGTGGCTGCAGACACCACCGAGGCGACGGCAAGGCTGAGCTTAGTTAAGGTAAAACTCGGCTTGGTTTTCATACTGGCTATCCTGAATGCGATTAATTCAAAGCCGTTTACATATACGGCTTAAAAGACCTGGGTAAATAAATTTGCAGTAACGCAACGACATTGCGTTACTGCAGTTCATCAAACGTTTACTTTGGTGAGTACGTCCAACCTTCACGCCAGTCCGTTTGCCCATCAAATGCGCCAATGTAATCGGTAGATTCAAAGAAGCTGTCTTCGCTGCTCATGTCTTTACCCGCACCGATTAGCTGAGTTTCTGTTACAGCTGGGATCCCATCAGTTATCGTAACGGCTGCTGTACTATTACCAGACTGTGCAGTAAACCAAGTTTCAACGTCAATTGCGTCAGTGGTTGCCGTATTATCAGAGCTGTATTTAAATGGTTCGTTACAGTCGATAACTGCGTGAGAGATGGTCAACTCGTTGCTATTAACGTTGTCCACTAACTCAGCATAGGTACCGTCAAGCTCTAAACACTCACCAGACTCGGTTGTCGCTTCAGCCCCTTTACGCCCTTGTACTAAGAGGTTGTTTAGTGATGCTGCTGTTGCAACCCGCAGCAAGATTCCTTCACCTTTGTCGCCGCTAGCGTTTTCAATGTCGGCACCTGGCTCAATGGTGATATTAGATATAGTCGGCTTAGACATCGGAGTGTCGCCGGTACCTTTGTGACTATCGCCTTCTATACCTCGGTTGGCACTGCCATCTTCATGCGTAATGTGCACAAACTGGGCTTTACCTTGCCAGCCATTAGTCCAATCTAAGCTGTCGTCAAAGTTGTGGGTAAGGTAAACATACTTAAGGTTTACAGCCCCACCCCAAAACTCAACGCCATCGTCGCCGTTAGCATGAACTTGGATATGGTCTACTTGTGTGCCGCTACCGACAGCCGCAAATGATATTCCGTTCATCTCTTGGGTGTCGTTGACTTTAAAACCAGCGTACTTAACAACCACATAGCTAACTTGTCCGCTGCTGTCGCTGTTGTCATTACCGCCGTAAGGGAAATCACCAACCTCAAATGCGACATCACACTCATTTGCATCAGTACACTTATTGGTAAGGCCATTACCAAGCAACACTAAGCCGCCCCATTGTCCGCGGGCACCCTCTGCTCCCATCAACACATCTTGCTCTGAGGTCATTTCAATTGGGTAGTCTGCGCTGCCTTGAGCCATAATTTTTGAGCCGCGACTAACAGCAATATAACTGTTGTCAGTGGCAAACAATGTTGCGCCAGCTTGAATACCTAAGGTGGCCGAATCGCTATTGTCGCCGCCCACTACTACAGCGCCGCCATCTATCTTGTACATCACATTTTGGCCGGCTAGTAAGGTCACATTTGAGGTGACATTGCCCTCTAACGTACATACTAAATTCACATTAGTGTCTTTATAAATACCTGCTACGACTGTCTCGGCAGTTGTACCAACTGGGCATGAGGTTAGTACCGGCAGGGCTTGAGGCTCTGTAGAATCGGAATCATGAATGCCTGTTGTCCAACCTGTAGTCCAATCATTTTCGCCATCAAAAGCCCCAATGTATGGCGCATCTTCAAGTCGAGCATCCACATTACTGAGGTTTTCTGCGCCAGCAGTCAGTGCAACCGATGCGCTATTAGGCATGTAATCGGTTAAGTCTGCAGCGCCTGTTAGGTTCCCCTCTTGTGCTAAGAACCAAGCTTCAACATCTAGCGATAAGCTACGCCCTTCTGCCTCATCGGCTTTGGCGTTTTTAAAGGGCTCAACACAGTCAATTAAACTGTTGTTCATGGTCAATTGAGCGCCTTCGGCACTGAGCACGGTATTGTCATCGTTGATCTCTAAACACTCACCTGAGTCCACGTCGCCTTTGACGAGCATGTTATATGTGTGAGCGCCAGTGCCTTTGCGGAACAAAATACCTTCGGCAGCATCGCCACCACTGTTGGCACCATTGGCTACGTCGATGGTGACGTTTGCTAATACCGGTAGTGATTGCGGCTCAGCATTGGCATCACTATTACTGTCAGCTTCAATGCCTCGGTTAGAGCCGTTATCCGCTTGGCGAATGTAGACATGCTGTGCACTGCCTTGCCAACCATTGGTCCAGTCCAATGAGTCATCGAAGTTTTCGGTTAATACCACATTTGAAATAGAGACATTACCGCCCCAAAATTCAACACCGTCGTCGTTATTTAAATGCACTTGTAAATGGTCAACTACAGTGCCACTACCTACTGCGGCAAAAGACACCCCGTTCATCTCTTGAGTGTCATTAATCTTAAAGCCACCAAATTCAACACGGATGTATTTCAAAGTACCTGAGCTATCTTCGGTGTCATCGCCGCCGTAATTATGGTTACCCACTTCAAAAGCAGCATCACATGCCGTTAAATCTGGGCAGCTGTTTACAGGTGCATTACCTAATAACACCAAACCGCCCCATTGCCCTGCTTGCCCTTCTTGGCCAAGAGCACTTTCTTTAGAGGTAAATACAATCGGTTGCGTTTCAGAACCTTCAGCGTTGATAGTCGAGTCACGGCTTACAACTAAGTAAGAGTCGCTACCACCAATAATTTTTGTGCCTGCGCGTACCTCAAGTTCAATGCTGTTTTCTTTGTCGCCACCAGCAATCACCGCGCCGTCTAACTCCCAAACCACATCGTTACCCAGCACAATTTTGTTCGCGTCTTGGCCGCCCGTATCACCAGAGCCCAATGTCGCTGACTCGGTAGAAGGCACCAATGTTCCGCTTAGTGTCCATACCTCTTTACCATCAACAGACAAGCTGGTATTTTGGGTTGCAAAACCACTGTATGCTAACTCTTGAGCGCTTTGAGTTGGCGTACTTGGAACTGTAACCACCTCTTCGCTACCAGTATTAATATTAATATCACCACCACAACCCGCTAATGCTAGTGCAGCCGATAGTGCGCCCAGTTTAAAAATATTGTTCAGGTACATTGTTATCTCCGAGTACGGATTAAAGGTATGAATTACTTGGGAGATGAATCTAACGATTGAATATGACAGCCAGACTACGGCAATATGAACTAAACATTTCAACAACATTACGAAAAACAAAATACCAATAACAATCAACAGCATAAGAAAATAAAACACATTTCAAAACATTTACGCAGCAATAAAGAAACGTGATTGTTATCACGTTCGCGCAAGAGTTAAGATGTGTGACCAACAACTAAACAACTTCGAGATATGTAAAAATGGCACAACTAAAAAAGGAGGGACGGTAAAAAAACAGAGCGATATTTGCATATGAAAGGTCAACAATATGACGGCGCTAAATGGGTCACAAAGTCATCATTACACATGGGGAAAGCACTTAACTATTGCCTTAGTCCCGTGCATAAACTGCAAGCAAGACTTCATCTAACTTAGCGCTGTTAATCGGCTTGGTTATTACCTCAATACAACCAGCTTCCATCATATTAACTCGGGTGTGCTCGAATGCATCAGCGGTACAGCCGATAATAATTGGCTTTCTAGCAAGTTCCAGCGCGGTAATCGCTTTGGCTGCATCAATGCCATCCATAACAGGCATATGGTTGTCCATCATAATTAAATCAAATGCCTTAGTTTGCGCCATCTCCACTCCCAACTGGCCATTTTCGGCAACATCGCAACTGAAGTTCCGCTTTTTAAGTAGCATACTCATCACAGTTACATTGATTTTATTATCTTCAACGATCAACACTTTTAAGCCTGAACCATCAAATACCGAACCAATTCTCGCTTTAGTATCTTGGCGATGTTCGCCCAGCTTGATAGGTATCGTCACCCGAAACTGACTGCCTACGCCAATAACACTATTGAGCTCAATGGTGCCTTTCATTGCACTTACCAGTTCAGAAACAATGGCTAAACCTAGGCCTGTGCCGCCAAAGCGACGGGTGGTATCTCTTTCGGCTTGTGAAAATGGTAGAAATATATGGCTTTGCTTATCTTGGCTGATCCCAATGCCGGTATCTGCTACGTCTAGTTCTAATTTTGGCTCAGTTGAATGGTCGATAACTTTAATCGATGCCGTGATATTGCCTTGCTGGGTAAATTTCCAAGCGTTGTTAAGTAGATTTTGCAAAATTTGTTGAATACGGGTTTTATCTGCAACACAAACATATTGAGCATTTTCACTGGAGCTTAAACTAAAAGTCAGTCCTTTTTCGTCACATAAAGCCTGATACATATGCGCGATATCGACTTCGATGTCTTTAACAGAAAAACTGCTGACATTAAGATTTAGTTTGCCCGCTTCAATTTTTGAAAAGTCCAATATGTCATTGAGTACCGACAACATATGCTTGCCTGAACTGAGTAACGTATCAACCATCTCTTGTTGCTCATCGGTCAATGACGAGTCTTTAATCAGTTCCGTCATGCCTAATACACCATTCATAGGAGTACGTAACTCGTGACTCATAGACGCCAAAAACTGTGATTTAGCAACATTGGCAGCATCGGCTTTTTGTACACTATCTTTAAGCGTTTGTTCCAGTTTTTTGCGCTCGGTAATATCACGCGCCACCGCCATAAACCCTTCAAGCTGATTGGCATCATCATATAAAGGGCCTATTTGCACCTCAAACCAATAAGCTTTTTTCGATTTAGAGTAGGTTACTATTTCGCTGCTACCAAACTCCCTTTTGATAATTAACTGATTCATTTTTTTTGCCGCAGCGATATCAGTATCTGGCCCTTGTAGCAACTCAAAGGGCTTCCTGCCGATAATTTGACTGATATCAAAGCCGCACATTTTCTCAAAAGCGCCATTAACCCAAGTGATATTGACATCGGCATCGGTAAAAACCACGCCATCTCTCATGTATTTAGCCACACGCGCAAGACGAGTGGACTCGGCTTCTTTGCTAATTAGTTCGGCAGTTTGCTGTTCAAGCAATTGTTCTGAGCGGGCAAGAGTTTGAAAAGGCGATACCAATATTTTACGCCCCAATATATAGAGCACTAAAATAGTAAAACAGGTGGCAAATAGCATCCGCAAAAATAAACTGGTTAAAAAGTCAGATTCAGTTCGTTGCAGAAACTCTGGAGATGATGCATACAAAAGGTTAATGTCAAAGCTTGCAATGTATTTCGCTTCTGTGTGCCAATTCTCGGGAGCGGTCATCGACCAGTTAAATTGATTTTGACTAATGCCAAACCAATGATTTTTATCTGCAATAAGCCTTTCAATTAAATTAGATTCATCCAAAAGCATAATATATGCTATCACGCCTTCTGCTAAGTCATTGTAAATAACAGGTTCGGTGATTAACAGGTAGTTTTTGGTGTCAGCACTAAAGAAGATATATGTTTTATTAATCAACATTGATCCGTCTTTCACACTGTCGACGATAAACTGGGCCAGCGGTTGGCTGAGTTCTAATTCAAGATATAGTTCATCACCTGCAAAGTCATATAAATTAATATAACTCTCTAACTCGTGGGGTTTTACTAGCGAAATTTTGTCTTTAACCACTTGCGGATCATCAACACCTTCCAATACTGCACTGACAACAAACGGTGAGGTCGAAATTTTATAGACGTTTCTTTCGTGTGATTCAATAAACTCGCTGACATACTGCTCAATGGCAGAAAACTTACCCTTTAAGTTTTCATCATCAATAATTCTCGCAGTTTCGCTCGCTTGATTACGCACAAAAACATAACTGGTAGCCATAAAGGCAATAGCACCTAATACAATAAACAGTGTAAACAGGTGCATACCATTTTTTTTGTCAAATAACGCGGTCATTTTCATGCCCCTCACTACTGTTTTTCAATGAGCTTAACGGCGTTCATATTATCATATACCCCCATACATAAATCATTAACACCTAATGCTTCATGGGCGTCGGGAGCGTTCTGGGAAAATTCACTAAATGGTTTTTTATAGCTTTTAATCAACCCATTAACGGGCTGGGATAGCGACTCTAATGCCTGTTTTATGGCGGTACGGTTTTGAACTATATCGTCAGTAAAGGTCACATTGCTGGCTGAACTAATCAATATTTTTGCCAGATCATAGCCATGCACAAAACCTGCTGGCGCTTTAATATTGGTATCGATAAACTGCTCAGGGAACAAAGCTTTCGCGTCATTAAAAACCTGCTTATTAAATTCATTTTCAGCAGAGCTATAAAAATTAAAACATGATTGAACAAAATGTAATTTTGCTTTGTTGCGGGTTTCAAAAGGCACTTGTTGTGCAAAGTTGCCTCCGGTGATCCCCCAATGGCCAATCACCGAAATGCCTAAATCTAAATCAGCGACCGCATTAACAATCAATGCGCCCTCGCGCGCCCCCGCCACCATGAAGATGCAATCGATGTTATCTTGCTTGGCTGTTTCAAATAATAAACGTGCTTGAGCGGCGTTGATCCCCCACGAAAACCAGGTTTCACTCACGCCCTCGATAGCGTTGCTTGCCAATGCAGCCTTTATACTGCGGTGATTCGACTTTCCCCAACCCGTATTTTCAAGCAACATATGCGGTTTTTTGCATTGTTGCTCAATAGCAAAATCAACCAAATGTTCACCTACTTTTTGGTCATCGACTGAAAGGCGAAAAACATAATTGTCTTTTGAAGGGTATCGAGTAATTGGGCCACCCGCAGCCCACGGAACCAGTGTGAGAAGCTTAGATTCATTAATAAATTCGCGATATTTAATTAATGGCGGCGAGTGAAAACCTGCAACAAATACAATGGCATTGTTATCATTAATAAAGCGCTGCATGTTTTTTTTACTGCGACCAACATTGCCGCGATGATCCAGTGTCACAAATTCAACATCAACCCCATTGAGTTGATTGTCGGCCTGTGCAAATGCGACTTTAACGCCTTGTTCTATCGATAATGCGGATTCAATATGACCGGTTCTGTCAGCATCAAAGTACACTTTTAAGACGTCCGGAGCTGCCAAAACTGCGCTAGAATAACTGATTAATATCGTTATCAATATTAATAGATTTTTGTTCATGCTAACTGTCCTTAGTCGCCAAGCTGTTGCTAATATCTGCTTATCGCATCGTCGGTAATACTAAAACCACACAGCTGTAAATCATTAACAAGCATAGATAGAGAAAGCGGTATTTTCACGATGTTAATTTCAGATTAGCTGCCTCACCAATATTAGCTTATCCTAAGCTACTTTTTTCTGTTTTCACTATTTTGTTAACCAAGCCTTGAGACATTGCTCGCCACCAGCGCCAGTGAGCCCCAGCGATAAAGCATATTTGAACGCGGCTATGGGAATATCGAGCGAGGATATTTGATTAAATCTACCAATGGCTAAGACGAGGTGGCTATATCAGCATGCATATCGACTTTGCCAGCAAGCAGTTTTGCTGAGGCTTAGACACATAAGAGCCTAGCACCAATAAGCAGCTGTAAACACGATTGCTGTAAGCGCGAGGCGCTCAGCGCTAACTGTACCGTAGCTTTACTGCCGAAGCAGTAACAGTGCAAAGCCAATATCTTTGCAAGTGGAATTTCAGCTCCAATACAGTCACTGATCTCGCCAAACTGATACAACCTAAAAGTTATCTGGATTGAGTTACAACTTAACCATATGGATAAATTTATCTATCACGACTGTCATCAGAGCCAAAAATAACGACCTTTGCGTTGTCTTGCCACAATGGGTGCTGCGCCATCACTTTACTAAACATACGGCTTTGTAAATATCCGTCCAACCATTGACGCAACCTAGGGTAAGGTGACTGCAAATACCATTGCCGCTCGACTCGGGCAAACTGCCGAATATACGGCATAAGGGCTAAGTCAACTAGGCTCGGCTTATCCGACATTAAATAGCGGTGTAAGCTAAGACGTTGTTCTAAATCAGTTAGATAGCGCTCACATTGTCGCCGGTCGTCAACCAGTGAGGGTTCATGATAACGCTTTGAGCTACGATACTTTTCTAAATACCCTTTAAACTCATTATCAAACAAAGCAATAACCGCCAACATCTTATCGACAGCCATAGGCTGGGCTTTATTGAGGTAATCATTGGGATCGCTTTGACAAAATGCCCAGCGCATAATTGCTAAGCTTTGATCGATAACCACATCATCTGTCGTCAACAATACTGGCACCGTACCTTTAGGTGATGCTCGAAGCATATCAGCAGGCTTGTTGCTCAATACAATATCGCGTAATTGCACCTGTTGGCCCGACGCATAAATGGCCAATCTTGCCCTAATTGCATAAGGACAATTTCTTAACGAGTAAAGTATAGGTAATACCATGATTTTGTTCATTGTTGCCCGATTAGCTCAATTAGCAAATACGAATAATTCACTTTAACGATTTTCATTCACAAAATATACGGGTAACATCGCCTCTAAATTTCTAACAACAAGTTGCAACCATGGATCAAAAGATTGAATTATTAGCACCCGGTGGCGATGTTAATGCCATTAAAGCGGCAATTATTGCCGGAGCTGACGCCGTTTATTGTGGCTTAGACACCTTTAATGCGCGTAACCGTGCCGCTAATATTTCGTTTGAAGAATTGGTTGGGATAATACGTTTAGCACACCAGTATCAATGTGAAATTTTTCTTACCCTCAATATTGTGATTTTAGAAAATGAATTTAAAACACTCGCGAAGCTATTAAGTAAGTTAGTTAACACCACATTAGACGGCGTAATCGTACAAGATATTGGAATGTTCCAATTAATTACTCAACACTTTCCTACGTTAGCGGTGCATGCCTCAACTCAGTTAACCACCCATAATGCGGGTCAACTGCCCTTTTTGAAAAAACTCGGTGCAGCAAGAGTTAACCTATCAAGAGAGCTTAATTTGCGCGAAATAACCGCAATTACAGCCTCCGGTCGTGAGCATGGGCTTACCACCGAAGTATTTGTTCATGGTTCATTGTGTATAGCGTTTTCTGGGCTTTGTTATTCGACCTCTGCAACGGCTGGTAACTCTGGTAACCGTGGCCGCTGCAGCCAAGCTTGTCGTGAAGAATATGAAACCACCGAATCAGGCAATAATTTTCCGCTCAACATTAAAGACAACTCGGCGTTTTTCGACCTGCCCGCTTTAATCGAGGCTGGGGTGCATTCGTTTAAAGTTGAAGGGCGTATAAAAGGCGCCAGCTATGTGCACACAGTAATAGACAGTTTTCGTAAACAAATTGATGGTTATTTAGCGACCGGAGAATTGCTTGAAGATGGTGAACGTCTCTATAAAGTGTTTAACCGCGACCTCACCAATGCCTTTTTAAAAGGCGATTTAAATCAGTCGATGTTTATCGACAACCCTCGCGATAACTCCAAAAACTACCTTAAAGATAAACTGACTCAAAACGGGAGTCAGTCGATTTCTGTAGTGCAAATCCATGATGCAGAGCAAGCCTTACAGCAAGAAAAAAGCCAAATTCAAGCATCGGTTGACGACAAAATACAGCATTTAGGTATTGAAAAACTGCCACTCACATTAGTGGTCACAGGCCAGCTCGGCCAACCTTTAACTATCACGGTTAGCACCCAAGATTTTGTTGTTGGTCAAACTCAGCTGGTCGATAAAACCTTTAGTGTGCACTCGCGCAGCCTGCTAACCCAAAGTGATGATGCGAGTATTGATAATAGCGCAATTGAAAAACGCTTTAAGAGTTTAAACAATGCCGAGTTTAACCTTAAGCCCATCGTAACTAATGACTTACCATCAGGCCTGAGCATTCCATTTAAAGAACTTACCGAGCTAAAAAAACACGTGTTATTGCAACTCAACCATGGTCGGCCTACATTGCCAGTGGTTGAGCTGCCAAAGCCGGTCAATTACCCAAAACCTGACAATGTAGCCCCAAAGCTATCTATTTTAATTGCTGATGCAGCCGACATTACGCTAGCTGATAGCACAGATGCCGACATTTACTTTAAATTACCCGACGCCTATAAGCGTGGCTGCACCCAATATGTTGACTTTTTCACGCAAAACCCACGCCTAATTCCATGGTTCCCACCGGTTTTAATTGGTAAAGATTTTGATGTCGCCATCTCGATTTTAGAACAGGCAAAACCTGCGCTCATAGTCACCAATAATACTGGCGTCGCCCACCGCGCTTATGAACTGGGTATTAAATGGATTGCGGGGCCGTTTTTAAACACCACCAACTCTTATGCATTGCAAGCAATGCAGCAAAATTTTGATTGTTATGGCGCTTTTATTTCTAATGAAATCAACAAGCAACAAATAAAGCAGATTGCTCGTCCCGCCAATTTTAAAATGCTCTACAGCATTTATCACCCGATTTTATTAATGGCAAGCAGACAATGTTTTTTCCAGCAAAGTGTCGGTTGTGATAAACCTCGTATTGATAATGGTTGTATGTTGTCTTGTGATAAATCGACCACCATCACCAACTTAAAAGGTGATGAGTTTGCTATCGACAAACAACAAGCAGGTTACCCGAGTATTTATAATCAACATCAGTTTTTAAATACCGAGATCATTGCCGATCTCGCCCATCAATTTGATAACTTTATGATTGATTTAACCAATATAGGTGCCGGTGACAAGCCATCGCCTGACAAGGTTGCACTGATTAAGCAATTTGAGCAGCTACTCAGCGGCCGAACAGCAGCTATCAGTACGCTTAACAGTTTGGTTAAGCAATCAACCGTGCAGCAATACCACATAGGCCTGTAACTTATAGTCAAAGGGTTTTATCTGCGCGATTTGTATTGGCGTTAACGATAAGGCCCAACTCAAAGCCACAATCGCCACCTACCATGGTGGCGATTGTGGCTCTACCAGCCTAACAAGCTATTGCCACCAGCTAAATACCAACAATACTTCTATATTCCAAGTCAAATACAGGTCAGCTTGCCTAATTAACAGTTAACCACAAATCGCTGATCGTACCTCTTATTTATCCGCCCTTAGTAAACATAAATAAATCATTATGTTCGCCACTTAATATACTACATTTATAGGTAATGGTTTTAGGGAGCAACTGACACCAGCGCGGCTTTAATTTGATGGTGCCAATTAATCTCACATTCAATGCAGCACATAAAATATAAGGATTTATATGAAATTATCTGATATGGGGTTATTGGCCTGCTTTGTCGCTATGAGCCCTATTACGGTATTGGCCAGTGATGCAAAGCCCATATCTGAGAGCACTGTAGCGCCAGAAGCTTCAGCAGAGGCCGTGAGTGACCGCACCAATAAATACAGAACCATTGCACTGCCTTTCTATGACCCCACCATTAAAGCGGGCGTGAGTGTGATTCCTATTTATGCTTTTTATCCCGACGATAATGATCTTGTGTCTGACGCATCAACCATTGCCTTGCCGTTGATTTACACCAACAATGACAGCTATGTGGCTAAAGTATCAGGGGATCTTATTTTATTTGAAGATACCTTCAGGGCTTCATTTGAAACCGGATTTACCAGCACTAATATGCAATTGAGCGGCATTGACAGCAATAGAGAAATGAAAGATTTTACCGCTGACTTTATGTTTAAGGTGATGGAGGATTTTTACTTAGGTGTCGGCGCTATTTTTACCTCTACCCGTTACACAGCAGACAACCCTGAAGAGCAAGACGGCTTAACCGATGTTGGGTATGAGTCAGATTATCAAAATGACACTGGTTACCGCTTATTAATGCAATGGGACACTCGAGAACACTTCTACTATCCGCATAATGGCTTTAGCTGGATCTTGCGATACGAAGACCATACCGAATGGCTCGGCAATGATGACGACAGTACTTATTCTTCAATTTTCACCGATTACCGCTATTTTTACAGCATCAATGACAACCCCAACCATATTATTGCAACCAAGGTGGTGGGCCGTTACTTAATCGATGCCGACAACGCCCCTTCTGCTGCGTTTACCACTTATGGCCGACAAGGCCGAGAAGTACAACGTGGCTTTGCCGTTGGCGATTATATTGCCTCGAATATGGTGAACCTTGAAGTCGAATACCGCCATAAATTTACTGATACCGGTAACGAATACTTTGATAAATCCGCAGTGGTGTTAATTGGCAGTGCAGGTAAAAGTTACGGTGAGCAATTAACGGGCAACACCGAAGACTTTAGAGACAGCGATTGGTTAAGCGCTATAGGCGTGGGTTACCGCTATAGCATTTTACCTTTTGAACGTCTTAATATTAAAGTGGATGTTATTTTTAACTCGGACTCAGAAACCATTGCTTACTTTGGTTTTGGCGAGAGTATTTAATGCAGACAAGATGTTTATGACTCAGTTTAGGCTGAAAATTTAGTCGCTTAGCTTGAATTAATGACACGATATAGAGCCTCTATACCGTGTCATTTTAGGCAAAAAGCCTTACTTTAACGACCATTTAATTTGAAACTCAATCTCTTCTTCGTCATCACTACGTTCATGTTCAACGGTGTATTGCGCTCGTACTGGCACATACACTCGTTCACCCGCAATTTGGATTTCAAATTTATCCCCCGACTCTAACGAATCCGCTAAACGCCTTAGTTTGGCCGCAAACTCAGCATTGGAGTAGCCTTTTTCAATGTCTCGTTCTGCTTTTTTTGTCATCACTATTGCTCCAAGTCGGTTGTATTTATTGGGTTACGTAAACGCTCATTAATCTATTTTGTGCCACAACTCTTGCTCTTTTAGCTCACCATTTTCCACCCGCATAGTTTGCCACTGCGAGCCATGAATAACGTAGCGATAAGAAAACGACTTATTGTCCACCACCCCAAATGAGTTAAGTTGAGGGAATTCAGTATACTCGGTATCAGAGAAGATATACGGGCCGCTACCTGCAGCCCAAAATTCATTAACAGGTTCTGAGGCGGTACCGATATTCTTCATGGTGGTAAAACTAAAATTGTGGGCCGAAATCACTTTAATTGCACTGAGCTTTAAATCACTGTAATGCACCCACTGCCCTTTACCATCAAGGTACTTACCAGAGACTAGCTCCCAACTGCCTATAAAGGGATTTTCACTCGCCCATAACGGCGATATGGTTAATATTGATGTTGCGAAAATAAACATCAGTTTTGTTTTGAGTCGTTTCATATTTCACCCTTATCGTTACGCTTTGGGAGCTGTTGGTGTATGTAAACACCGCGGTTAACACCCTATTCAGACAAGTAATCAATAATTATTTTAAATGACTTTTACATGTTAATCATACACTTCATTAATGCCTTCGAGTTTGACCCAGTCATGGCAACGGCTTTGATATACCGCCACACTCGGGCTAGGTAGCAATGATTGATGTAAGGCGTCATCGGCAAAACTGAAAGGTGATAGTCGCGCCTTCATCACCCACGCGTTGGTAACGATGACTTATGCCATTAAAGCAGACTTGGTTTAACAAATAGCGGGCTTGAACCCCAAATGCACTACCGGTACGTTTTTGGCAAGCAGTGCAATGACATACCGACACTCGCACTGGCTTACCCGTAACCGATAACGACAACTGACCGCAATGACAACTGGCTTCATGCATCATACCTATCCTTGGTTAAGTTGTTAGTTGCGCTAAAACCTCAATGATTCAGGGATATTGCGCAATAAGTAAAACGCTAAGCGTTCAAAATCAATTTAACGATTCTTTAAGTCGCTGCATACCTTCATCAATACTTACCACTGCACTGTAACCTAAATCGCGTTTTGCAGCGCTAATGTCAAAATAATGGCTTGTCGATAACTGTCTAGCCACAAAACGGGTCATTATTGGCTCTTCTGATTTACCCAAGAGGGTATAAATCGACTCCAGTATCACCCCAACACTATAGGCGAGTGAAGTTGGGACGCGTTTACTGACTTTCGGCAACGCCTGGCAGGCTAATATTTTATTTAGCATTTGTGCCATCGTTATTGGCTCGTCATTACTTAGGTAATAAGCCTTACCAGCGCATAAGGCTTGCAAGCCTTGTGCGTGAGCGGCACATAACCGCTCAGCGGCAAGAATATGCGCAAACGCCGCATTACCTACATAAATGGTATCGACTAATTTGTCACGCTTACCCACCAGTTTTAACCGGCCAGCTTTTGCTCGTTCAAGAACCCGTGGCACCAAATGCGGGTCGCCCGGTCCCCAAATTAAATGTGGTCGCAGCGACACCGTCTGTAACACTTGTCCGTTAGCGGTGTTATCGCCGTTGGCTGCTAGCATCATTTGCTCAGCAAGCGCTTTAGACTCGCCATAATAATTAAGGTACTGCGCCGCGTAAGGCGCTGACTCATCGCAGCCATTTTCATCAAGGCCAGTAAACGTAACACTCGGGGTACTGGTATAAATAAGCTGGCTAATATTGGCTTTTTTGCAAGCGTTAATAATGTACTTCGCCCCGTCAACATTAGGCGAATAATAGCTTTGTTTACTGCCCCAAACACCGGCTTTTGAGGCAACATGAAATACAATATCGCAGCCTTGCATGGCGCTGGTCACGCAGGTTTCATTGGCTAAATCACCTTTAACCATATTAACCCCCATTGCCGACAACTCTGGGTAGTCGCCTCGGGCAAATCCGGTCACGTTAATCCCCGCCGCCATTAATCGCTCACAAATAGCTTTACCTAAAAAGCCACCCGCGCCAGTGACAAAAGCATGTGATACACGCTGTTTTAGCGCTGTGAGCGCCGTTTGCTCAACAAGAGCAAAGTCCGTTATTGCAGGGGGTGATGCGTGAGTGTGTGGCACCGTCAATTATTCCTTGATCTGTTTCTGAGCCCAAATGGCCAGTTTTTCTCTAAATATTTTGGCGTTATGGCGAATATCAACCGGAAAATTAGGGTGGATTAAAAAGCGGATAATCCCCTGAGTCTGGCTATGCTGCTCTGCCAAGGTACATAACTGTTGATATAACACATTGGTTTTGGAGCACGCTATGGTGGTATCAAGCTCGATACACACCAAAGGCGTTAACCGGCCCGCTACCACAACTCCCACCAGCGCACTGCGCTTAACTTCTGGGTGAGTGTTAAAAATACGCTCTGTGGGAATAGAGTAATAACGTTGCATAGAGCCTGCTGCGGTGATGGCATCAACTCGGTGCGCTTTACGGCCGCACATCCATAGCAACCCGGCGTCATCAAGGTAGCCTAAATCTCCCATACGATGCCGCGTCGCAACGCCATCAGTCATTTTAGCAGCACGTGTTGCGGTGTCTCTTTGGTAATAACTGCGGCTGACCATAGATCCTTTCACCACGATTTCGCCAATCTGGTTAGCGGGCAGTTTGAGCGCTTCATGCCATTGTGAGATAGGGTTTTCGTCTATATCAATAATCGCGATAACAACCCCTTCAATTGCATCTCCTACACATATGCCCCCACCATGGTCTGTCACATCAGTCGTATTAAACAGTGACTGACTGCCAATTTTGCTCAACGGTAAAGCTTCTGTCGCGCCGTAAGAGTTAAGCACTTCAACATCGCTGTTGAGCATAGTGCTAAAACGCTTAATTGAGCCGATCGTTGCAGGCGCACCCGCGGAAATGACGCGCTTAATGCTGGGAATTTTATGATTTACAGGGCTACCAGCATCACCGAGGCGTTCTATCAATGCAGGGTTAATAAACATATTGCTACATTGGTATTTTTCTATCGCCGCAAAGATAAAATCGGGGTTAGCCGTAATGGGTTTGCTGGCATCCATGTCTGGCACAATAGATGCCATGCCTAGCGCGGGGCCAAATAACGAAAATAGCGGAAACGTGGCTAAATCACGTTCCCCCGGTTTAATGCCATAATCTAGCTTTAACGCGCTAATTTGCGCTTCAAACATTTTATGAGAATACACCACACCTTTAGGAGTACCAGTACTGCCACTGGTGAACAATATCGCCGCCATTGCGTCTTCATTAAGCAATTGCATTGCAAATGGTTGTGGGTCAACTCTTGAGTTATTCACAATGTCATCGAGGCTATAAGCGCCAGTAACAGTGTTAATCAAGCGCCCACCGCCAACGGTGATCAAATGCTTGACGCTGCGCTTGCCCCAACCAAACAAGCGGCGGGCAATATGTGCCTTGGGGATCCCAATAAACACATCGGGCTTGGCTTCAATAAAGCACTGTTTGAGATTTTTAACACCCATGCCCGGATCAACCAAAATAGGCACGATACCGGCTTTAAATAACCCGAACGTCAAACAGAAAAAGTCGATACTGGGGGTAACCATCAACACCGCTTTCATGCCCGGTGTCAGCCCAAAATGTATCAGCGCTGCTGCAATGTGGTCACTTTTACGATTAAGCGTTTGAAAGTCCATCTCTTCATAGCTTAAACCGTCAATCGACCTTCCGGCTGAGTGTTGAACGGCAGCAGCAAGGTGATCAGGGATGGTGTTAGCAGCCTCAACAAGGTGACGACAAAGGTTAGCATTACCTTGTTGAGCTTCAACCGGGTTACTCATGCGCATTACGCCATGGTTTCTGTGGTGGCATCGATACTGTTTGCCGCAATAAACGTTTCAATGTGGTTAATCACTTCATCGCTGGCATCTTCTAAAATGTAGTGACCACAATCGGCAAACTCGTGCACAGTGGCATGCGGCATTCTTAGTTTCCATTCATCTAAAAAGTGCTTATCAAATACAAAGTCTTTAAGGCCCCAACAAATCACGGTCGGCACCTTGGTAAACTGGTCTAAACTGGCGGCAATGTCTGACACCATCTGATAATTTCGGTCACCCGCTTTTAGCGGAATATCCTGCACAAAACGCAATGTTGATATGCGGTTGTCCCACGAGTTAAACGGGGCGACATAAGCTTTGCGAATATCTTTATGCATAGGTTTACGTTTAACGCCAACATATGACGCCGCCGATGAAAAAGCATTAAAGCCACGCACTAAGAAAGTACCTAACATCGTATTACGGCAAATAGATAATGCCCACGGAAACGGCTTACTTTTTGGTAAATGAAACGCACTGGTGTTTAAAATAACCAAACGTTTAATGCGCTCAGGGTAACGCGCCGCATAGCCCATACCAATCATCCCGCCCCAATCATGGACAACCAGAGTGATATTGTCGGTAACATCAAGGTGTTCAAGCAAGGCTTCAAGGTCATCTATACGGCTTTTTAGCGTGTAATCGTAACCGCTATCGTTGGGTTTATCCGATAAACCACAGCCAATATGATCTGGCACAATACATTGGTGCTTACCGCTTAACGCGCTAATCAAATGCCGGTAATAAAACGACCAACTGGGGTTACCATGTACCATGACCACAGGGTCGCCAGAACCTTCGTTTACATACTGTAACTTGTTGCCGTTTCGGTCTAAATAATTACGTTTAAAAGGGTGCAGAGTGTCTAACATGACGCGTCCTATAATTTTTATTTTGAGCTTTTGACGGGTAACCGTAGATATAATTAGCCAGCGGAGAAACCACTGGCTTAAGGCGTTACCATTTCAGGCCTAACATCATGCAATTTAACCCACTACCTATGCCTAAAAAGCTGACTTGGTCACCGCTTTTCAAAAAACCTTGGTCATGCGCAATCGCAGCAGTTACCGGCAGCGAAACGGTGCCCATGTTGCCCAGCAATTCATAAGTAGGGAACTCTTTTTCTTCTGGAATATTTAAAGCATTCAGCACACTACGGCGGTTAGATGATCCCACTTGATGACAAATAACTTTATCAACTTGCTCCCCTAACCAACTGCGCTGCGCTAAAAAGTGGCTCCAAGTATGGCGAGCCAACTCAACGCCTTCTTTCAGTAAGGCAACGCCATTGGTGCGCATGTATTCGCGGTACAATTGTGGGCCAGCTTCTTCAAGCCCCCATTGGCATAAGTCGTTATGCTGCGGTGCAGACAAGTGGCTGGCACCCAGTAATTGATGTTCACGCGCCCCTTTTAAGTTGAGGCTACCGTCGGTCAACAACACTGCAACTGCGCCAGAGCCACCGGTAAGCGTAGCTAGTGACTGAGCAAAATTTGGCATGGTTGGTTCGGCTAGCATTTTGTCGATAGTAATATCAACAATGTGGCGTGCTGATTCACACGAAACCACCAAGCCTGCTTTAATTTGGCCTAATTCGATACGGTTAGCAATATCGAGAATACCGGACAACACGCCTAAACACGCGTTACTAATATCGTAAATAGCGGTGTTTTCTGACACCCCCAACTCGGCCGCAATACGGCACGCTGTAGCGGGTTCATGTTGGTCACGACACACACCGGTATACACTACGGCACCTAAATCGCTAATTTCAACATCGGTTTCTGCAATCGCTTTTTGCGCCGCGGCGAGAGCACCGTCCGACAAACGATGCCCTTTAGGCCACCAGCGTCTTTCATGGATCCCGGTTAATGCAGCAAGTTGCCCCATAGGGATGTGAAACTTTTTGTATAATGGCGCTAACCGAGACTCAAGTTCTGAAGTTGAAACCACTTCAGGCGCTAACTCGTAGGCCATACTATTGATAAAAACGCGGGAATATTTCATGAAACTTAATTTATTCGCTCACTAGAGTGGCCTACTTTCGACCAATATAGAAAATTATGTATTATTAACCAGCCATTTGAGCAAGAAAAGCCTGATTATTCAATAAAAAACATCATAAATGAGCGCTTTAAGCCTTTGCTTTTATATGTCAATAACAGCGTTTTGGGAACCAATTTTAGCACTAAAAAAATAATTACAACTTAATAAACAGATTGTTACGCAATTATTAATTATTAGTGCCGTGAGCTTTTTTATTTAAACGCTCGGATCAGCGCATTTCGAGGGGTCACACTGTTTGCACAAAATTCGCTCAACTCAACTTGATAACCCGCTTCTTGCATAAAACAAACCCGGTCAAGTAACAACCAACGCTCTAGTATAGCGCGAAATAAATGCGCAACCAGATCAATGCGTCGCGTCAGTCGCTGTCGCTCGTAACCCAGGTTTTCATAATGAGCCCAATCAACATCGCTTGCCAGCGGCACATTTTTAGTGCCTGCCGCCCATAGGCAAAACGAGTCAAATGCACCATTGAGTTGACTTTGTTTTATCGACGGAATAGGTAAATATTGGTCTTCGCCGCGCATGTCTCGCTGTAAGCTATCAAAGCCTAAACGCCAGGCCATTTCTTGCAAGCGATATTGATTGTGTTTTGTACTGGCTATGGTGCTTTGCTGTAATGGTAACTGCAGATCAGCCCGCGACAACATAAGCGGACTCATTTGAGCCTCAGCAGACAGCGGTTGATAGTGTTTTGCTTGAATGAGGTGATAACAACACGGCGATATCACCACCTGCTTGGTGCCTTTATCACTAGCATGGCGCAGTAAGGTTACATGTAAGTCACCACAGGCATGTAGCGCTACAGCCAGTTGCTTGGCTTGTAGTTGGCCGTTTTGCCCAGCAAATGCATCGGCGCACACAAAACGTTGCGGTAACTGCCATTGGTCGGCAAAACGCTGCCCAGCGTCGCACAGGCTTTGCTGCCACTCTAAGCTGACTACGCTGCGCTGTTTAGCTTTAGCGATTAAGCGCCCTAAATGCCCTTTGCCAGCGCACCATTCTAAAACCGGCAATGTACTGTCGGGCAGCTGCGCAACAAACGCTGTAATTTGTTGCCATTTACGCCCTTTAATATGTGCACTAAAGTGCGCCATATCGTCGCTATCAATCAATGGTGCTGGCATTATTGCTTTAGCCTGCACTGAGCTGGTAACGGGGCTCAAATTAGCGATAAACAGCTCCATGTTCCACGTTAACCCCTGCGTCGATAAATCTTGCTGTAAAAAGGGTAACAAACTCTGGTTAAGCCTTACCTGGCAGGCGTCAATAGCATCAATGTCTGCGTCGGGGATTGACCAAACGTAGTGCGCTAATGCCGGAAAACTGTCTGCCCACGGCAGCTGTTTGCATTCAAAGCTGCGATTTTGCCAAAGTTGCCGGCTGGCATTGAGCAATGTATCTAACTGTTTAAATTCAATAGTAAAAAGTGATGCTTGGCTGTTGTTTTGCGGCATAATCGGTACGTCTTGTGTTTAGGGCAGTCGTTAAGGGGTAAGTCAATTTGTGTAATCGTGAATGCGGCTAACGACTTATCAACCGTATTGTTAGCCTCTGCGTTATCGCGCCCGAACTTGCAGCATTATTTGCCTAGCCAAACTAGTAATAGTGAAAAAGCCGCTAACAGCGGCTTTATCGAACAATAGACGCTACTAATTAAAACACCTATTTTTTTAGCATGCTTTTTAGATCAGCAAACGGGTTATACGTTGCAGCTTCAACTTTCGCCTCAGTGGTGGCACCGTATTGGATCAGCTCTTCAAATTTTGAATGTTCGTTGTCGTGACAATACAAACATAGCAGTTCCCAGTTAGAGCCATCTGATGGGTTATTGTCATGGTTGTGATCACGGTGATGTACTGTTAGCTCACGCAAGTTGGCATTATTAAACTCACGAGTACAACGACCACAAACCCAAGGATATAGCTTAAGCGCCTGTTCACGGTAGCCGGTTTCGCGTTTAGCCTTGTATTCCCGCGCTTCTGCTAACACTTTATCTAATTTACTTTGCCCTGCTACTGACATGGAGTTGCTCTCATCTTGATTGAATACTAAATTAATTGCGATTCTATCATTGAAGCGAATGGAGGGGTATATCTTGCGATAAATTTATCAACTGAGAATGCTTGGAAAATGCTTAAATGTGATCTTAAAAATAATGACAAAATAGCTAATTGCGATGAACACAGACTATGCTGCGTTCACCGCCAAAGGGCAAATTGCTAACCCACTACTAGCCTATTAATTAAAGGAGATCTTTTTCCATCTCTTCATAAGAGATATGGCGAACATCTTTACCTTTAACATAGTAAATAATGTACTCACAAATATTTTGACAACGGTCGCCAACACGTTCAACCGCACGCGCCGCCCACAGTACGTCTAATACTTCAGGAATCGAGCGCGGATCAGCCATCATGTAGGTCATTAATTGACGAATAATGCCTTCATACTCTTTATCTAGCTTGGTGTCTTCTTTATGCAACGCCAGAGCAATGTCGGCATCCATACGAGCAAAAGCATCGAGTGTGGCATGTAAGTTACGGGTAGCATGACGCCCCATATTCTCAATGCTTACCAACAATGGTTGCTGGTTTTTAGAGCGCTTATCAAGCGCCGCGTTAGCAATTTTTACGCAGGCATCACCAATGCGCTCAAGGTCGCTAATGGTTTTTGAAATTGCTAATACTAAGCGTAAGTCACTAGCTGCAGGTTGGCGCTTGGCAATGATGCGGGTACATTCTTCATCAATACCGACTTCCATACCATTAACTTTGTGGTCACCTTCAATGACTTTTTGAGCCAGCTCAGAATCCAGCGCGGCTAATGCATCAAGCGACTGCTCTAGCTGACGCTCAACTAAGCCCCCCATAATCAATACTCGATTACGGATATCTTCAAGTTCGGCATTAAACTGACCCGAGATATGTTTATTTAAATTCATGTTTTCCATTGCCATTAAACCTCTGTCAGCCCAAATTAACCGTAACGACCCGTAATGTAATCTTCGGTTTTCTTCTTACGTGGTGTGGTAAAAATAGTATTGGTATTGGCGTATTCAACCAACTCGCCCATATACATAAAGGCCGTTTGATCCGACACGCGAGCAGCCTGCTGCATATTATGCGTCACAATAACGACGGTGTATTTTGATTTAAGCTCAGTGATCAACTCTTCAATCGTTAACGTTGAAATAGGATCCAGTGCCGATGTCGGTTCATCGAGTAGCAGCACTTCTGGTTCAATTGCAATGGCGCGGGCAATAACCAAACGTTGCTGCTGACCACCAGACAAGCCAAAGGCATTGTCATGGAGTCGGTCTTTTACTTCATCCCAAATTGCCGCGCCGCGTAATGAACGTTCCGCTGCTTCGTCTAGATCTCGGCGGTTATTCACCCCTTGCAGGCGAAGGCCGTAAACCACATTTTCGTAAATTGATTTTGGAAATGGGTTCGGGCGTTGAAACACCATACCCACGTTACGGCGCAAGGCTGCAACATCGACTTTTTTGTCATAAATATTTTGGCCATGCAGCAAAATTTCACCGCCAATATGACAATCGTCTACCAGATCATTCATCCGGTTAATACAGCGCAGCAGTGTTGACTTACCACAACCACTTGGGCCAATAAATGCCGTAACCTTCTTTTTAGGGATATGCATCGACACATCAAACAGTGCCTGCTTATCGCCATATTTTAGGTCAAGGTTACGGATCTCTAGCGCCGTGTCTGCTTTACTTAAGTTTTCTAGGTCTAACATGTCGTTGGTCTTTACCGATTGATCTATTGAAATCATTTTATTTCCTATCACTTAGGATAATCGTCAATTAATGCTCAAGCGAACGATATTTTTCGCGTAAGTGGTTTCGAACACCAATGGCGGTTAAGTTTAACGCCACGATCACCGAGACCAAAAGGAAAGAAGTCGCGTATACCAGAGGGCGTGCAGCTTCTACGTTAGGGCTTTGGAAACCAACATCGTAGATGTGGAAACCTAAATGCATGAACTTGCGTTCTAAATGTACAAATGGGAAGTTCAAGTCGACCGGCAGCGTCGGTGCCAGTTTAACCACACCCACCAACATCAGCGGTGCCACCTCACCTGCAGCACGTGCTACAGCCAAGATAAGTCCGGTCATAATCGCTGGGCTAGCCATTGGAATAATGATCCGCCATAGCGTTTCAGCCTTGGTGGCACCCAGTGCCAAACTACCTTGGCGCACTGAAATTGGAATTCGGCTTAGGCCTTCTTCTGTCGATACAATGACCACAGGTAAAGTTAAAATCGCTAAGGTCAGTGCTGACCAAATCACCCCTGGCGAACCAAACGTTGGCGCAGGTAAAGCTTCAGGGTAAAACAGTTGATCGATTGAACCACCAAACATGTAAACAAAAAAGCCTAGGCCAAACACACCGTAAACAATAGACGGCACACCGGCTAAGTTAATAACCGCGATGCGGATCATTTTAGTAATTGGGCCTTTTTTAGCATATTCATGTAGATAAATAGCCGCGATAACCCCAAATGGCGTCACAATTACCGCCATCAACATCACCATGAACACGGTGCCGAAAATAGCTGGAAACACCCCACCCTCGGTATTAGCTTCACGTGGGTCATCACTAACAAACTTACCGATCCCAATAAACCAATGGCCAATTTTACCCAAGGTACCAAGACGGTTAGCGTAGGTGACGTCTAAAATCGTATCGAGCTTAAGCGTGACTTCTTCGCCGCGCATGTCGCGAATAATCACATAGTCACGCCCCGCTTGTGCTTTAAGGGCAAAGAATTCCTTTTCTACCAGTTGGTATTCAGCATTAAGCTTGGCACGTTGCGCTTCAATGTCAGCTTTACGGCTTGGTGTTAGTTCATTATCTAACTCATAAGCGCGAGCCTCTAACCTTAAGTTTTCTAACTCATAGTTAATGGTTCCAATCACGCCTTTTTGAAGTGCAAGAGCTTCATCGTTTAACGCTACGGCACGTTCAATATGTTCAGCAAAAGCAGTTTCAATATTGTCTGGCGATAAACGCTCACCATCTTCAATAAGGCCTACCGGATACCCATAAAAATCACCATTTTTACTACGCTCAATCACCGCAATGTCATTAGGCTTTGAGCGCGAAATAATATTGGTTTCCATTACCCAGCGAAAATCTAAATTCACAAATTCGCGGTTACCGGTTTTAATCAAGTAACGGGTTACTGTGTCGCCGACATCGGCATCAAAAGTGTGACCGGCCGACAATAAACGCTCAACAGGCACTTCTTCTCTATCGTATATTTCGCCGATAATGACTGAGCGTTGATTATGTTCGTCTTTAATCTCCCACTGATAAATATCAGCAGGCCAAAAGTAACTCAAACCACGCCATGCGATGAGCAGAAGCAGCCCTAGCACCGCGATTAAACATACGCTTACTGCGCCACTGGTCATCCAAATCCATGGAGAGCCAGACTTAAACCACTTACCCATTAGCTAAACCTCGTACGGCAACAAGCGAAATCGTGTTTAATAACATCTTATTTTTAATCATCAAAACATCCATAAAATCTGCCCTTACAATGAGCTATAACGTTCACGTAGTCGTTGTCTGACAACTTCTGCGATGGTGTTGAACAAGAACGTAAAGATAAACAGTACAAATGCGGCGAGGAACAACACTCGGTAATGTGAGCTACCAATTGCCGACTCAGGCATTTCAACCGCAATATTTGCTGCAAGAGTTCGCATACCTTCAAACACGCTCCACTCCATAATTGCCGTGTTACCTGTAGCCATTAACACAATCATGGTTTCACCTACTGCACGACCAAGTCCCATCATCACCGCCGAGAAAATACCAGGGCTAGCGGTTAGCAATACTACGCGGGTTAAGGTCTGCCATGTGGTAGCACCGAGCGCCAAACTCCCGTTTGATAAATGACGCGGAACAGAGAACACGGCATCTTCTGCAATTGAGAAAATAGTCGGAATAACCGCAAAGCCCATGGCAATACCTACGACTAACGCGTTACGTTGGTCAAAAGTAATACCCAATTCGTTGGTAATGTACATGCGTGAGTCGCCACCAAAAAACGCTAACTCAATGGCAGGGCTAACGGCAAACGAGAACCAGCCAATAAACATAACCACTGGAACTAACATCAGCTCTTGGTAGGTCTCTGGTAGGCGCTGCTTCCAATTGGCAGGCAATTTATGCCAAGCAAAAGCTGTCGACAGCACCGAAGCCGGCAGCAGTATTAATAAGGTTAAAATACCAGGCAAATTATTTTCTATTAGCGGAGCCAACCAAAGCCCAGCTAAGAAACCTAAAATAACCGTAGGTAGCGCTTCCATTATCTCAATAGTAGGTTTAACAAACGCGCGCACTTTTGGGGACATAAAGTAAGCAGTGTAAACGGCACCGGCAATCGCTAACGGCGTAGCAAATAGCATGGCGTAAAATGCCGCTTTCATGGTACCAAATGCTAACGGCATTAAGCTTAATTTAGCTTCAAAGTCATCAGAGCCCGACGTTGATTGCCACACATATTTAGGTTCTGGGTAGCCTTCGTACCAAACCGCGCTCCACATTGCGCTCCACGACACCTCAGGGTGCGTGTTCGACACGCTAAACATATTAAGCTTGCCGTCAGCTTCTACAATCAGTGCATTTGAGCGTGGACCAAAGCCAACCGTACCAGGATTTTTAAGGTCAAAGTTGTCTGAAAACAGTTCACGTTCACTTGTGGTATACAGCAGGCTTACATTGCCGCCTTCAGTAATTGTGACAAAACTTTTACGGTAAAATTCAGACGCTACACTCTTAATGCCAGGCTCATTCTCGAACTGACGGATCTCTTGATATTGACGCCCCTGCTCACCGTTAACCTGAAAATACTGCTGCACTAAACCAGTGTCGTAACTGACCAGTAACGAACTTGCTCCAGCCAGCAAGCTTACGTTGCTCACGTTAGCTGATGCGCGGCCAAGCTCAAGTACTTGCTTAAGGCTAACTTCCTCAGCGTCACGAATATCGTACACAAATAGCTTGTTGCCAGAACTTAAAATTAATTGGCGTTGGTCTGGTGTTAATAGCTGCTGCTGAACATGCATTGGTGCATCAGGAATAATACCTGTGTAAGACACCCACTCGACCTCTTCGGTCATCATGTTCTCTTCGCCTTCTTGACGAGATATGCGCCACACTTGGTTATCGTCTTGATAAACAAAGCTCATTTTATCGCTGCTGTAATCAAAGGCTAAATGGTTAATCGCATGCCCTTGTTCATCAACAGTAAAAGGCACACTGCCATTAGGAAAACGTAGTTTAGGGGTAATAACGCGGTTGTTATCTGGGTAGGTAACGCCAAATTCAATACCCGCGACAATCACTTGCCCGTTGCTTAAACCTAACGCAAAGCGCTGCTCACTCGGTACCGACGCGGCGCTGCTAACAACATGCGCATCGGCTGGAGTATTAATTTGTTCAGTGCGTAAACGTTGCGACGTTTGAGTATCATAAAAGTCCACTTTACCCTGTTGCGATACGCGATACATAACTTCGTTTTGCTCATCGCTACCCACCATTAACGCAGGCTGAGAGTCGTGATACTGCACACTGGCAACCGGTAACACCTCAGCGCTATCGAATAAAGGCTTAATGACATAAAGTAGATAAAAGAAGATCAATAACAACGCCACAAACACCATAGTGCCACCAATTGTGACACCGATTTGGGCTGCTTTATCCTTGATTGCTCTGCGCGAAGTACCATTGTTTATCAATAGGTTTTTTGCTGCAGGTCCAGGCTGAGATACCTGAGTTTCCATTAAGAACCTCGATTATTATAAAGCCAGTAAAAATAAACTGGGATTGTATCAGCGACTGTGGTAACTGTAGGGTTATCAAGTACGCACTACACTGACATATTTTAATGTGGTGCATTATATGACGCGAAAATGACACTAGTGTTACAGTGGCAAACTTATTAACTAATGAGGTTATATCAATATGTTAAGGTATCTAGTTACGTTACAAGCATCTGACCGTGAAGGGCTAGTTGAACAAATAGCTCACGCAGTAAGCCGACACGGCGGTAATTGGTTAGATTCTGAGCTGCGCCATATCGATGGCATATTTGCGGCAATCATGTTGTTAGAAGTCCCCGCCGCACATTGGGAACCGTTACTTGAAACCCTCGAATGTTTAGAGGGAGTGTCGCTCACTTTCGCAAAAACTAGCGCCCCAATAGACAAAGACACTCATCTCAGTTATTCACTTGTCGCCTACGACCGCCCCGGACTCGTGCACGAAATATCAAATAAAATTAGTGCACTTGGCATTAACATTGAACACATGAGCACCCGCTATGAAAGTGCCAGCCATTCCGGTATTGCCCTGTTCAGAGCAGACTTTAACGTCGGCCTTAAGAACCCTGAACATGCAGATAAACTTACCGACGCCTTGTACGCCATTGGCAACGACGTGGTGCTAGATAAAGTACCAAGTTAATTGCGCTGCAGTTTGCCGCTGGTCAAAGCATTAGCTAAATAAACTAGAGTATTCACCAAGTCATGGTGCTTTTATATTGAAAGCACCAATACCAAAAACTTACGCGTGTCTAACCCTTTGCAGCGACTACAGGTAATTGAAACAATGTATCAAGGCCAATTAAAAGTATGTTATGTCTATTTATGCTCAGCTCCGGTTTAGCATCTTTAACAAAACTATTATGGCTCTGGCTTTCAGCTATCCCACGTTTAATTGGAGAGCAACATCTTTTAGTGGGGAATCATTATGTCTAGGGGAAACCTGAAATTCAAAGTTGCTAGCTCAATTCTCGCTTTATACGCAACTATTGGTTTTGGAGTGATAATATTCTCAGGTTTTGAGGATATGATTAATTTGCTATTTTTCTTTGTTATTTGTGTTTTAATACCCGCTTATGGCGCGTACGGTACTTTAATAAAAAACCGTATTGCTATTTTTGTTTCAATGGTTTTATTTATTTTTCAAGCTTTTCGCTCTGTTGGGCATGATAGCTTAATTCCGCATATTGCTCCCATATCGGTGTCTTTTCCAGTGGGTAACTTCTCAAATGGTCAAGGGTATTTAATTGATTATTTTGCTATTTTAATGGCTTTATTATTGGCTTGGTTGTTTAAGATAGTAATTACCCCTAACACATATGAGCCTCCTGCAAACATAGACACACATGATTAATGGCACAGTCAAACTCAGTCAAGGAACAGAGTTAACAGCACGCGCTTCAAACTCGCCATTTTTGCCTTATAAAGCGCTGCTTTAGCGAAAAATCCACTAGCAGCATGCCAAACATTGTTTTGTATCAAACGAAAGGTCACTCGTGCATTGTAGTGTGTTATAGAGGTCGTTATGTTATTGATTAACTATGGCTGGCTTAGTATTTTTTGTGTTTAAGGAATGTACGTGAAACCTGGATGGTTATTTTTAGTACTTTTGGTTGCTTTTAGTGCTGAAGCTGAAATAAATTTAGTGAAAGTAAAAGGCTACGATGTTGAATATGAAATTAAAGGAAGCGGGAAGCGGATAGTTTTCCTCGAAGCTGGAGGTTCTGCTGGGTTATCTGATTGGAATCCCGTCTTTGAAACTCTAGCTCAAAAAACCAAAGTTATTCGCTATTCAAGAATTGGGAATGGTGGTTCTGAGAAAATTAAAAAGAATTACACTTCCGAAGAATATGCCGAAGAAGCATCTTTGCTTCTTGATGCTTTAGAAATAGATCAACCAGTAGTTTACGTAGCTCATTCTTACGGGGCATATATCGCAAGGCGTTTTGCGTCAACGTACCCTGAAAAAGTATCAGCCTTAATGCTGATAGAGCCAGCTTCAGAGCATGATGTCGATATAATGCGTAAAATTGATCTAGAGTTAGCTGAAAAAGAAATCGCCCAAGTAAAGCTAGATGATCTTGCAAATGGTATGTCTAATAATTATTTAGATTTTTGGTCAAAACGTCCATTACCAAATTACCCTCAAATTCCAGATATCCCAGTAACTGTAATAGTCTCAACAAAAAAATTTGCAGATCCCCCACTTCTATTTTTCACTGATCAAGCTCGCGATATGTGGGGACAATTGCACTCGAACTGGGTAAATACCTTTCCACAGGGCAAAGCAGTCTTAACAAATAAAAGTTATCACTATCCGCAAAATGACGAACCAGAAATGGTTGTTGCAGAAGTAGCTGAACTGTTGTCCCGTATTAAACACTAACAAGAGCATTAACAAAACACATAGACACCCTTCATTAAATGGCACGAATTCCCCCTCCGACTAAGCTTGCTTGTTAAGTTTTAGTTGGAGGTTGAAATGCCACGCCCTAGAAGAACTCTAGTGAGTCTTGAAGACACACCTTATTACCATTGCTATAGTCGAGTTGTTCAGCATGTGTTTTCTTCCTAGTGCTTTTTATTAAAAACACCAATGCTAAAAGTTCGACTTTTCTAACCCAGTGTAGATGCGGTTGAGGCCTTTGGTTTCAAGGATGAAACCGCAGAGCGGTCATGGATGACGAACAGCGTGCCTCAGCAGTATCTGCACATATGCTGCCGCAGGCAATTGGAACCACAGATGCTATTTGTTGTAATTTAGCTTCCAAGTAAACAATCAAAGTCATGGCGCTTCGCCACGCCCGACTAAGCTTGCTTAATAAGTTTTAGTCAGAGCCACAAATACCACCTCAATTTTGCGTGGTTAACGATATAGCCACTAACCTGCATTTCACAGTATCGCTTTAGCCGCTTACATATGTATTAGCAATCGATAAAACCATTCAGAATAGACTGAAACATTCTGGTAGACTGTGTAAAACCTTATAAGAAATATAATGTCATGCTTGGAACACTCAGAAAAATGCGCAGCCACCTTGATGAGAATCAACAGGTGCAATATCAATTACCCGTTGGCGATGAGCTACTTGATTTAAACCCTCTTATCGGCTCAACACTCACGCTAACCCATACTGGCAAAATCCTATGTTGTAGCTGTGGTAAAAAGACCAAAAAGAGCTATTCGCAAGGGCATTGTTATGTGTGTATGCAAAAATTGGCCAGTTGCGATATGTGTATAATGAAGCCAGAAACCTGTCACTTTGCTGCAGGTACCTGCCGCGAACCATCATGGGGCGAGGCTAACTGTTTTGTCCCCCATTATGTTTATTTGTCGAATACTTCAGGGATTAAAGTCGGGATCACCCGCCATACTCAGCTACCAACACGCTGGATTGATCAGGGCGCTACACAAGGGCTACCGATTTTTAAAGTCGAAACTCGGTTTATTTCTGGCTTGGTTGAAATAGCATTAGCGGCAATGATTGCCGATAAAACCAATTGGCGCACCATGCTAAAAGGCAATGCCGATGACATGGACTTAAAGCAACAGGCCGAGATATTGATCCCGCAAATCACCGAGCGTTTAGCCCAAATTACCGCAGAACATGGCGAACATGCCATAACCAAACTAGATGAACCTATTCAGTCGATTCAGTTTCCGGTGCTGGAGTTTCCAACTAAAATTGCCTCGCACAATTTTGACAAGACCCCAGAGGTGACCGGCATATTGAAGGGCATAAAAGGCCAATATCTTATTTTTGATACCGGCGTCATTAATATCCGTAAATTTGGCTCTTATGAAATTAGTGTAACGGTCTAACTTATTGAGTTAACACCTCATATGATGGGGTGTTTAACTGCGTTACGCGCGCCAAAATCACTGAGCGCGTAACGTAATTAACTGAGCTGCGATTAAATGGCCGGCACACCTTTAAGCATGCTGGCAATAAAGTGCTCAAATGGCAATTCTCGCTCGGCTACGGCTTTATCGTTTTCGGCGTAGCCTTGGGCTAACACACGCCATGCAGGTAGTCTTTGCTCTGGCGCGAAAAAAGCCACTAACACAGAGCCTTTTTCATACTCGTCATTCATGCTTACGCTTGATAAACCGGCCACGATGCCTACTTTGTTTAATATTTCGTTGTCGCTCATTTTTGACTCTAGCGCTAAACCAAAACCCACTAACATACTTGGGGTTTCCTGTTGCGTAGCAAGGCGGTAGCCTTTTGCGCTTAACACTTTAGCAATGGCTTGACGCATATGCCCTATCACTACGTGATCGTCAATTTTGTCATGGGTTTCTACCACGGCCAGTGTCGGGTGCCAGGCAAAAGTGTTTGAAGTGCGATTAAGCTGTGCCAAATCTCCAGTGGTGACCATGGTCGTGCGGTTTTGTGGGTTATTACTTGCCGTTGTAGTACTGCAACCCGATAACGCCACAAACCCTACCAATAATACTGCTATCGCGTGTTTTATCATTTTTTTAATTCACCTCGGAGTGGATATAACAGGTTAACAGCTACAACGTTAACCTTCGATGAACCTATCGTGCTGGCACAGTTTATTGGTAAAAATACGCTAGATAACACAAATCGACTCAACCTAAATTAGAGTCGCTAACTTTACCGCCGCAAGATTATATAAGCTATGGTTTTTCATTGAAGTTGTGTATTTTCTGCAATCGGGTTCATAGCTTAAGGCTGATAACGACATAGGATCAGTATAATTGTTACCCTAATGCTATTATCGCGATAGAATGATTGCCCAGTATTTTTTGGCTTGTGGTTAAATGGAACTTATTTTTTCAATTGCATTATTTGCTTTTTCGTCGGGGATCACGCCTGGGCCTAATAACATTATGCTGATGTCATCTGGCGTTAACTTTGGTGTAAAGCGCAGTGCCCCGCATTTACTGGGTATTTGCCTTGGCTTTCCAGCTATGGTGTTGGCTATCGGTTTAGGGTTAAGCACGTTATTTAAACTCTACCCCCTGCTCCACCTTGTCATTAAATGTGTCGGTATAGCCTACTTGCTTTACCTCGCGTGGTTAATCGCGAATAGCAGTAATAAATTAACCGGAAAAAATACGCCATCGCCACTGAGCTTTATTCAAGCTGTTGCGTTTCAATGGGTAAACCCTAAAGGTTGGATAATGGCAATTGGCGCTATTGCGACCTTTACCACCATGGAGCAAGCACTTACTCCACAAGTTTTTACCATTGCGGCGGTGTTCTTTGCTGTTGCACTGCCATGTGCTTGCGTGTGGTTAGCCTTTGGCGTGGCGCTAAAACGAATATTAAAGAATCAACAGCAGCAAAGGGTATTTAACATCAGCATGGCACTCTTGCTTGTGCTTTCAATCATCCCTATGATCGCGCCATAACCCGCTATAGGCAGCCAACTATGACCCAAGAATACGATTTAGCCTTGCAACAATACGCTACGCAAACTGAAAACTGGGTTAAGCAGGTGATTATGAAATATAATATCTGTCCGTTTGCTCGCCGCGAGGTTGAGCGCGCGAGTATTCGCTATGCGGTTATTGACGAGTCAGCATTAAAAACTGTATTAAATGCATTAATTGAGGAGTGTATCTACCTCGATAAACACCCAGATGTAGAGACCACCTTGTTTATTTTACCGCGCGGATTTGAAGGCTTTTACCCGTACCTTGACTTAGTCGATATCGCCACAGACCTTTTATTTGAACAAGGGTATGAAGGCCAGTATCAATTAGCTAGTTTTCACCCTGATTATTGCTTTGAGGGTGAACCACAAGACAGCGCGGCAAACTATACTAATCGTTCACCTTACCCAACGTTACACATTATTCGGGAAGCGAGTATGGAATTGGCCTTGGCAAATTATGCCGACCCCGAGTCAATACCTGAGCGCAACATCGCCTTTGCTGAACGAAAAGGCAGCGCGTTTTTTATGCAGTTACTGGCACACTGCCAAAAGCATTAAGCGCCTCACACGAGGCCACAATGAATAGCCTAACAAGGCTGATTAAGGATCAAACATTACATGGCAACAAAGTACTACGTAGTATGGGCTGGGCGTGAAACAGGCATTTTCACCAGCTGGGATTACACAAAAAAACAAGTCGATAAGTTTCCGCAGGCAAAATATAAGTCTTTTAAAACCAAGGCCGAAGCTGAGGCTGCATTTAAGCGGGTGCCAAGTTATGCTGGCGCAGCGCAAAAAAAATCAACCACCGCCAGTAGCAGTGCGAAAACGGCAAAAGCCACAAAAGCTATCGACTTAAGTCAGTTTGATGTGTCTATTTTTACTGATGGCGGCTGCGAGCCCAATCCAGGCAAAGCGGGTTCTGGCATCGCCATTTACCGCAGCGGCGAATTAGCTGAGCTTTGGTATGGTCTTTACACTGCTCACGGCACCAATAACACCGCCGAGCTCAATGCACTGCACCAAGCATTGCTATTGGCAGTTAGTGCAATGAAAGACGGCAAAAGTGTTCAAATTCTCAGTGACTCCCAATACTCTATTAATTGCATTACTCATTGGGCTTATGGCTGGAAAGCTAAAGGCTGGAAACGCCAAAAAGCTGGCGACATTAAAAACCTCGATATTATTCAGCAAGCCCATGAGCTGTTTGACAGCGTTAAAGACAAACTGACGATTATGCATGTTCCGGCCCACGTAGGTATTGAGGGCAACGAGCTTGCTGACCGCATGTCAATTTATGCAATTGATAAGAAAGACAGTCAATTTTGCCGCTATCCCGACCCAATTGTGTTATCAAATATCCTTAGTCTTCGCGCAGGTTAAGCACTAACGTTAGCGGCCTGTTTAAATCTGATTAAACAGGCCTCATTTAGCCTCATTTATGCATTTTAGTAATAGGTTTAATTCGCCGGCTATGCGACAATCGCGCCGATGAATATCTACCGCCACATTCACAAAGCTCCTCTTCGCGTTTTCCGTATTAGTAGACGGCGCTTTTGGCTGCGTGTAAAGTTTGACATGTTGGTAGTGCAAGAAGCCTTGTCTCAAGAAAAAAAAGAGACCAAAGAGATGTTGGTGATCTATAAACGCCACACTCGCAAGCAAGCCAGCCGCGATGAATTAACAGAAGCCAATAAACAGTTTGCCGACCTCATTAAAGGACTCGGTTTAGGTGTTTTTGCAGTCTTGCCTTTTGCCCCGCTAACCATTCCTTTAGTGTTAAAGCTAGGAAGATCGGTTGGGGTTGATGTACTGCCAAGCTCGTTTCACAATATGAGCGAGCTAAAAGCTAATGTGCGCCGCACCTCAACAAGCCGTAAACGTATTAAAGCCAACCATAGCCCAAAATAAACGGCCCTTCTCGCTTTTTTACAAGCAACAACCTCAAACTTAACGCTTAAATTAATCGGTAACGGCGACATATTTGCTTTAAAAACCTGTCTTTACTTTGTAGTTACCCACCAGCCTGATATTCTTAATACTCAATTTTAACTCGTCGCTATCAATATAAAGAGTCCCTACATGAGCAATATCATCGTATCTGGTGTTTCTGGCATTCCACTTTCTATTTTCAACAGCGAAACATTTTCACAGTGGCGCGATAAACAAGCAAAAAATGTCATTAACTGGCTTACAACCACGCAATTTTCGGGCACTGGAGTCTGTTTAATTCCAAATGCCGAGGGTGAGTTAGCTGAAGTCATTTTTGTCAGCAATAGTGACGACACCTACTGGCTGTGTGGCGATTTAGTAAATCAACTTCCTGCAGGCCAATACCAATTACAGGCCGACGACGAGCAAATTAAAACCGCCGCCTTTAGTTGGGGCTTGGGTGCTTACCAGTTTGATCGTTATAAAAAAAGTACCAAACAAATCCCTACTCTTATAGTACCAACTCAGGCACAAGCCGATGAAGCCAATAAGTTTGTCCGCTCTGTGTCTTTAGTGCGTGACTTAGTTAATACGCCTGCTGCCGACATGATGCCGCAAGATTTAGCTGCAACTATGGCGACTATGGCAACCGAGTTTGGCGGCGAGCTCAGCCAAATTGTGGGTGATGAATTACTCGAGCAAAACTACCCGACTATCCACATGGTTGGCCGTGCAAGTGAACATGCACCACGTTTAATTGACCTCACTTGGGGAGATAAATCAGCGCCTAAAGTGACGTTAGTCGGTAAAGGGGTTTGTTTTGACTCAGGCGGACTTGACCTAAAACCTGGCGCGGGCATGCGCTTAATGAAAAAAGATATGGGCGGGGCAGCGCATGTCATTGGCTTAGCGCAGCTTATCATGGCTAATAACCTGCCTATTCGTTTACGTGTATTGGTGCCGGCCGTTGAAAACGCAGTGTCAGCAAATGCTTTTAGACCAGGTGATGTTATTACCACACGTAAAGGGCTGACCGTTGAAATCGATAATACTGATGCCGAAGGCCGTTTGGTTTTGTGTGATGCCCTTGCTGAGGCTAATAACGACAAACCCGAATTGGTTATCGACTTTGCCACCTTAACCGGTGCAATGCGGGTGGCACTAGGTACCGAACTACCTGGCTTTTTTAGTAATGACGACCAAGTTGCAGCCGACATAACCGCATCAGGTTTACGTGTTGGCGATCCGGTTTGGCGCATGCCACTGCACAAACCTTACCTTGACCTTACTGGCAGTGATATTGCTGACTTAGCCAACTGTGGTAAAACACCATTTGGTGGCGCGATTACTGCAGCGCTGTATTTAGAAGCCTTTGTCGATAAAGACATTAGCTGGAGCCACTTTGACGTAATGGCGTGGAACAACCGTAAATTACCAGGTCGCCCAGTGGGCGGTGAAGCTTTTGGTATTCGTGCAGTATTTGACTACCTCAAACAACGCTTCGACAAATAAACGTTAAGCTGCTTATTAACAATAAAAGGTCTGCAACTGCAGACCTTTTTTTATGCCAATGATAATACGTTAGCAATAGTTCAACCGGCGTTTAGCGATATTGGCCGCTAACGGCTGAGGGGATTTTTCGGTCCCATTTTAAAAATTCATTCCAGGTTGGGTAGATCATCTCTGTCGCAGGGTTAGCCTGCACAAGGTGTTCTTTAGACAGTTCAAATACCACCACGCCCGCAAGCGGGTCAAACGCCGTTAAACGGTATGTTTGCCAATCTGGACGCTCTGAATAATGATCCACTCTCACAACTAAAAATGGCCCCATAATATTGGCAAGCTGTTGCAAACTGTCGGGGTCGACCCCAATGTTTTTTTCAGTTAAACCGTTAGCAATAATAAAATTATGTAAAAACGAGTAGTCGTAAACCTCATTAAAGCCCGCCTCGCTCAGTGCTTGCGTGTGTATATATTGCATATGGTGAACACTATCTAAGTCGAGATCTCCCGATAGCTGCTCATCTAAAATCACAAACTGATAATGCTGTCGGTACGCTACTTCTAACCCCACAGATACGTTATCGCTGAGTGTTGTTGAAGCAGGAAATAGCTGTGTTTGTGAGTCGATGTTCTCTGGAGTGATGCTTTGCGCACAACCTGACAGTAACATTGAAAATAAAACACCTAGCGTAATACGATTAAACATTAGTGTCCTTATTGCTATAAGATTTACATGTCGATATTAATCGGGAGGCTCTTGGCCTCCTCACTTTTTACAGCCGTTAACCGGCTTGATGTTTCGCTTTTAAATCGGTAAAAAATACATCCCAGCTAATATGTGGCCGTCCAGCCGCTTGCTCAAAGTCGCTCGGGTTATTGGTTTTGCCCTCGCGAATACTTTGGTAAATGCCAGAAATAACCGTACCGATAAACTCACCAAGCGCCTTAGTACGCTCAAGTCGGTATGCTTCAACACTCACAGAGGTAAATGCCAGCTCGGTACCGAAAGCAAGGTTCATATAATCTGCCAACTCTGATTGCTTAATTGGCTCGCCGTTTAAGTTGTATGTGTGGCCATTATGCTGATTTTCTAGCAACATTTTGGCGTACGCAAAACCTAGCTCTGCCCGGGTGGTATAACCGCATTTACCTTCGCCAGCGCAATTAGAGATCCCACCTTCTTGCTTGTAAGTATCGATATACTCAAGGTCTGGCTCAATGTAAATTCCGTTACGGCCAATTGCCCACGCTAAACCACAGTCACGAACATCTTGCTCGGTTTGCCTGTTACTTTGAATTATTGGTGAAAATGCGGTGCCTTCTTCAGCGCCTTGTACGCTGGTATAAACAATTTTTTTCACGCCCGCTTTTTTTGCCGCTTCAATCACATTGCGATGCTGGCCAATGCGTTTATCGGGCGCGTCCATGCCAGAGACTAACAACAATACATCGATAGACTGTAAAGATTGCTCTAGTTGCGCGGGATTATCATAATCTCCGGGTCTAACCTCTACGCCAAGGTCCATGGCCTTAGCCGGCGTGCGGGCCAGTGCAATTACGTTGTCTTTACTGGTTAACCCGATGGCAGCCTTAACAATTGCCGCCCCTAACTTGCCACTAGCGGCTGTAATAGCTATTTTCATTTTAAATCCTCAAGAAAAAGAACAATCTGTATATGTACTAATTTAAATATAAGATTGATGGCATTAATTGCAGCAACCGACTCAAATCAATCAACTAAGAGCTCGACTGTTTGCTTGATTGTATCGCTTGATAATTGTCGATACTGTGAGGCAGGTGGCGCGGTAAACAGCTTTTACACTAAAGGCTTATCTTTTACAGCGGCTTTAACGGTGCCTTTTAAATGCTGCATAAATTGCTTAAAGTGGGGCATAAACTCGGCAAATAAAGGGTGTTTTCGTTGCTGCATCATCACTGGCCCAAGTAAACGTAATGCCACGCCAACTCGAGTGGCAAGTGATGCCTCTAAGCCGCTGCCTTGCTTGAGCTTTTCAACCACATCAAAAACATCTTCTCGGTCTTGATAATCAAACGTCAGCGTTTTGGCCGTGGCTTGCTCATCTTTAACTTCTTCAATGGTAATGCGATAACATTTGTTTTTTCTGATCTTGGGAAGCATATGCGGTACCTTTTATGGATTTAAAACGTGAGGGTGTTAATTGATCTAAAAGAGGTGTGTTAGCTTTTCAAAAATTGCTCTATTTTGGGTTTAACTGTCATTGAAATGATCAGTATTAAGGTTAAAGCCACAGGTAATGCAGCTAAAAAACTGTGTAACCAGGTACTTAAAAATAAACCTAGCGAGTCAAAACCGACATTGTTTAACGTAGTGGTTAGCGCCATTGCTGACTCCATGATGATCGCCATCGACACGCCAACCACAAGATTGCGTTTTGTCTCACTTGTATTAGGCAGTATCTTTTCAACCGCTTTAGTGAGTAACGTCATCAAAAATATACCTGCTGGGATCACTGTCACTGCAGCGATTAAAAACGAGCTAAACCAATCAGACAGAAACGTCTCGCTATAACCGATGTTAATGTAGGTCATCACCCCTGTAAGGGAGCCCCCCATTAAAGCCACCATGCCGAGTACAACTAACAACTTGTAGAGCAATGGCGTTGAGTTTTGCGCTGGGACTTGGGGAGATGTGAGGATTTGTGCATTCATAGGATTGGCCTTAAATATAGTTGATAAACACAACTATAACTGCGGTAGTTGATAATGTCAACCATAATCCTTTTAGAACTCAACCAACGCAATCTAAACCGGCATAAACGCCGCAGGCCTAATTGTGTTATTAGTTTGCGGCGTTTACGTTCAATCGTTATGGTTATGCATTCGTGCTGTGTATGCGCACTTTAATAAATCGCGAGATCATGTTAATAATTCGCAATATACCCAAGCATAATGCGGCTGGAACCAGTGTCAGCACCATCACTTTGACCAGCGACACAACGCCAATCATTAAAGCTGACGCATCGGGTTTTTCATGGGGTTCGCTCACCGCGACATTCATTGCCGCCGCCCAATCTGTTAAGGACAACGTCCATAGCAAAGCGCAGACTACCAGAGAGATAACCATAATGATTAGACTACGTGATTTCCATTGCTCGGTAACATGCTTCATATTAAGCTCCTTTGACGGTTGTTTTTTTAAACATGTTTTTAGTCATGCTTTTAATCCACTTCCAATGCAATGCTAAATGGATCCCTAACATGGGCATTAATAAATTACCGAGGTTGTGATGGATAGTTGACCAAAAAGGTAGAATGTCTAACGGGATCCCTAATTGTGGAAATATCACTTCAGACACTAAAAAACCACTGAGGATCACCATCAGCATGGCGCAATAAAATATGAGGTCCCACACTGCATTAAATCGTGCTTCACCTGAAAACTGCTTGATAAACTTTTGTGGTAAAGTTTTTACCCAGTCCCAATGCAACAGTAAATGGATCACAAGCGGTGCGATAAACAATAAGCTCAACCACTCATGTAAAAAAATACCTGTGGCTCTTGGGGCACAAACCAATATAAATCCAACCAGTAACCATAGGTCCATTACATAGCGGGTTTTGACTAAATCATCTTTCCAAGTTTTGTTTTTCATAATGTCCATCTTTATTCATTATTTCACGAAGTACAGCACGCTGCATTACAGTCTCTTCAAGGAAAATTACGCAATGTGATTGACAAGGTCAACTATATTTACAGTGGTTTACGCTACAGTTTTACACAGAAAAAATACTAAACCGATTGCAAATTTCATGCAGATATACTTTGAAGGTTGCGCTAGAGTCGAACTGGGGTTTGAGGAGGAATAAGCTAATTGGCATCATGCTGGCTAAAACAATTACTGCCTTTTTTGAGCTGATAAACTCAAATTTGAAGCACAAAAAAGCCCGACGGATCGGGCTTTAATTAATAGCGTTGAAGATTAACCTTCAATACCTTTACTGGCTAGGAACTCATCGTAAGTGCCTTTGAAATCGTTCACGCCTGTTGGTGTGATCTCAATAATACGGTTGGCAATAGACGATACAAATGCACGGTCATGACTGACAAACATTAATGTACCTTCGTACATTTCAAGTGCGTTGTTCAACGACTCGATTGATTCCATATCCATGTGGTTGGTTGGTTCATCAAGTAGCAAGATGTTCGGCTTTTGCATAATAAGCTTACCAAACAACATACGGCCTTTCTCACCACCAGAAAGCACTTTGACTGACTTTTTAATATCGTCAGAACCAAACAACATACGGCCTAAATAGCCACGTACTGATTGATCATCATCTTCTGGTTTGCGCCACTGGCTCATCCACTCAAACAAAGTCATATCGTTTTCAAAATCTGACTCGTGATCCTGTGCGTAGTAACCAATTGCAGCGTTTTCAGACCACTGAATTGTGCCTGAGTCTTGTGGAATATCGTGTACTAATGTACGCAATAACGTAGTTTTACCCACACCGTTATCACCCAAGACAGCAATACGCTCACCAACTTCAGCAATCAGGTTAAAGTCTTTAAACAGTTGCACGTCAAAGCCTTTGCTTAGATCTTCAACGACTAGCGCATTACGGAACAATTTCTTTTCTTGTTCAAAGCGAATATACGGATTCACACGGCTTGAAGCTTTAATGTCATCCAATTTAATCTTGTCGATTAGTTTTGCACGAGACGTCGCTTGCTTAGCTTTAGATGCGTTAGCAGAAAAACGAGCAACGAAGCCTTGAAGTTCAGCAATTTGAGCTTTTTTCTTGGCGTTGTCTGACATTAAACGTTCGCGAGACTGCTGTGCTGCTGTCATGTATTCATCATAGTTACCTGGGAATATGCGCATTTCGCCGTAATCCAAGTCAGCCATGTGAGTACAAACAGAGTTCAAGAAATATCTATCGTGCGAGATGATGATCATGGTGCTACTACGTTGGTTTAGCATTTCTTGCAACCAACGAATGGTGTCGATGTCCAAGTTGTTGGTTGGTTCATCAAGTAGCAGTACATCTGGATCGGAGAACAAGGCTTGTGCCAATAGCACACGTAATTTAAAGCCAGGGGCGATTTCGCTCATAAGAGAAAAATGTTGATCAATGCCAATACCCACACCCATTAGCAATTCGCCTGCGCGAGATTCGGCGGTATAACCGTCCATCTCAGCAAATTCCATTTCAAGATCAGCAACTTTAATGCCGTCTTCTTCACTCATTTCAGGCAAAGAGTATATACGATCACGCTCTTTTTTGACTTCCCAAAGCTCAGCGTGGCCCATGATAACAGTGTCCACAACGTTGAACTCTTCGTAACCAAATTGGTTCTGGCTCAACTTACCTAAACGCTCGTTAACGTCCAGTGAAACGTTACCCGAAGTAGGCTCTAAATCGCCCGCTAGGATTTTCATGAAGGTTGATTTACCACAACCGTTCGCGCCGATAAGACCGTAACGGTTCCCGCCGCCAAACTTAATTGAAAGGTTCTCAAACAGTGGCTTAGCGCCAAACTGCATGGTGATGTTAGCTGTAGTAATCAAAGTGACATTCCAAAATTCAAATAATGTAAAAGCAAAAAAAACCAGCGCTTATTGTCATAGCGCACTATCGTGAACTTTCAGTATAGTGGCTGCTTGCAAAATGCACTGGCTTTATCGATCACCCTTAAACGAGTAAGCATGATCTCCATAATTAGGCGCGATATTATAGCATTTAAGCCTATTTTTTCAACTTAAGATGGCGGGTATTCGCAGATAAATAACCGCTAACTAAACCATCAGCAAAACAAGATTATGTCGCCTAAATACGCCATCGAAGAAAGCTAAATACCAGACTGTTATTTAGCTTATAACTTACCGAATATTTAACAGAGCAGGAGTTGAGGGCGAGTTTTGCCACAATAGTGGAGTTAGTTTTTGAGTTTAAATCGACTTACCAACCAATTAACGCTGGCAGTTTGCTGTGCTTGTTCTAAACCAAAATACACGCAAATCCAAGGTGAAACTAAAAAGTACCATGGCAACGTAAAACCATAATCATCATTAAATTGTAGAAAGAAAAAACCTGAATAAATGACCACAATACCCATAACGCCGACGGCTAACATTGTTATTTTTATCGCTTTTTCTAACCGTTGCATCAATTTTTCCCTTGTTATTATTTTTTATGGGGGGGATTTTAACTTAAAATGAAGTAAATAAAAAACCAGCCTTGTGGCTGGTTTGTTAATATAAACTATTGTACGAATTAAAGCCTTAAACCACCGTCTAACTCAAGTACTCGGCCGTTAACGTAATCGTTTTCAATAATAAAGCGCACGGTTGATGCAACCTCCTGTGCTTGCCCTAGGCGACCCACTGGCACCATGGCTTCTAAACGCTCAAGTGCTTCTGGCTTCATTGCCGCGGTCATTTCAGTTTCAATCACTCCTGGTGCAATTGCTACGCTACGAATGTTATGGCGTGCCAGCTCTTTTGCCCAACCGACACTCATGGCAGCAACACCCGCTTTAGATGCAGAGTAGTTAGTTTGGCCCATGTTACCGGCTTTAGCGATGCTAGAGATGTTAATGATCACGCCAGCTTGCTGGGTTTCAATCATTGCAGCGGCACCTTCACGGCCACAAAGGAAGGTGCCGGTTAGGTTTACGTTGATCACCGATTGGAATTGGTCAAACGACATACGGTCAAAAACTTGGCCTTCTTTAGCTTTTAGCAACATGCCGTCACGTAAAATACCGGCGTTGTTGATAAGCACATTAACTTGACCAAAGTCTTCTTTAATAAACTGAAAACCGGCAAACACATCTTCTTCGTCAGTGATGTCTAATGCATAACCTTGTACTTCAGTGGTTGCCCCAAGGTTGGCACAGGCTTTTTCTAGTTTATCTTGGTCAACATCGATAAGTGCTAGTTTGGCGCCTGCAGCCGCTAGATTTTCCGCCATTGCGTAACCGAGCCCACCTGCACCACCAGTAATAACAACTACCTTATCTTTTAAATCCATCGAATTACCCTTAAATGTTTATCTGTTGAGAGTTGCAAACTGCTCAAAAATACTTGAAAAATCACGCTTACCGTTGCCTTGACGCGCATGGTTTACATAAAGGCTACGCGCCAACGCCCCCATGGGCGTACTTGAATTTGTTAATAAAGCCGCTTGTTGAGCAAGCCCTAAGTCCTTCACCATCAAGTCAACCATAAAGCCACCTTGATAATTGTTGGACGACGGTACTGCCGCCATCACATCGGGACAGGGATTATATTTATCCAACGTCCAATTACCACCGCTACTGACTTTCATTATATCTGAAAGCACTTTAGGGTCGAGCCCGTGGTCAACCCCCATTTGTAACGACTCCGACGTTGCCACCATTAATACTGATAACAACATATTATTACATATCTTAGCGACTTGCCCAGCTCCAGCGCCACCTGCATGAAATATATTGCTCCCCATTGCTGTTAATGGTCGCTGCGCCAGCTCAAACCCGCGATCACTGCCGCCACAAATGAAGGTGAGCGTTCCGGCTGCGGCGCCGGCAGTACCTCCGGATACAGGTGCATCAATAAAAGTTAACCCCTTGTCTGCTGCGTATTTTGACACTGCTTGAGCACTGCCTGCATCGATGGTGGAGCAATCGATGAGTAGTGTGTCTTTAGCCACTATATCAATAATGCCTTTGTTGTCAGCATCACCAATATAAAGACTGCGCACATGTTTGCCAGCGGGTAACATGCTCACCACTACGTCGGCACTGGCGGCTGCACCACATGCGCTGTTTGCGGTCAGTGCACCTTGCTGGGCGAGTGCATGCATGGCCGCTGGTACTAAATCAAACACTTTAACGGTAAAACCCGCTTTAATTAGATTGACAGCCATTGGACCGCCCATGTTTCCTAAACCAATAAATGCAACAGTACTCATTTTTGCTCCTGCGCACTTATACAAGTGCAGTGTCAAACCCTTGAAAATTGGCGGCTTTTAATCGCCACTTTAGCCCATGTGGCTAAATGGATGCTCAGCTTCACTCCAAGGTGAACATAGCAATGACGCGATTAAATCTTTTGGAATAGCGGCCGCATCGTTATAAAGCCATTGAGGCTTGCGATCTTTATCAATGAGCAATGCCCGCACGCCTTCAACAAAGTCAGCTTTAGCGCAGCAATTTACACTTAAGCCTAGCTCAAGTTTAAACGCTCCAGCTAACGTCATATCAGCGCCTAGCAATGATTGTTCATACACCAATGCGTGGCTTATTGGGCTACCCGCCAACATCACGCTGCAGGCTTTAGCTAGCCAAGGGTGCACCTGTTTTAAGCTGTCATTTAGCCCTTTAACTTGCGTCAGTATTTGAGCCAAATCGCCATCCATTAACGTATTAATCAATGCTTGGTGTTCGGCTAAGATACTTGGGGCTAAAGGAATATGACATTGCCCCTGCATATCAGCGATTAATGCATGTAATCGTGTGTGGTTAGCCGCGTTATCATTGCGCCACCCTACCGTGGCAATGGCGTCTAGTAGGCGCTCTTTGTCGCCCCGATTAAGATAATGGTTTCCAATACCTACATAGTAAGCGTCAGCCCCGGTCATGTTGTAGGCCGTCATACCTAAAAATAGTCCAGTTTTACCCGGCATTTGATTAAGAAAATAACTGCCGCCGACATCTGGGTACAAACCAATGGTGACCTCAGGCATCGCGATCCGCGAATGCTGGGTAACGATTCGATGGCTGGCACCCACCATTAACCCCAGTCCGCCTCCCATCACAATACCATCGCCCCAAACCAGTACCGGTTTGGCATAAGTATGTAGCAGGTAGTCGAGTTGATATTCAAGCTTGAAAAATTCAGTGGCGGCAGCGGTTACCTCACCTGGTTTGTCCATGGCCGCATGATAAATAGCTCTGACATCGCCACCAGCGCAAAAGGCTTTGTCACCGGCACCATCTAACATAATGGCGGCGATAGAATCATCATTTTTCCAGCAGGTTAATTGCGCTAATAACGCCTGTACCATTTCAATATTTAAGGCGTTGAGCGCGGTTTCAATATTCAAAGTTGCGATACCAATTTGCTTACCCGATATCGTGCCTAATGTTTGAAACACCACATTGTTTGTCATGACTGAGTTGTCCATTTGTTATTGTTCCAACGGCGATTAAGTACAGCTTGGTGTGTACTAATTTAAGGCCAAAAAGCTTATAAAATCGCGCCTGCGTTTTCAGCGAGTAACCGCCGCGAGATAATTAACCTCATGATTTCATTTGTGCCTTCTAAAATTTGATGCACCCGTACATCACGCACATGCCGCTCTAATGGATATTCGCGAATATACCCATAGCCGCCGTGGATCTGCAGCGCAGCGTCACACACTTGAAAACCTATATCGGTGGCAAATCGCTTTGCCATAGCACAGTATGTGGTCGCATCTGGGTCGTGCTGATCTAGCTTAAATGCCGCTAAACGCACGAGTTGTCTGGCGGCCACTAACTCGGTTGCCATGTCGGCCAACTTAAATTGAAGCGCTTGAAACGCCGCTAACGGTTTACCAAATTGGTGACGCTCGTTCATATATTGCGTGGCACGCTCAAGTGCGGCCTGCGCGGTACCGACTGAACAAGTGGCAATATTAATCCGGCCACCATCAAGCCCTTGCATGGCAAAGGTAAAACCTTGGCCCTCTTCGCCCAGTAGGTGGCTTATTGGTACTCGCACGTTGTCGAAGCTAATTTGCCGCGTTGGCTGGGCATTCCAGCCCATTTTACTTTCTGCTTTAGCGTAAATAATGCCTGCAGCATTGGCGGGAACGGCAATCGCCGAGATCCCTTTTGGCCCAGCCTTTCCCGTGCGGCACATCACCACTAAGAGCTCGGTTTCACCGGCGCCAGAGATAAACACTTTTGAGCCTGAGATCACATAATCATCACCATCACGCACAGCCTTGGTTTGCAGTGAGGCAGCGTCACTACCCGCACCGGGCTCGGTTAAACAGTATGATGCTAAATTTTGCCCAGAGGTGAGCGACTTTGACCACTCGTCTCGCAATGTGGCTGACCCAAAGCTTGTGACCATCCAAGTGGCCATATTATGGATAGTTAACATCGCGGTGGTGGCGGTACAGCCCATAGCTAGCTGCTCAAAAATAAGCGACGAATCTAACCGAGACAACCCCATGCCGCCTTCAGATTCGGGGGAATACAGCGAGCAAAATCCGAGTTCGCCGGCTTGTTGAATTGTCTCTTTGGGAAAATAATGCTGTTCATCCCATTGAGCAGCAAAGGGTGTAAGTTGCTCGTTTGCAAACTGAGTGGCTAACGCTGTGAATTGGCGTTGATCGTCATTGAGATTAAAATCCATCTGTTACTCCTTTTACAGTAGGCAGTAGTGCAGCTTAAAGTAGCGGCGCTGTGGCTTATGGCGGCAATTTTTCACTTTAAGAAAGCTCACAATAGCTGTTAGCAATTACTTTAAGTCGATCGTCATATTAGGCGCTGAAGCAACGGCGAGATCGGATTCAAACCAGCGTGCAGTAATCGTTTTTGTTTCGCTATAAAAACGCACAGCTTGCTTACCGTATGCATGCTGGTCGCCATAAAAACTGCCTTTCCAGCCGGTAAACGAGAAAAAGGGCAATGGCACAGGTATAGGCACATTAACGCCAACCTGCCCCACTTCTACTTCATGTTGATATTTGCGTGCAGCGGCGCCACTAGCAGTAAAGATTGCCGTGCCGTTGCCGTATGGACTGGCGTTAACAATTTCAATGGCATCATCTAATGTGTCAGCGTTCATACAACATAAAACGGGGCCAAAAATTTCTTCTTGGTAGATCTTCATGTTAGCCGTAACGCTACCGAACATAGTAGGGCCAACCCAGTTACCTGACTCATACCCTGCAACGGTAAAATCGGTACCATCAAGCAAACAATCTGCCCCTTCTGCAACGCCTTGTGCAATCAGGCTCACGATCCTTTGCTTGGCTGCTGGGCTAATGACAGGCCCATATGCGGCGTTTTTATCATCCCACAGGCCTGGTTTTACTTTGGCAATGGCCGCTTTTAATTCTGGGATCCACGCTTTAGCCGCACCAACAAATACGGCAACAGATAGCGCCATACACCGCTGACCGGCCGCGCCAACTGAAGCGCCCACTAAATTATTTATCACTTGCTGTTTATTGGCGTCAGGCATAATTACGCAATGGTTTTTAGCGCCAGCAAATACCTGTACACGCTTAAGGTTATCGGTCGCGGTTTTATAAATATATTGCCCAACATTAACCGAGCCCACAAACGAAATGGCTTTAATATCAGGATGACGCAGCACGAGATCAACTGCGCTTTTGTCACCATGCACTAGCTGAATCACCCCTTTGGGGGCACCAGCTTGTTCAAACAATTCAATCAGGCGTTGGGGGGTCATTGGATCTTGCTCTGACGGCTTGAGTACGAAAGTGTTACCGCAAGCCACCGCCAGCGGGAACATCCACAGTGGGATCATCGCCGGAAAGTTAAATGGAGTTATTCCGGCACAAACGCCAAGCGGTTGAGTGTAGCTATAGGTATCTATTGACCTTGCTACGTTTTCAACCGTTTCGCCCATCATCATTGACGCAATATTACAGGCATGTTCGACCACTTCGATACCACGCCAAACATCGCCTTTGGCATCTTCAAACGTCTTGCCGGTTTCTTGCGCCAAAATGGTCGCAATTTCATCATGCTGCTCTTTTAGCAAATGTTGGTAATTGAGCATCACTCGTGCTCGCTCTGACACTGGCACCTCTTTCCAGCTTTTAAAAGCGGCTTTAGCACTGGCGATGGCAGTTTCAACCTCACTGGTGAGCGCAGCGTTAACCATCGCGATTGTTTCATTATTGGCGGGGTTCGTGATGGCTATTTGCTGTTTGCTACCGCCTATTACCCATTCACCATCGATGTAATGCTTAACTTGAGTCGTCATGTTGCGTCCTAAATTTTCAGCGCCGATGAGGCTGGCGATGAGCAAAATAATGAGTTAACTGCGGCCTTGATTATTATAGATTGCAGCCATCGCAGCGTCGCTGTGATAGCTGCAGGCTCACGGTTAAATTGAGTCTTGTTGGTGATTGAACTTAGAGTCAAAATCTTAGTTATTTAATGGTGTTACAGTTCAATCGCCATCGCGGTAGCTTCGCCACCACCAATACATAAAGAAGCGACTCCTTTACTAAGACCACGGGCTTTAAGCGCATGAATTAAGGTCACCAATATGCGGGCGCCCGAACAACCAATAGGATGCCCCAACGCGCAAGCGCCACCGTTAACGTTAACCTTACTGGCATCAAGACCAAGCTCAGATACCGCCAACATTGTCACCATGGCAAAAGCTTCGTTGATCTCAAACAGGTCAACGTCATTGGTGTTCCAATTAACTTTATCGAGCAGTTTTTTCATGGATCCAACCGGCGCGGTAGTGAATTTTTCTGGTTCTTGCGCATGGGTAATGTGGCCCTTGATAGTAGCCATCACCTCAAGACCAAGGGTAAAAGCTTGCGCTCGTGTCATAAGCATTAACGCTGCGGCGCCGTCTGAAATCGAGCTTGAGTTTGCGGCAGTAATGGTGCCGTCTTTGGCAAATGCAGGCCGTAGGGCAGGAATTTTGTCGGGGCGAGCATTTCCCGGTTGCTCATCGGTAGTCACCACTACATCACCTCGGCGGTTAGCCACGGTAACGGGCGAAATTTCAGCTTCAAAAGCGCCAGCGTTAATGGCCGCATTAGCTTTTTCTAACGAGCTTAGGGCAAAGTCATCCATCTGCTCACGGGTTAAGCTGAACTCATTGGCAGTTTGCTGCGCAAAAGAGCCCATTGCCCCGCCAGTGTAGGCGTCTTCTAAACCATCGAGAAACATGTGATCTAGCACTTTACCGTGGCCCATTCGCATACCGCCACGGGCTTTATCGAGTAAGTATGGCGCTTGGCTCATGTTCTCCATACCTCCAGCAATCACTACGCTAGCACTGCCCGCTTTAATTAAATCGTGTGCCAACATGACGGTTTTCATGCCAGAGCCACACACTTTGTTGATTGTGGTGGCATTAACACTAAGCGGTAAATCAGCCCCTAAGGTGGCTTGTCGAGCCGGCGCTTGCCCCAGCCCAGCGGGCAATACGCAACCCATTAGCACTTCATCTATTTGCGCCCCCGTTAAACCACTGTGCTGCATCAATCCTTTAATCGCCGTGGCAGCAAGTTTTGGCGAGGGCACACTTGAAAGTACGCCTTGAAAGCCACCCATTGGGGTGCGTTTTGCAGCAACAATAACAATATCTTGGTTTAACAGTTCGGCACTCATATTTACTCCAGTCATGCGTTAGGGGTTGTTCTATTATAATTCCATTTACTTTTGCGTTTTAAATCAGCCAGATAAACAACAAAATGACACTACTCATTTTATTTAAAGCTGCGCTATTCGCGATTAGAGCGCGCATTGTTAGATTATCAAACGCAAGCTAAAAGTGTGATCTTGCGCACCTTTATACTGTGTCGTTTACGCGAACGTAAAGCAACCTTTTAACTGGATAATCGCGTGCAAAGTATGAGGTAAACATGTCACTTAGAATTTACACAAAGGTAAATCTAAGCTACGCGGCAAGCCATCAAAGATAGATGCAAATTGCTAAGCGCAATGGCTGTAATTAACCCAGCTCAAAGCCAGGTTTAAACCAGATATAACAGGGGGTATAGAGGCGAGATAAACATAAAAAACCAACAACCAAACATGCTTTAGGCGGTTTAGGTTGTTGGTGATTACAGCCAGTAACGGCAGTGAATATACATCTGAACACAAAGAGTCTTTATTGGGTTTCTGATTCCCAAGGCGTTATGCCACTCATATCTTCTAAGTTGTATGGCGTTAACTGGTACACATAGTAATTAAGCCAGTTACTTACAAGTAAGCTGCCGTGACTATGCCAACGAACAATGGGTTGCTGATTTGGGTCGTCATTTTTAAAGTAATTTTGCGGTACCGCCGGTGACAACCCTTGTGATACATCGCGCAGGTATTCATCTTTTAAGGTCGACTTTTGGTACTCAGGATGCCCCATAACAAACAAGTTACGGTTGTTGTTACTCAGCACCATATAAGCCCCAGCGGTGTCTGACTCTGTTAACACTTTTAACGCTGGGTGGGCGTGCAGCTGCTCAACGTCCATTTCTGCAAAGCGTGAATGCGGGGCATAAAACTCTTCATCAAAACCGCGCAGCAAAGGGTAATGCTCACTAGTACGCATATGTGAGAATACGCCAGAACGTTTATTTTTTAACAACTTGCGGTTCAGCCCATACAAATGGTAAAGCGCCGCATGCGCTGCCCAACACAAAAATAAAACTGAGGTCACATGGTGCTGAGACCAGTCAAATATCTCTCTGATGTGGTCCCAATAAGACACATCTTCAAATTCAACTTGGCCTAAGGGGGCGCCGGTAATAATCAGGCCATCGTAATTTCTGTTGCGTACCTGTTCAAAATCACGATAAAAGTTGTTCATATGGTCAATTGACGTGTGCTTTGACTCTTTGTCATGGATCCGCAGCAAATCAACATCAACTTGTAGTGGTGTGTTACCCAATAAACGCAGTAGTTGGGTTTCGGTTTCAATCTTATTGGGCATAAGATTTAGAATAAGCACTTTCATTGGACGTATGTCTTGATTCGCCGCACGCGTTTCAGACATAACAAAGATGTTCTCAGACTCTAGAATTTCCGCCGCGGGCAGATTGTCAGGGATTTTTACCGGCATACGTACAGCGCCTCATATTCAATTAGAGTAATCAACAAAAAAGGACGCTTGGTACTAAATTAGTGCGTCACTTTTTGTAGTAAAACCGACATAGGCTCAACAGAGTCTAAATCGATTCTATAAGTTTGGTCGGTGATAAACATGAGTTGATCGTTAAGCCGAATACTTGCGGCAACCGTGTAGGTGTGCCCTTGCTTAAACTGATCTAAGCGAAGTAAAAACTGAAACAAGGTAGGCGTACTCACATTGCCTCGCTCAAACTGAGCAATCACAACAGTGGGAGCATCGCGTAAAGATACCTCTTGCAGTTTTACTGTCATAACGGCGTCTGCAGGTAATGCTAGGCGTTCTTTGTACCAAACTTCACCATGGATCTCGACCATAGCATTTGAAGCCGCACAACCCGATAGTAAACTCACTGCCACTAAAAACAGCAAAGGCTTCCAGCCTGCTTTCATGTTATCGCTCCTCATAATACATTAAGACTTCTAGAAGTCTATATGTCTATGGCTGATAATTGGTGAACTTTTCGATACATATCACTGTTCTATGCCAAGTATTGTCGCTATTTAGTGACCTCAACAATGCATCATTGTCACAGCCACAAACAAATAATCTTGTTCTAATACACTTATGTTTCTATCATGAGTTACCGATTCGAAGTCGAATACTTATATGACACAAGCAACAGCAATTATTGTGGGCGCAAGCTCATTACTCAGCCGTGAAATCGCCAAACAGCTGGCTGAAGACGGTGTAGAACTCGCTTTATTAGCACAAGATCCACAATCTCTGACAGAGTTTAGTCAATCTCTGCCGACTAAGGCAGAAGTATTTCCACTACAAATCGATGATCCGCAAGCTATTATTGCCACCTTACACTCTGTTTGGCAAAGCTTAGGCGGGGCGCATTTGGTGCTGGTTAATACCGGATTGAATAGCTATGACCCAGAACTGCCTTGGCAACCAGAGCAAGATATTATTACTGTAAATGTGCAGGGGTTTTCAGCCATCTGTAATACCGCATTTAAACTTTTCCGTGACCAAGGTTATGGACAGCTTGCGGCAATTAACTCCATTGCAGGACTACGAGGTGGGCCAAATGTTGCTTACCACGCCTCAAAAAGTTACGCCCAAAATTACTTTGAAGGCTTGAGTATGCACGCTCAACGTTTAAAGCTTCCTATCACTTTAACCGATATCCAGTTGGGCTTGCTTGATAAAGCCGCCTTACAAAAAAACCGTCTTTGGTTGTCACCACCAGCCGAGGTTGCAAGCCAAGTAATTAAGGCCATGAAAGCTGGTAAACGCAAAGCTTATGTTACTAAACGCTGGCGTCTTGTGGCTTGGCTAACAAAGCTGCTGCCCGAGTTTATTTACAATACCCGCCATTGGAAAACTAAAGCACAAAAGAAAGCTGAGCGCGCTGCAAAAAAATAAAATGGTGTGGCAGATAAAACTAAAAAAGGAGCCTTGAGGCTCCTTTTTGTTGGCGATGCTACTCGGTAAATCAGTTTGTTAGAATGTGTAACCAACGCTAACCATGTAAACCCATGGGTCGATGTCGGTTTCAATTTCAACTGGGGTGTCGGCTAAGTTAAACTTAACATCGGTGCTAATTTGCGCGTACCAAATAGAGGCATTAATTAACCAGTTATTATTCAGTTGATAATCAACACCAACCTGCCCTGCTAAGCCCCATGAATTAGACATACTCAAATCTGTTAATGCGCCACCTAAATCATTGGTAAACTCATTATCATAAAAGTTGGTAAAGTTAACACCTAAGCCAACATATGGGCGCAGTTTAGATTGACCGTCACCAAAGTAATATTGCGCAACTAAGGTAGGTGGCAAATGTTTTGTTTCAGCAATTTTGCCTAATTCATCAAGAGACACATCATGACTAAAAGGTGAAGCAGCTAGCAACTCAACACCAAAATTGTCAGTGACCATATAGCCAAAGTTCAATCCTAGTTGAGTGTTATCATCAACAGAAAATTCACCATTACCTGCCACATCAGCGCTTGACTCATTTGGGGCAACAATCGCAACACCGGCACGTACTATAATATCACCAGCTTGGTGTGCAAATGCTGTAGAGGCAAAACCGGTAGTGAGTAGGGCAGTAGCAATTAATCCAGATACGATATTTTTGTTCATCATATGACTCCATCATTACAACGTGAGTTGCTGTTTTTGTTGTTAATATTTAATTATTTGCCCGTAGACTGCCAGATCCAACAACAGCTGTATTGATCTGTATCAACACTAAAACCAAACCATCACCAAACTCGCACCCAAAGTGATCTAGATCATCATTCAACCCTCGATTTAGAGCTGGGTAGCGGGAATTACGTGACCAACGCCCCGTTAGAACACTTTTCAATCAGCAATAAAAAGCCAATCACCCCTCGACAAACTGAGCCTTGATTACTGTTTTAACATCGACTGAGAAGTTAGTTTTACGCTGTAATGTACAACTGCGGATACCGCGTTAGCCATTTTTTACTGCTAATTCGTTGCTCAAAGATCGCGGCTGCAGCGCGATTATTATGGCTTAATGTCAGCTGGAACAGGCGCTCACAACCAAATGGGGCCAATAGCTTTAACCCACAGCCGTTAATGTTCACCGCCACGGCTGTTTCTTTTTCAGGCCAATAGCGCATTGCATCATAACTGGACTGATAGGCTGCATGCTGGTTTTTAAGGTGCATTCGAGCTTGGTTTTTAACAGACCAAGCATAATCTGGCGCAATAGCCATTAATTTAGCTTGGTAACGCTCATCTTGTTCAGCTGTCAAGTTGCTAGGGTCGAAGTAGATAAGATCAATATCGTTTAGCGGGGTTGGTGAGTAGCCGTGCAATTTATCCCATACCAAATTACGCACAAAACCTGCGGCTAACATCCATTGTGGTAACTGTAATTGCTCAGCAATAATGAGAGCTTGATAGCGATAGTCATCCTGTTCAAGCCATTGGATGATTTGCTGCTCAGGCGTTAGCATTCGTTGCGGCTCATATTGGTAAGTTGGATGACTCATAACTGGCAGTGGTTAACGGTTATGCGGCCTCTTACGCTAATTGGGTGAACAAAAAAGGAGCCTAAGCTCCTTCAATAATATTGCTAGCCTCTATGAGACTGGCTTCATGATCACTTCTGTAGTGAATTTATTATTATTGATCACAGGATAGCGATCATAAGTTTGGAATATCACTTTCCCTTGATATTGAATCATTGCCGCTACGCCATAATTGATTGAATCATCGATGGTATTTGCAGGCAGCATAAATTTGAATGGGATGGGCGCCCTGACAATATTAAAACTCTTTTGCGCCACAATTACGCCTCGTTTATCTAAGTCAATAATAGCAATAGTGATTGAGCACCCTTCAAGTGGCAATGCTATTTTTTCAAGGTATCCCGCAGCACCATTGACCACGATGGCCTCAGGCTCTTTAACGGTGACACAAGCGGATAATGTTAATAAGCACAGTAACACTGTCCATTTTTTTAATACTGAGATCATGTTGGTTCCTGTTACGACTCTAAGACGCTGAGCGGTATTTTAGTTTGGTTTTTTAGACATCCGAATAAGTCCTTCTTGCGTGGCAGAAGCCACCAACTGACCTTGTTGGTTGAAAAATTGCCCCTTTACAAAACCACGGCCACCACTCGCATTTGGGCTTTCAATGCTATAAAGCAACCACTCGCTTGTATCAAACGGTCGATGAAACCACATTGAGTGATCAATTGTTGCTAGACGCATTCCTGGAGTAAGCACCGACACGCCATGGGGTTGTATGGCTGTCATTAAAAAATCAAAGTCCGATGCGTAGGCAAGTAGGTAGTCATGCACACAGACATTTTCTGGCACCGTACCATTAGCTTTTAGCCAAATATAACGCACAGGTTCGGTGATTTCGGGCATTAATGGATTAATCGGATTGACAATACGCATCTCAATTGGCATTTCACCAGTAAACATTTCAAGAATTTTGTCAGGCACTTTACCTTTAAGCGATTCGGCAAGCTGTTGTTGATTTAGTAAACCTTCTGGCCCAGGAACATCAGGCATGACCGCTTGATGTTCAAAACCCACTTCATGGGATTGAAAAGAGCAAGTCATGTAAAAAATCGGCCGCCCTTTTTGAATAGCCTTAACTCTACGCGCACTAAAACTTCCGCCATCGCGCATATTTTCAACGTCATAAATGATGGGGAGTTTTTCGTCACCTGCACGTAAAAAGTAGGAGTGTAAAGAGTGTACTTTGCGGTCGGTTGATACCGTTTGCTTTGCGGCACTTAACGCCTGCCCCATCACTTGACCACCAAAAACATGACCAAAGCCAAGATCTTGACTTTGACCACGAAAAAGCCCTTCTTCAATCTTTTCTAGAGAAAGTAAGGCGAGTAAATCATCTAATACTTGACTCATCAGAACCTGAATATGCTGCAACTAATATAAACTAGCTTACCCCAAGTATCCCTGTTCTCGCCAGCTTTACTCTATGACGATTTTTCGCCCCTCTGCTGCAGCTTTTGCCCACGTCAACACTTGCGCCTCTCCGGATGAGTGTCCGCGGCACGGCTTAGCACGATAAATATCTTGCCAGCGGCTATCTATTCCCTTGGGTGTACACTCTTCGGCGGTAAATCTACTCGCGGCAAATGTCACCATTTCACCTTGGCTAATTGAACCTGCTGCTGCAAATAAATGTTTGCCCGATGGAGCTCTATTACTGCACAAATACACCATTACTGCGGCGGCTGTGGTTTTAGAAAAAAGCGGCCTCACCGCTGGAGCTAAATGATCTGCTGTCATATTAGTGACGGCATGAGGCGTAATACTATTAACACTAATACCAAACTGTGCACCTTCTAGGTGCAGGCTATTGACAAAACCGACGAGCGCCATTTTACTCGCACTAAAACTCGACTCGTAGACATCACCAAAAATCGCACTGGCACATGTCATCAAAATGCGGCCGTAACCATTAAGTTTCATACCAGGCCACACGGCTTTGGTCATGTTAAAACTACCATTTACATCAACATCAAACTGACGTTTCCAATCCGCTTCATTTAAGATTTCAAACGAACAAGAGTGATGGATGCCGGCATTATTGACTAAAATATCAATCTTGCCCCAATCATCCAAAATATCATCTACTGCTTGCTTTACGATGACAGAATCACAAATATCGATACAAAACATTTTAACTTCGCCACCAACTGCCTTAATCGCATCGGCGCAGCTATATAAACCAGAGTCATGGGTTGTATGCGCCAGGCAGTCTATAATGACGACTCGCGCACCACGCTGAGCAAGTTCAATAGCATATGCTCTTCCTAATCCTGCTGCAGCTCCTGTAACGACTGCTACTTGACCATCAAAACGCATACTGCTAACCCTCTAGTGACATATTTTCCGGTAACTTCTGACATCCCTGTAGTACCGCCAGATGCGTTATCGCAATAACAGCCAAACTAATAAATTGGATAAAACTGTGTTTGAATATTGCACACATGAAGTGGCTCAGGTGTGCGCTAGATCTAATAATTTAAACTCTTGTTTACAGGATGTACATTTACCTTTCCAGAATGTTAACTAAGCCAGATTTTTGCCATTTAAAATCCACTTTTTAGGTGTGTGAATTTTTGTTATCATAGTCAGGCAACATTTCTATGTTGGTTCGTAATTCTGCGATATATATCTCTGTTAAGTAATAATAAATAATGAATCCTTGGATACTAGCAATACGCCCTCGTACTTTATCTGCGGCGATTGGCCCCTTATTAGTGGGTAATATTTTAGCCCTGCAACTGGAACAATTCAGTTGGTTTATCGCCTTCACATCAATGCTATGCGCAGTGCTGCTACAAATAGCCGTTAACTTAGCCAATGACTATTTTGACTTTAAAAGCGGTGTTGATACCGCTGAACGTGTTGGCCCAACTCGCGTAACACAAAGCGGAATGCTCAGCCCGACAGCTGTGCGAAATGGGATGATTTTTTGCCTTGTTTTAGCTTTGTTGGTTGGGTCGTTTCTAATTATGCATGGCGGATGGCCCATTGCTTTATTAGCACTTGCCGCTGTTTTAGGGGCATTAGGTTATAGTGGCGGTCCTTATCCATTGGCCTCACATGGCTTAGGCGAAATCGCCGCATTTGTCTTTTTTGGGCTGGTTGCCGTGGTCGGCAGTTACTTTTTGCAAGCCACTGAAACCAGCACAAATGCATGGTTACTTGGCGCTGCTATTGGGTTTCTTAACGCCGCCATTATGCTGGTAAATAACACCAGAGACATGGACACCGATATTAAAGCAGGTAAAAAAACCATGGCAGTAAGAGTTGGCCTAGCTCAAGCTAGGATTTTTTATCAGAGCTTTATATATCTGCCTTTCGCTATTATTATCGCTGGATTTTTAATGGGCGTGATTCCTGGTTTACCGGTCCTTTTTGCAGGGTTAGCATTTATTGTTGCGCGTAATTTATGTCGTGATTTTAATGACGTCACCGGAGCAGAGCTTAACCCTCTGTTAGGACGCACTGCAAAACTCACCATGTTATTTAGCGGTCTGTTTAGCTTAGGTTTTGCCATCGACTTACTGTTTTAAACAATTAAAAGCCAATACGAGTCATTAAGTGACTGCATTATTTTTGGCAACAAAAAGCCAGCGATATACGCTGGCTTTTTTGTAATATGTCAGTCCACAGCGCTGAATGTTACTCACGCACCGCATAGTCAACAATAGTACTATCGCGGCCCTATATTCCAAGGGCCAGCCAATAGCAAAAGACTTAACCGCAAGCCAGAGTTACTCGTAACCGTGACGGCTTACTTCAGACCAGTGCTTATCAACTCCTTGTTTAATAAATTGCTTTTTAGCCTCAGTCAATTTATCTAGCTCAATGCTCATGGCAGCATGCGCTGCAGCTTTAGTGCTGTAATCGGGGTAATTAACTGTTTTAATATCAAACTTCTTTAAAATTTCAACCAATGAAGTACGTGCATAGACCACTTGCTTAAGTGCAATATCGAGCAATTCATTGCCCTCTTGAGGGTTGTGAGCATATAAACCGTGCGATGCCATAGCAAAGTCCCAGCGCCATTGTGAATGACGAATCGCCATAATCGCATCGTTCATCACAGACCAAGTTGCTCCTGCTTCCCATGCCGCGCCCGCTTCGTAATGCGCTTTAATTAATAGGTCTTCTACATTTCTGGCTTTAGCATTAATACTGGTCTTGTTGTTTTCTAATGTATTTGTGATGCTTTTTTCGCTCTCGTGACAACCTTGGCAGACCGTTTCAAAATGGTCTAATGCCTTACTCACTTTATGGCTAGTAAAGGTTTTACCTTGCTCGTCGGTCGTCTCAGGCATATGACAGGTAATGCAAGTAACCCCTGCTTCAGCATGTTGGCTGCGACTCCAGTGCTCAAACTCTGGGTGACGCGCTTTTAGGATAGGTGTTTGCGATACCGGATGGATCCATTCATAAAAGCGACGGGTATCGTAATATTTTTCGATGTCGTCAACGCTGTTACCGAAAATCCATGGAATATTAACTTTGTTACTGCGTTCAGGCTGAAAATAGTAGGTTACATGACATTGACCACACACCTGAGCGCCTTTCATATTGGTATCTTGCTTATCAAATGGCAGATGTACTTTGGCCATAGCATCTTGCGCATGCGGTCTTGGCAGCGCTAACTGCGCTTTACCGTCGACATGACAATCGGTGCAATAAACCACGCTGTTAACTTCAGCCCCTAAGTCGGTAAAGTTCTTCGCCGAATACCCTTCAACACCTAATTCATTCATTAATCGCGGGGCATCTGGTGTTTTACAAGTCCAGCAACTAGCTGACAGGCCTTTATCACCCGCTTTTGGAGGCACACCTGTACGTAAGGTATGTGTTACGTCTGCCACTGCAAAATGGTGCCCACGTGGGCTATGGTACTCTTTTGCAAACGATGAGCCGGCCCACAAAATAATCGCTGCGGGATAACTTGCTAACATGTCTTCACGTTCAGTTTGCTCTGAGGTGGCTAACCAGCTTTTATATTGAGTCGGGAACTTTACTTTTAATGCCGCATCACGCTCAGCCTGTGCTTTTGCTGCAGGGCTCAGTTCTGCAGCCTGCAACACACTGGCCATAGAACCTAGTGATAGCCAACATAATACACTCGCTAGTTTTACTACTTTTTTTACACTCATTAAATTCTCTACTTACCTTTGAACTAACATGAAAAACAAAAAGATTAAGACAACATCTAACCCGGCCGGCCATCGATACGTGGTGTTGACAAAATAACGGCATAATTAACCACAAACATGCCAAATGCTAATGACCAAAAGCCGCCTGCTAGCCACAACCACAACTGATAATGCTCTGGCCATATAATCGGCATCACCGACCTTAAAAATGCGGCAAGTGGCAGGCTTAAAAAAGCCACTGTCATGTTAGGGCCTTCATAAATATTACGACTGGTATGCCCCAGCGATACACGCGAGATCATCGACAAACAAATGCCCGCCAAGGTGCCAATGGCAAACAGGTGAATTAAATGGCGATACGCCATGGTGTCATGAATATTCCACGCGAGAGCTATCAGCGTGACAGGCAAAAACACGTAAGCGATGTGCAATGACCATAGCATGGGTTGTTGCAGCGTTTTGTGTGGAAACCACCGTAACCAGCGTAGCAAGTGTAATGCAGCAGCAATCAATAACAGCCCTTGCTCTGCAGCCAACGGCAATACTTTCGTCATCGCCTGCCCCACCAAAATTGTCATCGCGATAATGACACTTTTTTCAATTAACGCTATTGGAGTCGGTTTGCTTTGCTTAATTTTAATCGCAGTGAAAAAGGGGATCACCCGCCCGCCAACAATGGTGATCAACAAGCCCAACCACCAAATCATTGCCTGCCAGATCTGCAAGCTTAAAGAAAAATCTCTATTACTAAGTGCATAGTAACTGAGTAGGTTAATGGTTAATGCCACCATTAACATGATGGGGAACCCAATATTGTGCCATTGCTTTACTTTGTAAACACAACGCCAGAGTTTAATCGCTGTAAATCCGATAAATAATGAGTCAAATATGGCTGGTAACCACAATGGGATTGATACCGGCAATAACAACATTAATCTCGCGGCTAACCAGCAGCCAAATGTAATGGCCAACGCCCAGCCCTTCATACCTGGTTGATGAGTCCACGTTTGTACCGATGTGAGTAAAAAGCCACAAACGATGGCTAGCGCAAAGCCAAATAACATTTCATGCGGGTGCCACCAAAGCGGTACCACTTTCACCCAAAAATCTGTCTGAAATAAACTGTGCTGCGGGTAAAACCAGGTGACTAACCACAGCGGCACAAACAACATTGCAACCAATGCGCCCCCCAGAAAAAAAGGCCTAAAACCGAGCCTAAATAACGCTGGAGTCTTTTCTGTTGCGGCGGGATCGTCAATATTTAACATTGTTTTGCCTCACATTTTAAACACGCTTATTATATGCATCTTAAGCTGGTTGCATCATTGTATCTACCATTAATTTTGATCACAATTGAAATTTAAGTTGTTTGTTGCTTCTGTGAGCTCTGTAGCTAGTTGATTCAGCTGAATATTCCTTTGTAGGTATATTTTTATTGCAAAACCAAGCCTGACTAAACAGTGGGGCTGATTATTCGTCATTAAAATAATTTGTGGGCATAGGTTTCAGTTTTCATTAGAAAATACAGCCACAATCGCGCTAAAACAGCCTCATAACAGTGAAAAACACTCAGTTCAAGCCTAATCACTTACTGATAATAGTCTAAACTTTGATCACTACTCATATACAAGGATGTATTATGTTGATTCTTACTCGTGCAGTGAACAGCGCCATTATTCTGAGTAATGTTTACGATGAAAACGGCAACTGCCTAGAAGATATCGAAATTAACATTTTTAAAGATAACCGTATTGGTATTAAGGCTGACAAATCGATTGATATTGTCCGTGCTGAAACGCTCCAAGCTGAACCCGACTAGTTAACCGCAAACTTAGCGCAACTCCCTCAGAGGCAAATGGCTAAAATGCAGGCTTCTAGTGTGACTTAGACTAAAAGTTAAGTCCTTACATAGGTCAAAACACATTTATTAGCGACGCAATGCCGATACTTGAAGCCCCTTAGTATTGCGGGAGTATCGTTTAAGCACCATTGACCGTAAACTTTATCCGGCAATTTCTATTGCTGTGCTAGATTAAATATTAGCCAGTTAATTAATTGCATTGGATTGACCATGCTAAAAGAAAAAAAGAAAGTTTTAGTACTCTACGCTCACCCCTCTCAAGAGCGCTCAGAGGTCAATAAACCTCTGTTTGAAGCCACTCTCCACCATAACCATGTGACAGCTGTCGATCTGTATGCTGAGTATCCAACCTTTAGAATTAATATAGACAAAGAGCAGCAAAGATTACGCGAACACGATGTGATTATTTTTATGTTCCCGTTGTACTGGTACTCCACTCCCTCTATTTTAAAAGAATGGCTGGATCTGGTGCTTGAATATAATTTTGCTTATGGTGCCAAGGGCAATGCACTTAAAGGCAAAACATTTTTTTGTGCTATCAGCGCTGGAGGCAGTGAAGCTGCGTTTCACACTGATGGCTATAACCACTTTACCTTACGTGAGTTACTCCACCCTTTAGAGCAAACAGCCAACCTCACCGGTATGACCTATTTAGCTCCTTTTGCCCTTTTTGGTGCCCGCAGAGCCATTGAAGAAAATCGCCTACAGGGGCATATCAATGATTGGCTAACACTACTATCGGCGTTAGCGAACAACAGCCTTGATATTCCAGCAGCGACAAAGCCTTTAACACTCAATCACTGCCTCAACAACTTAATTAAAGGATAAATGATGACCGCTTATTTTATACAAGCTTTTATCTACTTAGCCGCTGCTGTGATTGCCGTGCCATTAGCTAAACGTTTTGGTTTAGGGTCTGTTCTGGGCTATTTAATTGCAGGGGTTTTCATTGGGCCGATTGCGGGGTTAGTCGGTAGCGAAACCAATACTTTGCAACACTTTGCTGAATTTGGTGTAGTAATGATGTTGTTTTTGGTGGGCTTAGAACTTGAGCCACGAATGCTATGGGATATGCGCAAAAAGCTGATCGGTTTAGGCGGCCTACAAGTAGGAGTAACAATACTGGTAGTGATGGGGATTGCAATCGCCTTTGGCTTTAGTTGGAGCGTTGCGCTTACTGTCGGCATGATTTTTTCACTGTCGTCGACCGCCATCGTGCTACAAACTTTTAATGAAAAAAACCTCACCAAAACCGAGGGCGGGAAAAACGCCTTTTCGGTACTGTTATTCCAAGATATTGCCGTTATTCCCATGCTGGCATTCATTCCACTGCTAGCCTTACCTGAATTGGTTGAAAAAGCGCGTTCAGTGGTATCCACAGCGTCTGAGCATCATGAAGAGTTGTCTTTAGTCGCTGGCCTACCCGGTTGGGCCTACGGCATTGTGGTGTTATTAGCCATCGCTTCGGTAGTTATTGGCGGTCATTACCTCAGTAGACCGTTATTTAGGTTTGTTGCCAGCTCGAGCTTACGCGAAATATTTACCGCAGCTGCACTGATGTTAGTGATCGGGATAGCTGCGCTTATGAGCCTAGTAGGATTGTCGCCTGCTTTAGGCACATTTTTAGCAGGTGTGGTACTGGCTAATAGTGAGTTTAGGCATGAGCTGGAGTCTGTGATTGAGCCGTTTAAAGGCTTATTGTTAGGGCTGTTTTTTATCACCGTTGGCGCGGGGATTAATTTTACCGTACTGATTGATAATTTCGGCCCCGTACTAGCCATGACCTTCGGCGTGATTGTCATTAAAGCATTAGTGCTATTTCTGCTTGCGATGATTTTCAAAATACAAAACAGTGACCGCTGGTTATTTGCTTTAAGTCTGGCGCAAGCCGGCGAGTTCGGCTTTGTATTACTCAGTTATTCAGTACAAAATCATGCTATAGCGGTGGATACTGTACAAATACTGTCTTTAGTGGTCGCTTTATCTATGTTCCTCACTCCGGGGCTATTTATTTTATTTGATAAAGTCATTCTGCCGCGTTATGAGCAAAATAAAAATACTCGCGATCCTGATGTTATTGACGAGAAAGGCACGGTTATCATTGCCGGCATTGGTCGCTTTGGTCAAATAGTAAACCGCCTATTAAGGACTAATGGCTTCAAAACCGTTGTGATCGATCATGAAACACAACAAGTTGAAAACATGAGAAAAATAAACACCAAAAGCTTTTATGGAGATGCAACCAAACCAGATTTGCTCCATACTGCCGGCATTGCAGATGCTAAAATGTTGGTGATAGCTATCGACAACCCTGACCGCGCCGTTGCACTTACCGAATATATCAAGCACACGTATCCACACGTCATTGTATTAGCACGAGCATTTGATAGAACCACCTTGTATAGGCTGCGTAAAGCTGGGGCTGACTTCATGGTTAGTGAAACATTTCATTCTGCACTCAAGCTGGGTAAGCACGCCTTAACGCGCCTTGGCGTGCATCCGTTTAAAGCTGAGCAACAAAGTGCGCTGTTTTTTGAAACTGAACTTGCGCAAAAAAACACGCTGTATGAGGCTTGGCAACGCTTCACTGAAGATGACAAACATCTAGTGCATTACCGGGACATGTTTATTCAGTTAGAGGAAACCTTAAGTCGTGCGATGAAAGATGAACGCTATCGTAGTTTTTCAAAAATGGAGCGTAGTTGGACACCGCCGCCAAAACAATCAGACTGTGTATTTTCTCAATCTGAAAAAGAATAAGCGAGGCTAGCTGGGCTGATAACGCTGTGTGCGTATGCCGCACTGGATAACTGCACAGTAAAAAACTGCTGTAATAAACAGTAGCGGTGTTGGCCACTTTTGAGTTAATGCAATAAAAAAGCCCCCGCGCTAATGCTGTTAGCAACGAGGGCTTATCTCAAAGGTTAATCCACTACAATAAGTTCATCTCTTGAACTTTTTCGTGGGCAATCTCTGGAGTGGTGACCGCTGGTTTTGAATGTAAGTCTGCTTTCAATTGACCTTTACGATGCTTTAGTGCTGCATCAAGTTTTTTAGCTGCGCTGGTAATGGCTGGATACATAACAGAATCGTTACCAGAAGCGGATATTCGGCTTCCCTCGTAATTAGTTCTAATTTCAACCTGGAATTCGCCGTGCTCTTTGGCAATGATAATATCGAGTGCGATCAGGGTTGGAAAATGATTCTCTATCTTCGAAAACTTCTCATGGACATGTTGTTTTACAACATCAGTAACATCTACGTGGTGACCAGAAAGATTTATTTTCATAGGTTTTCCTTTTTACAATGACTTCTACTTAATACACTTGCGGTTAACGCAATCAATTACAAGCTTTTATTAATAAATATTCACTCAATAAACGCTTATAACAAAGTCTTTCGCGCTCTAAGCCAGTGCGCACAGTTAAAGTCATAAAAATGATGTTTGCAGTGTTTGCTAAATTTGCCACTTAACCAATGGTTGAAACATATACGAACTCGGTAATGAGTGACGACCAAAGCTGTAAACGGTATGTCGTTAGCTTGATTACCTTCTACAAATTTAGACAAAAAAAACAGCTTTAGCTGGGTTTTTATCATGCTTTTGGTAATTAATTTGAAATTAATTTACTACTTATTAGTACATCAAACACTTACAGTAAAGCAACCTTATTCACACTTAACTTTGAACAATAACGCTTTATGATTAACTCTTTTGTGAATCAACCTCAAACACATCGGCTAGGAATTCGTTATCGCTGCAGCCAGCCTTAAAAAATCCCCCCAGCAATAGTATCTTTACTGTCAAAGCACCCAGTAACAAATCACGACGTTCTGCCATATCCACTTTAACCACGAGTAAAAAATATAACCCTGTTAAACACTTTTTAGACAATTGCCTGTTAGCCAACAATTAACGCACAAAGACAGCAATTCACCCAACCCTAAATTAGCAGCAGAAACCATAGAGTTAACAACCAGCTTCATTTATGAGACGTATGTCTCAAGATGCTCATTTTTACGCTAAAACGGGAATAAAAATAGTTATCAATTAGATTGCTTACTATAAAATAATAACCCCATTTCTTACATTTAGGCGCTAAGCAAGTCAGCCTAACTTAAAGGTATCCATCTTAATGACCTCAATTCGCTCCAATTTTAAAAATTTGTTGAGTTCGCAGGGATTAAATATTACCTCGCGTAGCTTAGCCGCAATATTGGGTGGCTATCTGTTAGCAGCAACAGCCTGTGCCCTACTTGCGTTAATTATTCCACTTCCTGCATTTGAGAGCACTGTAACCGCATCGATGCTGTCATTTAGTTTCTATACCGCAGCCGTTATATGGGTGTTTACAGTTAAGCACCACCTCATTGCATGGCGTGATCTGCTAATTGCTAGCGGTCTGTTTTATTTAATTATTTTACTAGTAGGATAACCATGAAAGAGAATTTTTTCCGCAGTATGACATGGCTACACAAATATGTAGGCCTGCTGGTATGCTGGGTATTATTACTGATATTTTTTGCGGGTACCTTAAGCTACTACCGTGATGACATTAACCTCTGGACTAAACCAGAACTGCATAAAGATGTCATTCAAGACTATGACGCTGATCAAGTCCAAACGACACTGAGCAAAGCGCAGCTTTACCTTAACGAGCATGCAAGTGACTCAAGCCAGTGGCAAGTAAATTTCCCAACCGATAGTAAGCCTTACCTCAGCTATGCTTGGCAGCTTAAATCTGAGCCTGGCCAAGGACGGGGGCGTGGACAAGCACCTGCGCCAACAGAACAAGCACAGCAACGCGGTCAAGGTCGTGGACAAGCTGAGCAAGCACAGCAACGTGGTCAAGGTCGTGGGCAAGCAGAACAAGCCCAAGCAAAAGCAAAAGCACAGGGTGGCGGTGGCGGACATCGTCATTTCAGATTTGCTGAGCATATTGTCCAGCAAGACACCGTTATTACGGAAGTACGAGAATCAAGAGGTGGTAACTTCTTCTATAAGTTACATTTCAAACTCTATTACCTACCAGGTATGCTTGGCATCTTGGTTGTTGGCTTCTGCACCATGTTCATGTTGGTTGCTATCGTCAGTGGTGTGTTTATTCATCGCCGGATCTTTAAAGACTTCTTTAGCTTTAGACGTAACAAAGCAAGTCGCGCTTGGTTAGATGCTCATAATGTAAGCTCGGTACTGGCGCTGCCATACCACTTAATGATCACCTATACCGGACTTGTAACAGTCATGGCGTTTTACATGCCATGGGGCGTTATCACAGCTCTTGATGGCAACACCAATGAGTTTCGTGCCCAGCTACAAGGTAAAAGTGAGCAAGTACAACCACTGGGTCAAAAAGCCAACCTGGTTTCACTCGATTCTTTATGGCCTCAAATTAAAGAGCAAGTGGGCGAGACTCCAATCAAGCAGGTTGTGATCCACAACCCTGGTGATGCAAATAGCCGTGTAAAAGTATACCGAGCAATAGACAAGAGCATCACTGAGCGCAATGAGCCAATTATTTTCGATGGCGTTAATGGCAAACTGTTAAGTAAAACTGTTGTGGCTGAATCAGCTACGTTAAATGTGCACGACACGTTTATCGCATTGCACACCGGACGTTTTGCAGAGCCACTATTGCGTTTGTTGTTTTTCATCAGCGGTCTAATGGGCTGCGCAATGATTACAACGGGTGCACTACTTTGGGCGCATAAAATTCGTCAAAAACAGCAAAAGCAAATTAGCCAAGGCCAAAAAGCCACTTTTGGTTTGCGTTTAGGTGAAGGCTTAAACCTAATGTTTATTGCAGGTTTACCACTAGCCACCAGCGTATTTTTCTATGCTAACAGGCTCATACCAGCCGATATGGCTAATCGTGGTCAGCAAGAGATAAATTGCTTTTTCATGACGCTTCTCATCGTTGGCATTATCGCCTGCTTTAAACGTACATTAACTGTTTGGCGTGCACTACTCACCTTAACAGGCTTGAGCTTGATTGCGATTCCGGTATTAAATGCATTAACCTCTAACAGCGACCTGTTCAGTAACATTAATCAGGCACAGTGGTCATTAGTAGGCTTTGACTTAATGTGCGTTATTTTTGGACTTGCGAGCTTGTTTGCCCAAAGAAAAGTGGCGATTAAACAAGCAAAACAAATGACTGGTACTCATAAGGAAGCTCAGCAACAAGATGTGCAAGCTCCAGTATTTGCGCAACAAACCTCAGTGACTAAAGGAGCTGAATAATGACTTTAAGTTTACTAGGATTGAGCTACATTGCGTTTTGCTTGCTAGTATTAGCGATGTTTTCTCACCACCGTGAGATCTTCGGTCAAGCGCCTACCGCTAAGCAGACTCGCTATTTCAGCGTTGCCGGTTGGCTAGGGTTACTATTAACTTACTGCGGTTGTGTTGTTGACTCAGGCTTCGGCTACGGCACTGTTGTTTTCTTAGGCTTGCTGTCAGCTTCAGGTTTACTGGTAGTTTTAACATTAAGTTACCGCGCTAAGTTTGTTCCTTTTGCAATGGGACTCAGTGCGATTTTAAGTGCAACCTTGCTGGTTATTTCGTAACGTGCAATCAACGCATTAATAAAAGCTCAACCATTAACTGGTTGAGCTTTTTTTTGCCCATTTTCATCGCAACTAACGGCAACACTCTTGCTTTAAACTGGCTTTACCACACTAGTAAAAATACCAGTTTGCATTCAATCGTGTTCACATTTAGTTTCAATCGCTTAAAATCCAATCCGGACTATATTTATCATTTATCGACTGAGAACCTATGCAAGTTTCGCCATCACAGCTCAATACTGCCACAATGGCAACTAGCTCGGCGCTCGCTTCGCATAATGACTCCACAATTGAGTGCAATCATAACGGTGCAGCCCAGCAACCTGCTGTCACTCAACAACCACAAGTTGATAGCGTGACCTTATCAAGTCAGTCAATCACACTCGCAGCCCAACAGGACACAAGTGCCAATGATGACGTTACTTTACCTGTAGAACCCTCTTTACCAGATAATGGCGAAAAGGTTGAGCATTATGTTGATTACAGAAAGGCCAAAGCACAATATCAGTTTTATGCCGATATCGCGGGGGTTTCAACCGATAACAGCCACCTATCACCCGCTTCAGCTTACTACTTATCTAATAACGAAGATGCCCGCCAAGCCGTAGTAAATAATAAAGCCCAACAGCAACAAGCTGCATTGATGCAAACCTATGTTGATACCACTAAAAGTATTAATGAATACAGCTAACAGCAATCGGCTCATACATAAATAACAACTGTCACTCTAGTTATAAATCTATTTTTTTCACCGTAAATTTTTGCCCTTCCCCACTATCTCAACAGCAACAACTAGCAATATATTCCCCATATAAAACAGTAGTTAACTGCATACTAATTTAGCCAAGGTGCTAATTTAGCTGCCGTTCGGTACCCGTTAATGCCTGTAAGGCTAAATTGCTAAAAATAATTTTTATCCAGCTTACATGCGTAAGCCCATGAAAAATTTATAAATAAAATATTTAAACAACAAAAAAGTAAACAAGCGTTTAAACTAACCGTTTAAAAAGTTTGATCTACCCCTCATTTTGTGACGTAATGTGAAGTATATCTCTAGCATAGCGAGCGTTAAAATGAGCATAAGAACTAAACTAAAAAAAGTATTACCGAGCATTTCTACCACCGAACAAGAAGCACTCGATGCGGGTGATGTATGGTTAGAGGGATCAATCTACCAAGGTAAACCCGATTTTGCCGCATTGCGAGATATTCCCGTTGCAGCATTGTCAGCCGATGAACAGGCCTTTTTAGACGGTCCAGTACAAACATTGATCGAAATGGTGGATGATTTCGAAATTCAGCGCAGTAAACACCTTCCAGACAACATTCTTAACTTTTTAAAAGAAAACAAATTCTTTTCGCTTATTATTCCTAAGTCATTTGGTGGACTTGAGTTCAGCCCTTATGCCAACTCAACGATTGTGGCCACCATTGCAGCTAAAAGTTCTGCGGTTGCCGTTACTGTTATGGTGCCTAATTCTCTCGGACCGGGCGAATTATTAATGCACTACGGGACATCAAAACAACAAGACTACTGGTTGCCTCGCCTTGCTAATGGGCAAGAGATCCCTTGTTTTGCACTAACCAGTCCAGAAGCTGGCTCTGACGCTGGCGGTATTCCAGACATCGGTACCGTAACGATGGGGGAATATGATGGCAAACAGGTTATTGGCTTAAGCGTTACATGGGACAAGCGCTATATTACTCTTGCTCCTATTGCGAGTGTGTTAGGGCTAGCCTTTAAAGTTGAAGATCCAAACGGCTTACTCGGTGGTAAGGTTGAACTTGGTATTACCTGCGCCCTTATTCCAAAAGCGCACCCAGGTGTGCAACTAGGTAACCGTCATGATCCAATGGGGATCCGTTTTTACAACGGCACAACCCGTGGCGAAAATGTATTTATACCTATGGACTTCATCATTGGCGGGCAAAAAAATATCGGCCGCGGCTGGGCCATGCTAGTTGCTTGTTTAGGCGCAGGCCGCGGGATCTCACTACCCGCCCTAGGTGTTTCAGTCAGTCAGTGCGCATTTAAATCATCGGCTGAGTACTCTGCGGTACGCGAGCAATTTGGTTTATCTATCGGTAAGTTTGAGGGTATTCAAGAAAAGCTTGCCGATATTGCTGGTAAAACCTATCTGCTTGAATCAATGCGCGTGCTCACCACCGAAGGACTTGGCTTAGGTTTAAAACCCTCGGTTGTGACCGCGATTGCTAAATATCACATGACCGAGCTTGGCCGTGATGTACTTGATTCAGCGATGGATATTCAAGCGGGTAAAGCCATTCAAAATGGTCCACAAAACACGTTAGCCTCAGGTTATGTCGCCCAGCCTATCGCGATTACCGTTGAAGGTGCCAATATTCTCACCCGCAACCTGATGATCTTTGGTCAAGGTGTGATGCGCTGTCACCCTCATTTACAAAGCATGGTTGAGTCGATTCACTCCAACGAAAAGCGTGCAGATAAAGTCTTCAATGGTATTTTACGCCAAACTATTAGTTACAGTGTGGGTAACAGCTTGCGCGCATTCAAACTAGGTTTATTACCCTTTACTGCCGGCGCAAGTTCAACACTTGCAGAAGTAAAACCCTATGAACAGTCAGTCCATAAACTAGCCTCAAAACTAGCTGTTTATGCTGACTTTTCATTATTGGTTCTGGGCGGAAAACTAAAACAAGCTGAGATGCTGTCGGCGCGTTTAGGCGATGTGATGAGCTACTTGTATGCGGCTATGGCTTCTATTCGTTATTACGAGCAAAAGTTACCAGCTGCACAACGCACTGAAGCTGCGCCGTATTTCCATTACGCCACGCGCTGGTCACTGTGCCAAGCCGAAAAAGCACTATTGGACTTTTTAGATAACTTTCCATCATCAGCCACCCGTAAGTTTATGCGCTTAATCACCGTAACTTATTCGCCTAAAATGAAAAAAATTAACGATGATTTAGTCCGTGAGCTTGCAGAACAAGCACAGCTTAATACCGAGTTTAAGAAAAACTTAACCCACCTTGTAAAACCGGTAGCAGGTGATGGTAACGACATTAATGAGCAAGCCTATTTAGCCAAGATTAATTGCTTACCGTTACTGGCTAAAGTGAAAAAAGCAATTAGATCTAAAGCGTTTAAGCCCGCCGTTAGGTTTGCTTTAACACTCGATGCTGCCTATGCTGCCAAGGTCATTGACGCCAACGAACTTAAACTGTTACACGATTATAATAATAAACGTGAGCGCGCCATCCGCGTCGATGAGTTTGATTTTGATATGAACCTTATCACTGACAAAGCAGATCTAAAAATTGCTAATTAGTTGTCAATAACACGCCGTTAATCTGTCAACCCATGACCGCTTTGTACTCGCAAAGCGGTCATGTATTGATGTGAATATACAGATTTAGCACCTCTATTGCGCAGCCCTTTGCGAAATGACAAAAAATGCCAAAGCTACCAGTTGCTTTACCACTTACCTTTAACAATTTATAACCTATTAGCTTACCTTCACCTGAGCGTCAGCGTAGCCCATGCGGGTTAAGGTATTACGAATAATATCTAGCGTGGCTGGGTCTTCAATCGTTGCAGGCATATTGTATTTTTTATTATCGGCAATATTACGCATGGTGCCTCGCAATATCTTTCCAGAACGAGTTTTAGGTAGTTTTTGCACAGCACTCACTAACCTAAATGAAGCGACAGGCCCTATCTCTTTTCGCACCAACGCCATTAATTGCTCGTTAAGCTCTTGTTCTGTTGTGTTCACGCCTTTTTTAAGCACCACCAGTCCTAATGGCACCTGCCCTTTAAGCGCATCTTCAACCCCTATAACTGCCGCTTCTGCTACGGCTTCATGCTGACATAGCACCTCTTCAAACCGGCCTGTGGACAAACGGTGCCCCGCCACATTGATGATGTCGTCAATACGGCTCATTATATAAAGGTAACCATCATCATCTTTATAACCGGCATCACCACTAAGGTAATATCCCGGATACATCGACAAGTAGCTATCAATATATCGCTGTTCATTTTGCCACAGTGTGGTTAATGTACCCGGCGGCAAGGGGAGCTTGATCACCACATTACCCGACTCATTGGCAGCCACTTGTTCGCCCATCATATCGACCACTTCTATTTGATATCCGGGCACAGCTAACGCAGGCGAACCCGCTTTAACTGCAACTGGCGCATACCCCATCAAATTAGCCGCAACAGGCCAACCGGTTTCAGTTTGCCACCAATGATCAATTATCGGTTTTTGCAGTTTACCTTCTACCCAATGTAATGTGTCAGGATCGCAGCGTTCACCGGCTAAAAAGACATTTTTCAACCCGGTTAAATCTACCCCTTCAAGGTATTTTCCATTAGGATCATCGCGCTTAATGGCTCTTATTGCAGTCGGGGCGGTGAAAAAACTTTTAACTTTATACTGTGCAATAATGCGCCAAAACGCGCCGGGATCTGGCGTGCCAATAGGTTTACCCTCGTACATTAACGTCGTAGCCCCCACCAGCAATGGTCCATATACAATATAAGAATGACCTACCACCCAACCCACATCTGATGCAGCCCAAAAGCTATCACCGGCATTAATGTCGTATATATGCTTCATTGACCAAGCTAGAGCCACACTGTGACCACCGTTATCACGCACCACCCCTTTTGGCTGCCCCGTAGTGCCAGAGGTATACAAAATATATAATGGGTCAGTGGCGGCTAACGGTACACAATCAATATTCGCTGCTGTTGCAACGCCTGTTTGCCAGTCAACATCTCGCCCTGCCTGCAATGGGGCTTCCAGTTGGCTTCGGTTTAAAATAAGGCAATGCTCAACTCGATGTGTTGCTTGCTCGAGTGCGCTATCCAATAACGGTTTATAAGCCACCACGCCTGAGGGCTCAACACCGCATGATGCCGACAAGATCAGCTTAGGTTTAGCATCATCAATACGTGTGGCGAGCTCATTTGCTGCAAAACCACCAAACACTACCGAATGAATAGCGCCAATACGCGCACAGGCCAACATTGCAAAGGCGGTTTCGGGTACCATCGGCATGTAAATTACCACTCTATCGCCTTTTTTAACGCCAATGGCGTCCATATACCCGGCTAAACGGCTCACTTGTGCCTGTAGTTCAGCATAAGTAATGCCATATTCTGTATCCGTGACTGGACTGACGTAATCAATCGCTATTTGCTCGCCACGCCCAGCCAGCACATGACGGTCTACGGCATTAAAACAGGTGTTCATCATGCCGCCTTTAAACCAGTGATAAAACGGCGCTTCACTGTCATCAAGCACTTGATCCCAAGCACTGTACCAATCAATGCTTTTAGCCGCTTGCGCCCAAAAATGACTAGGGTAATTAATCGAACTTGCATGTAATTGGCTATTTTTATTGTCCATATTGCACTCCATTTGCCGGATCACACGCCACCTAACCAACACGTGAGAGGTCCATAACTTAGAATTCGATTATGCGCCAGCGTACAAAAATCCCCCATTAGACTTTAGAATATGTCATGTCAACCACGTATAAACTGCTGCAAGCTGACTAGCTAAAGAACAGTAAATCGATGAATAACAACACCTTAAAAAGAAAGTTACCGATATACAGCTATAGCTAAGCTCAAATGCGGTCATTTTTGGCAACTGCAATTTACACAAGGGCAACATTCGCAACGCAACATAAGCTTTACCTTTACGTAAACTTCATATATCGTGCACAAAAGTTAACCAATAGGGTATTTGAATGGCCGACTACCAAGCCCCACAAACGACCTACTCCATCAGTGATCTCTCAAAGGAGTTTGATATCACCACCCGAAGTATTCGTTTTTATGAAGACCAAGGACTGCTCAAACCTAAACGTCGTGGACAAACAAGAATCTACATTCTAAAAGACCGAGTTAGACTAAAATTAATACTACGTGGCAAACGTTTAGGTTTTTCTTTAGCTGAAACACGGCGCTTATTCGAGCTCTACGATGCTGATAAAAATAGCAGCTCGCAATTACAAACTATGCTTGACCTCGTAGAAGAAAAGAAGGTGTCGCTACAACAGCAAATGGATGACATCAAAGTGGTATTAATGGAACTAAATTCGGCTGAACAACAGTGCCGCAATGCACTGGAATATAATCGTTTAACACAAAAATAATGAGGCCGTGAATAACACAGCCCTAATGAGCCGCGCTCAACATGACCCAACTCCAAGTATCACGGCATAGATCGCTGAGCTGGAAAGATAGACTTTGACAGGACTCAAGCATATGACGCAACTCTACTCATCTCTCAATTTTAACCTCGGCGAAGATATCGACATGCTCCGCGATGCTGTACAACACTTTGCGGCTAACGAAATCGCCCCCATCGCCGCTAAGACAGATACCGATAACGCCTTTCCAAACCCTCTTTGGCCAGTGCTCGGCGATATGGGATTGCTAGGGATCACAGTTCCAGAGCAATATGGCGGCGCTGATATGGGTTACCTTGCACACGTGGTCGCTATGGAAGAGGTATCAAGGGCTTCTGCCGCTATCGGGCTTAGTTATGGTGCGCATTCAAACCTTTGTGTTAACCAAATAAACCGTAACGGTAATGAGCAACAAAAAGCACAATACCTGCCAAAACTCATCACCGGTGAGCATATTGGCGCACTTGCTATGAGCGAACCTAGCGCTGGTTCTGATGTAGTATCAATGAAGCTGCATGCCCGTAAAGCGGGTGACAAATTCATTCTCAACGGCAATAAAATGTGGATCACCAATGGACCAGACGCCCACACTTATGTGATCTACGCCAAAACCGATCTCGACAAAGCCGCTCATGGGATCACGGCATTTATTGTTGAGCGTGGTTATAAAGGCTTTAGCCAAGCACAAAAACTCGACAAGCTCGGCATGCGTGGCTCAAACACTTGTGAACTGGTATTTGAAGACTGCGAAGTGCCAGAGGACAACATTCTAGGCGGCCTAAATAATGGCGTTAAGGTACTAATGAGTGGCCTCGATTACGAACGGGTAGTGCTCTCTGGCGGCCCACTTGGGATCATGACAGCCTGTATGGACATCGTGATGCCCTACATCCATGAGCGCGAACAATTTGGCCAATCGATTGGTCAATTCCAACTCGTACAAGGCAAGCTAGCCGACATGTATACCGCCATGAATGCAGCAAAATCTTATGTCTACAATGTAGCTAAGTCATGCGACCGCGGTGAAGCAACCCGCAAAGATGCCGCCGGCGCCATTTTATATTCCGCTGAACTGGCAACCAAAATGGCACTGGATGCTATTCAATTGCTCGGGGGGAATGGCTACGTTAATGATTACGCCACCGGCCGTTTACTGCGAGACGCAAAGCTGTACGAAATAGGTGCAGGCACCTCTGAAATACGCCGTATGTTGATTGGCCGAGAGCTGTTTAACGAGTCTAAATAACCCTGCAAGATTAGTCAGACTTGTACCACAAGTCTACCGTGCCACATTTGGAGCCGACGCAAGCCTATAAGCCGCTAAGGTTCCCGCTTCAAAAGGATTGAAATTGTGACTCAACTAACTAGCCGAATTAACACCCGTAACGACGAGTTTAAAGCAAAGTTTGCAGACATGAGCAGCGTCGTGGATGACTTAAAGTCTAAACTGGCACACATTGAACTTGGCGGCGGCCAAGTTGCTCGAGAGCGTCATATTTCACGCGGAAAATTACTTCCACGCCAACGAGTTGAAAAACTACTTGACCCCAGTTCGCCCTTTTTAGAGATCGCTCAATTTGCCGCCTTTGAACTCTATGACGCCGAAGTACCTGCTGCAGGCGTTATTGCGGGGATCGGCCGGGTTGGCGGTGTAGAGTGCATGATCATTGCCAACGATGCCACCGTAAAAGGCGGCACTTATTACCCGGTAACGGTCAAAAAACACCTGCGAGCACAAGAGATTGCGCTTCGTTGTCACCTTCCCTGTATTTACCTTGTTGATTCCGGCGGAGCCAACTTGCCCCGCCAAGATGAAGTGTTTCCCGACCGTGACCATTTCGGCCGAATTTTTTATAACCAGGCTCAAATGTCCGCTAAAGGTATTCCACAAATTGCAGTTGTCATGGGACTTTGTACAGCCGGTGGCGCCTATGTGCCAGCCATGGCAGATGAATCGATTATCGTTAAAGAGCAAGGCACGATTTTTCTAGCAGGCCCGCCACTTGTCAAAGCTGCAACCGGCGAAGAAGTAACAGCAGAAGAACTTGGCGGCGCAGAGGTGCATACCAAAATATCAGGGGTGGCAGATCATCTAGCGCAAAACGACGAACACGCCTTAGAGTTGGCGCGCAAAGCTATCACGCGGCTTAATCACCAAAAAGTGATAGCCGCTCAGCTTAGCCCGGTTCAAGCACCAAAGTTTGATATCAATGAGCTTTACGGCATTGTCGGCACTGATCTTAAAAAGCCTTTTGACGTTAAAGAAGTGATTGCTCGCTTGGTAGATGACTCCGATTTTGACGAGTTTAAAGCCAACTACGGCACAACCCTAGTGTGTGGTTTTGCACGCATTCATGGCTACCCGGTCGGTATTGTGGCTAACAATGGCATTTTGTTTTCCGAATCAGCCCAAAAAGGCGCTCACTTTATTGAGCTGTGTTGCCAACGAAAAATACCGTTACTGTTTTTACAAAACATTACTGGCTTTATGGTGGGTAAGAAATACGAACATGAGGGTATTGCTAAACACGGCGCTAAAATGGTCACGGCGGTGTCATGTGCCAATGTGCCTAAGTTTACCGTGATAATTGGCGGCAGTTATGGCGCAGGTAACTACGGCATGTGCGGCAGAGCATTTGAGCCAACCATGATGTGGATGTGGCCCAATGCCCGCATATCAGTCATGGGCGGCGAGCAAGCAGCCGGCGTGTTAGCCACCGTAAAACGGGACGGATTAAAGCGTAAAGGTGTTGAATGGTCTGCTGCCGATGAACAAGATTTTCGCCAGCCAATCGTTGAGCAATACGATAAAGAAGGGCACCCATACCATGCCAGTGCCCGTTTGTGGGACGACGGTATTATTGACCCAGCGCAAACCCGTGATGTAGTTGGCTTAGCCCTTTCTGCCGCGTTAAATGCGCCGATAGCTGAAACCAAATTTGGGGTGTTCCGCATGTAATGGTTATTCATTGCAGCAACAAACATCCACATTTAGGACTGAACCGGGAACAGCAACATGACCAACACAAGCCAACCAATAGCGCCGCAAACATTGGCCGAGCAATGTCAGCACGTTAGTTGCACACTGGAGCGCGGCGTAGGCGCACTGGTTTTGAACCGCCCAGACAAACATAACGCGTTTGATGAGGTGATGATAAGCGAAATGATCCAAGTACTTGAGTACTTTGCTCACCATCGGCAATGTCAGGTGCTTGTGATTAAAGCCAACGGCAAAAACTTCAGTGCGGGCGCAGATCTTAATTGGATGCGCAAACAGGCTAACATGAGCTTTGAGCAAAACCTCGCCGATGCCAACGAGCTAGCTAAGTTGATGTCGCTGCTAGATAAATTTCCTAAACCAACAATTGCGCAGGTACAAGGCGCCGCTTTTGGTGGCGCGCTGGGGCTAATCTGTTGCTGCGATATTGCCATCGCCACAACACAAGCCAGCTTTTGCCTAAGCGAAGTCAAACTTGGGCTTATTCCGGCAGTAATTAGCCCTTATGTAACCCGTGCGATGGGACAACGCGCAGCGCGTCGCTACATGCTAACCGCCGAGCGTTTTAAAGCTGAAACAGCGCTTGAACTACAAATTATTCATGAAGTTAGCCATGACTTAGATGCTGCTGCTGCACCAATCATTACCGCGCTACTAGCCAATAGCCCACAGGGTATGGCGTGGACTAAACGGCTATTATCAACCCTTGAAAATGGCGTAATTGACCAAAGCACGCTCGAGTACACCAGTGAGCGCATTGCCCGTATTCGGGTATCAACTGAGGGCCAAGAGGGCCTCAACGCATTTTTTGATAAACGTAGCCCCAATTGGTCGGCATCGACAAGCCCACAAGAACAACCCACCCGTGCTGCCAGCGCGTCAGGAGCCAAATAATATGTTGACTAAATTGCTCATTGCCAACCGCGGAGAAATTGCTTGCCGGATCATAAAAACAGCACAAGCCATGGGAATTAGCACCGTGGCATTGTATTCCGATGCCGACATTGACGCCCGACATGTTGCTATGGCTGATGAGGCGTTTTACCTCGGCGGAAGCGCGCCGACCGACTCCTATTTAAAAGCCGATTTAATCGTTGCAATAGCTCAAGAAGCAGGCGCGAAAGCGATTCACCCCGGCTACGGTTTTTTATCTGAAAACGCCGAGTTTGCCTTAAAGTGCCAACAAAATGGAATTATCTTTGTTGGCCCCAGTGCTGCCGCGATTGACTCTATGGGCAGTAAAAGTGCGGCTAAAGCAATTATGGCCAGTGCCAATGTACCGTTAGTCCCTGGTTATCATGGCGACGAACAAGCCGATGACGTACTGGTTAGCGAGGCCAACAAAATGGGCTTTCCAGTATTGATAAAAGCAGCCTACGGCGGCGGTGGTAAAGGCATGAGGATTGTAGAAAACAGCGCTGATGTACTTGAAGCAATTCACTCTGCTAGGCGCGAAGCAATTAGCTCATTTGGTAATGACAAGTTATTGATTGAACGTTACTTACGCCAACCCCGCCATGTTGAAGTGCAGGTGTTTGCCGACAGCCATGGTCACTGCATTTATCTATCTGACCGCGATTGCTCTATTCAACGTCGCCACCAAAAAGTGATCGAAGAAGCCCCAGCCCCAGGGTTAAGTGATGCATTACGCATTAGTATGGGGGAAGCCGCAGTCGCAGCAGCCAAAGCGATTAACTATGAAGGCGCTGGTACGGTGGAGTTTTTACTCGACACCGACAACAGCTTCTACTTTATGGAAATGAATACCCGATTGCAGGTCGAGCACCCCGTCACTGAATTGGTCACCGGACAAGATCTCGTACAATGGCAATTGTTGGTTGCCAGCGGCCGCGAGTTACCACTCACCCAAGCCCAAGTTCATATTCAAGGCCATGCCTTTGAAGCACGAATTTATGCAGAAGATCCACAAAATGACTTTTTACCCGCCTGTGGCAAACTGCACTTTTTACGCGAACCGCAGCAGAGCAAATTTGTGCGTATTGACTCTGGTGTGCGCGAAAAAGATGTGATCAGTAACTTTTACGACCCGATGATTTCAAAACTGATTAGCTGGGATGAATCACGCCCTCAAGCATTGCAGCGCCTAGTGCATGCCCTTAGCTCATACCAAATTAGTGGCCTTAAACACAATATTGAATTCTTGGCTAATATTGCACAGCATAAAGCGTTTAAAGCCGCCAACTTTAGCACTGACTTTATCGATCGCTATGGCGAGTCACTATTGGGCAAAGACATCAGTGCCGCGGCCATAAGGCAGCAGTCAACCTCGCGAGAAACGGCTCTAGCATTGGCTGCACTTTACCAAGTGTTAGCCCGTCAAGAGGACGCTAAACGCTGCGCAGTTAATCATAAAGACCCATATTCACCTTGGGGCGCAGTCAACGGTTTTAGGCTCAATAGCGCCAATACGCATCACGTTGCTTTGCTCGATGATGAGCAGCAAATTAACCACTTAACGCTAACTGAAACGAAGCTCGCGGGCCGAACGGTCTACCAGCTAACACACCATAATCAAGCGTCACACAACACCGTGCTATCTGGCGTGCTTGCCGGCGATAAGCTACACGCCGAAATAACAGTAGACAACTCAACTGCACAAGCCTTCAACCCAGCGGTTAAGCACAATGGTCACAAAATAAAAGCCTCTGTCAGCCAAGTAGACGATGACTTTACTCTGTTTCTCTATTCAGGCAGTTTCCACTTCCGTGCGATTCAGTCAGAGGTAGTTGAAGAGCAAGACAACTTAGACGATAAACTCAAAGCGCCAATGAACGGCACCATTGTGACACACCTCGTTAAGGTTGGTGACACTGTAACCGCAGGGCAAGGCATTATGGTTATGGAAGCGATGAAAATGGAATACACCATTGAATCGCCATTTAACGGTGTTGTCAGTGCACTATTTTTTGATACTGGCGAGCTGGTTAGCGACGGTATGTTACTCGCCGAAGTTGAAGCAACCTCGGCTCAAGCGGAGCCTGCGTAACATGGTGACTCCCCCTTATCCCAAACAGGTCAGCATTTTTGAAGTCGGCGCCCGTGACGGTTTGCAAAATGAAGCGCCCGTGAGCACTAGCGATAAAGTAGCCCTGATTGAAGATTTAGCCGCAGCAGGTGTAAATCGCATAGAAGCTGCCAGTTTTGTGTCGCCTAAATGGGTACCACAAATGGCAGACTCCGCAGATGTACTTAACGGCATTCGCCGCCACGAAGGCGTTACCTACAGCGCCCTTACGCCCAACCTTAAAGGCTTAGAACGGGCAATAGCCGCTGGCGCCGATGAAGTGGCTATTTTTGGCGCCGCGTCAGAAACTTTTAGTCAGCGCAATATTAACTGCTCAATTGCAGAGTCACTGGCACGCTTTACCCCTGTAATGGCTCTGGCTAAAGCCCACAATATTAAAGTGCGTGGCTATGTATCGTGCGTACTGGGCTGCCCCTACGAAGGTGATATCGCGGCGAGCGAAGTGGTTCGGGTGTCGACCTTGCTTTACCAAATGGGCTGTTATGAAATATCACTCGGCGACACCATTGGCGTGGGCACAGCGATAAATGCCCGTAAAATGGTACAGGCCGTAGCGAGTGAGGTTCCCATGTCGCAGTTGGCGCTGCACTTTCACGACACTTACGGCCAAGCGCTGGCTAACATATTGGCCTGTTTAGAGACCGGGGTCAGCGTGATTGACTCATCGGTTGCCGGCCTTGGCGGCTGTCCCTATGCCAAAGGAGCCTCGGGTAATTTAGCCACTGAAGATCTAGTTTATATGCTCCATGGTCTCGGTATTGAAACCGGCATTGATATTCATAAACTGGCCTTTGCGGGTAACAAAATTAGCCAAGCACTAGGGCGCACCAATGGCGCTAAGGTTGCACGAGCACTGGATATTTAACCTCTATCGCCAAGCTGTTTTACCTCATGCGTGATACAGACGGCAATGTTAAGCCTCTACGATCAAGTGGTGAATGAATGGCACTTTGTATAAGGAGATAACAATGGCAAAACTAAACAATAGCCAGAATAAGGGCTTGAATAAAGTCGCCGCAAGTTATGACGAAGCATTACAAGGCCTGAGTAATGGCATGACCATCATGGTCGGTGGTTTTGGCTTATGCGGTATTCCTGAAGGCTTAATCGCACAGATGGTAAAAATGGGCGTAACGGGTCTAACAGCAATATCAAACAACGCAGGAGTCGATGACTTTGGCCTGGGCTTGCTATTAAAAAGCCGTCAAATCGACACCATGATCGCTTCTTACGTTGGCGAAAACGCAACCTTCGAGCAGCAAATGCTTTGCGGCGAGCTCAAGGTTATTTTAACGCCTCAAGGAACGCTTGCTGAAAAAATTCGTGCTGGCGGCGCGGGGATTCCGGCATTTTTTACTGCCACAGGCTACGGTACTCCGATTGCTAACGGTAAAGAAACCCGTGAAATAGACGGCCGACATTACGTGCTTGAACCCGCGCTAAAAGCCGATTTTGCACTAGTGCGCGCTTGGAAAGCCGATACTATGGGTAATCTAGTGTTTCGCAAAACCGCCGCCAATTTTAACCCCATGATGGCCACTGCAGGTAAAATTACCGTGGTAGAAGCTGAGCATATTGTTCAGCCCGGTGAGCTCGATCCAGACCATATCCATACGCCAGGAATTTACGTTAACCGCATCATTCAGGGCACATTTGAAAAACGGATTGAACAACGAACCGTAAAAGCTGACGCTAAACAATAGGAGGCTACACCATGGCATTATCAAGAGAACAACTCGCGCAACGTGTAGCAAAAGAGTTGCAAAACGGCTTTTACGTCAACCTCGGCATTGGTATTCCAACACTTGTTGCCAACTACATTCCGGCAGACATTGAGGTGATGTTGCAGTCTGAAAATGGTTTGCTTGGCATGGGCGAGTTCCCCACCGAAGACACCATTGACGCCGACTTAATCAATGCGGGTAAACAAACGGTAACGGCGGTTGATGGCGCATCATTTTTCTCATCCAGTGAGAGCTTTGCCATGATCCGTGGCGGCCATGTAGATTTAACCGTACTGGGCGCGTTTGAAGTCGACGAACAGGGCTCTATCGCCTCGTGGATGATCCCAGGCAAACTAATCAAAGGCATGGGCGGCGCGATGGACTTAGTGGCTGGGGCAGACAACATTATCGTCACCATGATGCACGCCGATAAAAAGGGCAACTCAAAGCTGTTACCTAAGTGCGAACTGCCGCTCACCGGCTTTGGTTGCATCAAACGAGTGCTAACTGATTTAGCCTTTATGGCGATTAAAGACGGTGCTTTTCACCTACTTGAACGCGCGCCAGGGGTGTCGGTTGCAGAGATTGTGTCAAAAACCGCAGGTAAGCTAGTCGTGCCTGAACACGTACCAGAAATGAGCTTTTAATCACGAGCCAACCTCACCATAATAGTGTCTTAGCTAACGGGCCTTAAAAAATAGCGGGCTCAATACCAGCGATAAAACACTGTTTGTCGCTGCGCTTTAGCTACGCTTGATTCAAACAGCTTAAGTCGAAATGTTGTTGCAACTGAGGCAATAATGCATTGAGTTTGACATACCCACGTAAATGGCTGACCAAGTTACCCTCCTCATCGGCAATTAAAGTGATGGGAGTGGCTGGAACATTACCAATGTCTTTCAGCATCGCGGCACCGGTGAGGTACCCAGGAAAGTTCAGTTTCATCTTCCACCAGGCTTTTTTCAAGCTGGCTTTATCACCGTGGATCCCTAATGCCACAATATTGAAGTCATCAGGGCACTGCCCAAGTAACGAATTAAATGCCTTACCCTGCTTTAAACACCAAGGACATTGAGGCTCAAAAAACATCATCAAGGTCGGTTTACCCTTGAGGCTGTCTAAGGCTTGGATTTGGCCTTTGTGTAAATCCATGTGCTGGTAATGCAGTAATTGGGGAGAATGGCTGGCAGCGGCTAATTCAAAGCAAACGAGGAGCGAAATCAACTGAAGTAATATGAATTTTGCTTTCACTTTATCTCCATGCCATGGCGGTGAATTTTACTTTGCTATTAAATCATAGCGTTAACCGTTACCCCTAATAAATAACAGCACATTAGGGGCAACGAAAGTCTAGCGTTTAAAAGCTTGCTTTTACTCCAGCATATAGCTGACGCCCTTGAAGTGGGCCCCAGATATACGCAACGTCATAACCGCCGTCGGCATCAAAAAACAGTGGGCTTTCACCTTCAGTCACTTGGGTGTAATCAAACAAGTTATTCACACCAGCATAAAAGTCTATGTTGTCTGTAATTGATTTTGTTACCTTCATGTCCATCGTCCAATACGAAGGCGCATCCGTTGATTTAATAGATGAAGTAATGACATTACCATTGGCATCAACTTGGTTATAACCTTCATAACCATAATCAGAAAGGTCTCGTGCGCCTACCCAAACTAGGTTAACAAACACATCCCAACCTTTATAATCCCAGTCAGCATTCATGGTTAAACGCTCTTCTACTGGCGCCAATGAATAAGACGATTTAAAGGCATCGTCATAGAAAAAACCTTCCGCGGTCACGTTGAGAGTCAGCGTATCGGTTACATCATAACCGAGCGCAATATCTGCAGTTGTCACTGTGGCTTTTTCATCTAGTTGACTTAGTAGTGGCACACCAGCATCGGTTTCACTTAACGTAGCCAAGTGCTCAACTTCGGTCCAAGCTAACGACATTGTGCTCGTTAACTTGTCACCTTCGAAGCTTAAAGCGTAAGTTGCGGAAGTTGAACGTTCTAACTCTTCGATATCAATCTCAAACCCTAATGAGGCATCAAGTACACCGTGATCGGTTTCGAAAAAAGATAACGGCGCACGATAGCCGCGACCAGCAGACAAACGCGAAGTCCAATTATCATTATGACCATAGCGAATATCAACACGTGGAGCCAAAATTGACTTATCAATCTCTACTCCGCTTTTTTTAGGGTCAATAAAATCTGCTTCTATAGAATCGAATCTAAGCGCCATATTCACTTCAAGGTTCTCACTGGCTTGCCATGTATCTTGTAAGTAAAAACCTAATACATTGTAATCAAATGAATCAGATACATAATTGGCGTTGCTTTCACCACTTGAGGTTGATCGCATCTCTTCGCTACGGTGGTCACTACCGAATGTAATTAAATGATTATTATTGAAGTAGTAATTAAAGCGAGCATCAAAATACAGCATGTCGTCTTCAGCGTAATAGCGGAAGCCCTCGTAGAAAGAGTCCTGTATATGGCCGGAGTAGCTCGTAGCTAGGGTCATATTCAAATCATCATTTATTTCTCGCAACCAACTTAGCGACACTTCATCACGCTCTGTGTGGATCCACTCGGTGGTTTCCCACGCCTTACCCGTGTAGTCATTGCGCACATCGCCGTCTTCAAACAGCTGGCTTGACTCAGTGTCATCAAAACTACTGAGCACATCACCAATGCTATTAATGGTGCCGTCTGCAAAGGTTTCACCTAGCATTGGGCCGCCAAAAATCTCAGAATCTACATGGGAGTAGCGCAAAATAACATTATCGCGGTCGGTCAAATCATGCGATAACCGCACGGTAAAAATTTGGTTTTCTTGCGCTGGGGCTTCGTTGACCTTGTTATTATCTTCGTCAACTTGATCTCTATTATCATATTGTGCGATTAGCGTCACTCGAGTGCGCGCATCATCACTGATCCCGGTCCCCATTAACCCCACTTTTTGATTTCCGTCCTCACCTACCGATACATCAACCGTAGCTCCATTTTCGGTGGCCGCTTTGGTCACAATATTAATGGTACCGCCAATGGCCTCTGGCGCAATTAACGATGCACCGGCTCCGCGTGCAACTTCAATGCGGTCAAGTCCAGTTGTTGGAATAGCATCAACTGCGTAGTAACCCGCTATCATTGAATGTACTGGTAAACCGTCTACTAAAATGGTGGTTTGCTCACCACGTAAACCATTGAGCATAATCCGCTTTACACCACACATTGAGCATTCGTTTGATACCCGAACCCCTGGCGTATTATCAATCGCTTCCGTCAGGTTTACCGCGTTTTTATTTTCGATAAACTCAGAACTGATCACTTCTGTTTTCATAATGCTGTCAGAAAGCATGCCTGATTTTTGCAAACGTTGGCGCACCCCTTTGACTTCGATTTTTTCAATGTCGGCCTGTTCGGCATCAGATGCATTATTTGAATTTTCAGCGAATACGGTTTGGCTACTTAAACTCAGTAAAACAGCGATTGCTACGGCAGATTTTTTTAACATCTTTGATTCCTTTTCATATGGGAGGAGCATATGAAGGTATGTTGACGGGCCCGATTAATGATGTGAAACGATGTTATTGATAACCACTCTCATTTGCAATGGTGTCTTACAGTATTGTTGTCACCAAGTTGCATAAGTTAGATATTGTTCACAAAATATCAGTTAAAACCGTAATTACCCTTTTGCTAACATATATTTATCTAGCACGAGTGCCAGTTAAGGCATGAAAAACTATGCCGAAAATGACAAACAAAAGACTTTTGAACGCGAGCCATTCTCAATTTACATAAATAAAACATCATGACAGGCACTCAGCACCAACCCAAAGAATCGGGTACGACCACAGTGATTAAGCAATCACAATAAAATTAAATCCTTTACGTATATGTCGCTTTTACTGCAACGCTTTTTCGTTATGATGCCTACCCGTAACAAGTAAGTGTGGAAGAGGTATTGAACACCATGAATATCAATGGCACCTGTATCTCATCGATCATGGATAACAACGGCCCGGTTTATGTTTACCAAACCAAAAATAGCCGTGTGCTCAGCTTTGATGGCAAGATTTACCAAAGCTGTATGAAAACCAATAACATTAATGGACTCAGCCTCGGTTACACCCAAGCTATGATGACTAGCTTGTTGTTTACCCCAATGCCCCAAAACGTGACAATTTTGGGCCTTGGTGCTGGCTCTATCGCCAAAATATTGTTGAACAATTTTTCTGAGTTAATCGTTCACGCTATCGAATACCGTGCTGCCGTGGTGGAGGCTGCCAAGACGTATTTTTATTTACCCGACTCCAAACGACTCCATATTTATATTGATGATGCGCTGAACTACATCGAAATGACGCCCCATAAAAGCGATATTATTTTTTCAGATCTTTACAGTTCACAAGGGATGGATCCTAAGCAAGTGCAATCTTGCTACTTAAAACACTGTAAGGCTGCACTCACTTTACAAGGAATTTTGGTACTTAATATCTGTCATTCATCGCTGCAAATACGTGACCATTTAGATGAGCTACTGGCGGTGGAATTTGGCAACCGAGTGCTGCGCTTTGAAGTCGATGGTGGTAACACCATTGTGCTGGCGTTTAACAATGACATTCCTGTAATTGATAGCGCCGCACTGTTATTTACGGCAAATGCAATGCAGCAACAATTGAGTATTCCAATGACGCGCTACGCCAAGTTACTGTGCCAATATAATCACATTGGCTAAATGTCACTTTGAGCTTGCCTCATGACCAAAAACATCATGGGCAAGCCAGCATTGGCTGCGTCTTTTAAGCATAACTGTCAGCTTTTGGGGTATTTCAAATTACATTCGAGCTGTACAGTGCTGCGATCATGGCTAAAGTTAATTTAGGTCGCTAACGGATTAAACGATGAAACTGTCAACTTCAGGTGCTAACTCGATTAATATATTTCAACTGACTGCAGTGTTCAGTATGTTGTTTGCGCTAATTGGCTTTAGCTACAATGTGTGGCGCATGGAGATCACCGAGCATAATAACAATGTTAGATCTGCCGGTTTTGAGCTGTTGCTGCAACTATCTGAGCTAGAGTCGATTATTTACGCGGCGCACTACGACCAAAACGTAATAGAAGGTAGCCCACGTAAAGGCTGGGTTAAAGTGAATTTAATCGCCGATTTAAGCGTGGTAACCAACACTCAAATTCAAACGGCAGCCGAGGCGTTAAAGACAAGTTGGCAACACAACTGGCCGCATATCACCGACGATGAACCCCGTGTTACTGCAATGGTTGCTCAAATAGATAATACCCGGCTTAAGGTCAGGCAATTATTAAGTACCTTAGAGTAATCATCATTTTGATTTACCCTGTAACACAGTCACAACGCCTCATTAAAACGAAGCTGCAACACAGATTTTGCCACGCCAAACACTGCGCATTAACGCCATTATTGTTACAATACCCACAATGTAATACAGCGCTTAATGAACCGCCTACTGAAGGACAACAATGACTCTAAGACGTTCTCTTGATCAGCAATGGAGTAAGTCAATCTTGGCTCACCGCTTAGCATTAACCTTGCGCGATAATGATGCAGTTAAACAACTTTTTGGCGGCGCCACAACACTTACCACAGTGACCAACACGATTGCTGCACTGACCTTTACTGAAGGTGAGCCAATTTGGTTACCTGAACTTGACCACCATGATGTGACGCCGTTATCGGACTTGATCACCCTTAACTGCATCTTTGCCGCCAGCCGGTTATTATTTGTCAAAGAGTTGGAACAAGGTGAATTAGGCCAAGCTGAGCATTTAGTATTGGCGATTGGCTATAAATGGAGCCAAACACTGCTGGCCAGTAACAACGCGGCTGCAGTTCAAAATATGGCTGAGCCAAGTCATCCCTCTGCCGCCGACACAGCATTATGCGCTGAAGCGCTGCAACAATGTACGTTACTGCAAACCATTCATCATCAGTTAGAGCAGGTACGCCGCGAAAAACGTAAGTCAACGCGAAACATGGGCAGCTAGGTATTTAGCTTGCCACAATAGCCATTAAAAAAGCCCGTAGCTTATTAAGCTACGGGCTTTTTATATTTATCTTATCTTTATCGATAAAGCCGTGTTTGATTTGGCACTAATTGAAAATCTTGCTCAAACTGAGTTAACAAATCACTGCTTAGCAGTGCAATACCACGGTAAAAATCAGTAGTGGCATGCTCTAAAGCCAGTGCTAAACAACGTTCAGCCCATGGCAATAAATGTTGTTGTAACAGCACTTGGGTGAAACGGATCAACGCTTGGTTTTCAGTTTCAACTTCAAGACGGCCAAAAGTCTGATCCAAAACAGCGAAGAATAAACCAATATGGTCCAGTGGTTGCGGGTAATCAACGGCGACATTAACACCATGTTGCTGATAAAAGTCCATCAGCGCAACAGTAGAACGGTCATTGAGTAACTGCGATTCACTGAGGTATACCGAGCCTTGCGGAACTGCTTTAGGCTCACCAGGGCCAAAAAATAGCTGACCATAGTCGAGTTTAAGCTCAATTAATTGCTTATTGTCGGTTTCAACTGACCAGTGCTGTAAAAAATTGGCAAGGGCTTCACGGCCTTGACGATTTTTAGCACGGTTTGCAAACTCTGGCCAACTACCTGCAACATCACAGTCTTTGAGCTCTTGTACGAGCTTAGCTTCAGGGTAGCGTATTAAGCAATGATGCAAAATGCGCACAAGACCTTGGTACTCAATAAAATCAACCGGTTTGATAGACGCTGTAACAGTAGACATGACTCACCTTAAAACGAAACGACCACCTATGGTCATCACATTTAATTCACTAGAATGGGCTTAACTAGACTTTCAATTATAGCAATTAGCGCAAACTTACTGCGCTAATTGCTAACCACAATGACTTAAACTTCTGACGGGTTCAAAATACGGCCTTCGCCGCTACCCGTTGGACGACCACTTACGTTCGCTTTAATGATCAAGTTTGGTGTCGTAATAGTTGGTGAAGGTAGTGGTGCAATGTGACCGTCGCCTTCGCCATACTTTTCAATCAAGTTGTCCATCGTGTCAAAATCAAGCGCACGTAATGGGCAAGACTCAACACACACTGGCTTACGTCCGTCAGCAATACGCTCGTAACAACCATCACATTTGGTCATCACTTTACGCTCAGTATCAATTTGTGGAGCGTCATATGGACAAGCACGTGAACAGCTTTCACAACCAATACATAGGTCTTCAGCAACATGTACTAAACCGTCTTCGCGACGCTTGTGCATAGCACCCGTTGGACACGCTTTAACACACACTGGCTCAGAACAATGGTTACAACCAATTGACATGTAGTAAGCAAATACATTTTGCTCAAAACAGCCATTGTTACCCTCGGTCCATTCGCCGCCACCGTATTCATACACACGGCGCCATGTTACGCCATCTAACGCTGGTAACGTGTCATCTTCTGGATTGCTATTGTTACGAATCTCGTTGCTTTGACGGTCTTTACAAGACACGTGACAAGCTTTACAACCACTACACTTAGTGCTGTCTACATAGAAACCATATTGCGTTGCTTCTGTCATAATTAACTACTCTCTTAAATCTTTTTAATTGCGACACGGATGGTGTGCTGTGGGTTGCCTTTAGCAACTGGACTTGGTTGATAGCGTGTTAGTGAGTTAATCGCGCCACCTTCATCAATGATGTGACCGGTGCTACCCACTGTTGTACCTGGGCTGAACCAAGCGCCTTGACCCAGTGCAAATACACCTGGTGCTACACGTGGCGTAATACGCACTTTTACGGCAATAGAACCACGGTCGTTGTACATTTCAACATTGTCACCAGAAGCTACGCCGTACTTAGTGGCGTCGATTGGGTTAACCCAAACTGCATCTTCAACCGCTTCTCTTAACCAAGGTACGTTGTGGTAGCTTGAGTGAGTACGGCCTTTAGTGTGGTAACCCGCAAGTTGAATTGGGTAATCAACGCTGGTTTCTTCATCTTCATATCCATCCCATGTCACTGTGTACTGTGGAATAGCTGTGATGGTGTCGCCTTTAACGCCAGTAGGGTTAAGGTTGCTGTTTTCTTGATCCCAGTTAGCTGAGCGCCATGCAAGTTCTGCCGAGTAGATTTCAATTTTACCACTTGGCGTAGCTAAGGCTTCACCGTCGTTGATAAAGCTTGAAAGTGCCACGTGGTTGTCATCCATATGCTTGCGGAATAGACCAATTTCTTGAGCTTCTGCATAAGTCTCAGGGAACGCTGGCTCAACACCAACATTGGTGCTGCTTGCTTTGGTTTGTTGGTAAAGCTCTTCAAGCCATTCAGCTTCGGTTTTACCTTCTGTAAACGCTTCTTCACCACTGCCCATGTATTTCGCAATCATCGCTGATGCTTCGTACATAGACTTACAATCCCACATTGGCTCGATTGCAGACTTCATCGCCGTTAGGTAGCTCATTGCACCTGATGCGTAAGAGTCATCGACCAAATCGTTTGACTCTAACCAGCTAGTGTCTGGCAAGATAATATCGGCAAATTTAGCCGATGGAGTCATCCAGCAGTCACAGCTTACAATTAGCTCAACACCTGACTCATCTTTTAAGATCTCAGCCGTGTTATTGATTTCAGCATGTTGGTTTAGCAAGGTGCTGTCTGACGCTGAAACAATGACTTTGATGTTAGTGCCAAGTGGCGTATCCAGTCCGTCGGTATTTTGAACACCATGGCTACGTGCAGTCATGGTTTCGCCATTGTGAATTGCTTCAGACCAAGTGAAGAATGAGATCTTCTCTTTCACAGGGTTAGTGCCTGTTGGAATGCTGCCACGGTACATACGGCTCATATTTGGCAATTCGCCGTTAGAGCTACCCAAAGTACCTAATTTACCCGTCAATACTGACAACATGTAAAGGGCACGTACAGTTTGTTCACCGTTAGCTTGGCGGTTAACACCAGCACCAGCAACGATGTATGGTGCCTTAGCGCTTTGCAGGTCAAGTGCAATTTGCTCGATTTGCGCAGCCGGAACACCAGTAATTTTCTCAGCCCACTCAGGCGTTTTCTTTGGTGCATCAGCATAAATGCCAAGCCCTAGAATGTAATCGCGGTAGTTCTCGTCTGAGTTCATCACGGCAGCGTATTCAAGCTCTTTTTCGTCTGAGCTCGCAGCAAAAATCGCTTTTTGCGCTTCGATAGATGCAGCGTCGTAGCCTACGGTGTGCTTGCTGATAAACTCAAGCGAGTTAGCGTCAACCCAACCAGAGCTAATCATTTGGTAAGCAATGGCTTCAGCTAATGCTGCGTCAGTACCTGGGCGAATTGGTAGCCATGTTGACTCTTTACCTAGCATTGAGTCAGTGTAACGCGGGTCAATCATGGTCACTTTAAGGCCGTTGGCTTTTTGTAGTGCTTTAAGGAAATCGTAACCTTCACCACTGCCTGATTGACGCATTTCACTTGGGTTGTAAGCAAACCCTAAAAAGTAGTCACTGTTGGCTAATGTAACAGTGGCTGAACCTTTAGTACTGCTAGTACCAAAAGTGTGAGCTGCCGCTTCTTGCTGTTGTGCCCATGAGTAGTTACCGTGGTAGCTCAAGCAACCGCCGTTAAGGTTAAACAAACGGTTAAAACATGCATTTGATGCAAAACCGTAGTAAGCACCAGAACCGTAGCTACGGAAAATCGCTTTGTTACCGTGCTCAGCAATTACCGATGACAACTTAGTCCCGATAGTTTCAGCTGCTTCTTCCCAAGTAATAGGTACAAACTTGCCTTCGCCACGTTCGCCAACACGCTTCATTGGCGATTTTAGGCGGTCAACCGCATAAGTACGTTGACGTAGTGAACGACCACGCGCACAAGCACGCACTTGGTAAATGTTTTCGCCATCTTCTACATCGTGATCTGTTTCAACGCGGGTAATCACGCCGTCACGACTAAACACTTTAACTGGACAGTTTGAACCACAGTTTACTAGGCACGCTGACCAAGTAATTTGTTCATCACCCACTGGAGTCGTTGGTGGTGTAACGTTCGCATCATCAGAGCTAGAATTACAACCTGTTACTGTTGCTGCACAGCCCAGTGCAGCACTCATTTTTAAGAAACTTCTGCGTTCCATAATTTCGCTTTCCTCAAACTTAAATTGTGACTGAATTGACTTACTGCAGCTTGTAGCTGAAGGTCAACATCAGTTGATGGGCGTTGTAATTGTGGTTTAGCTCACCAAGGGTGATTAAACCTGAATCGGTATCGGCGGTGACCATGGCGCTGTCTGTATCGAAATAACGCTCGTATTGGTATTCCAATTTGAGTGCCATTTGAGGCGAGATCATGTATTGGCCGTAAAGGCTTACGCTGTGCTCATAAGAGTAATATGCACCGTAAGCAGCACTGCTTGATGGGTCGACTCCGGTATTGCTTTCAGAGTTAGCAAATAGGTAATCCACACCTAGGGTTAGTTTGTCTTCTAATAGCCCGGTGTAAGTTGCGCCTAAGCCTAAGTTAATAAACTCATCGCGAATTTCAGTATGCCAAACAGCACTTTGGTCGCCGCTTTGGTCTGAATCAATCCATTGCTGTCCGGCAAATGCGTACACAGATAATGGCGCTGCTACTTGTAGGTGCACATTAGCGTCATAGCCATAATCTGTTGATTGAGTTAGACCAATAACGGTGGTGTCGTAGTCGTCGTTGGCATAGTAAGTGCTAACATCAACGGTTAACCATTCAAGTGGTGCATAACTGGCGCGAGCATTCACTTCGCTACGATTACGATCTGCAAGGTGATACTTGCGCATTAACGATTGCGTTTCGTCTGAGGTCAGCTCGTCCGCTTGGTAATCACTGCCACCACGCTCGGAGTAACCTAGGCCAAAATCAAGGGTTAGCTTGTCGATGGCGCGAACGTTAAGCTTGCTCCAAAGCTCGCTTTCGTTGGTTTCTTCACGCTCACCATAGTTGCGGTCAACCTGCTTATAGGTGTAACCCGCTTGTAAGCGGTAACCACTGGCAATACGGTAACTTGCATTGGCTTTTGCTGTTTGGCGGTCAATATCCATGGCGGTGTTTTGCACAAATGCGCCCGACATAGAGTTGTATTCGTATTGGGCAAAGTCATATACCGATGAACGGTTATCACGCTTGCTGTAGTCATAACTCGCGCCCAAACGTAAGCGGTTATTCACTCGAGTGCTGGCGGTAAGGTTGCTGTTGAAGGTATCAACTTGGCCATCCCAGTTTTGCAATGGGTTGCCGCTCATTTGAATTAGGTCTTCATCTTGGATCATGCGGCCAGATACAACGCGACCACTCACTACACTTGATGCAAAACGGTATTGACCTGACAGCGACACTTGGTGCGCTTGGTTGTCGGGTGTAGCGCTGTAAACATCGTAGCTGTATGGCAAGCTAAGGTCGCCAATATTGTTTTCGTATCGTGAGCCGTAATAACTTAGCTCTGATAACCAATTCTCGCCGTCAAGTACCACGCCAGCACTGAACTTGTCAGTGGTTTCATCAACAGGCTCAGCAAAGTTCACCGGGCTTGGGTTGACCAAGCTAGCTGAACGATTACCGGTTTTATCTTCGCGGTCATAACGGGCAAAACTGCTCAAACCTAATCCCGTTAGCTGGGCAAAGTCATATTCAAAACCAATGCTGCCACGCTCTCTTTGCAGATTAAGATCAAGTACACGAGAGTGCTCACTTGGAGTTAACGTGCCGTCATTGTGCCAAAGATTGGTTTGCGCATTACTGTACTGGTTAGTGGTAATGCTTTGATAGTCAACATCAAGTTGGTAGCGATCGGTGTTACCCACTTTAATGTTGATAAAACCATTATCCATACCCAATTGATGTGCTTGAATATCGGCTTTATAAACGCCCTGCTGGTATGCCATATCGGCATTTACACCGGCAGCAACGTCATCGGTGCTTGTCGTAAGTTTATTGATGGCATGGTCATCATTAGCTTCAACACGACCGATTGTGCCACCCACAGTACCAGTATGGCCTTCAGTTACTACACAACGCTTACATTGGTATTTAGCTATTTTTTGCTTGCTGATATTAGCTTGTTGAACGCCAAAATCTGCAGCGTTCGCGCCAGTTGCTGTACTAAGCAAAGCAAGTGTAATGATATTTAATGAAAATAATTTAGTTGAACGCATATTACTCACTCCAAGTCTTAACGGGCAAAGTTGCTACCAGCGGGATGGTTAGAACCATGGATTTTGCTATGGCAGTTAAGACAGCTTTTACCTGCACTGAAGGCATCTTGGCCAGATTGTGTGATGACACGGCTTGCATGGCCGTCATCGGCATGGCATTGCTGGCATAGCTGCGGCGTTCTAGACTTAAGCAAGGCATCGTTAACGCTACCGTGCGGAGTATGACAACTAGCACAATCTTCCATTACAGGGGCATGTTCCCAAAGGAATGGACCACGTTTATCGGCGTGACACTCAGCACAAGTCTCATTAAGGCTTGGTTTGATTAGCGCGCTTTGTGTCATCGAACCATGTGGGTTATGACAATCAACACATGTCATTTGGTCCCACTTCATTGGGTGCGATGAACGCTTGTTCATATCGGCTTTAGCGCGGGTATGACATGAGGTACAGGTATCGTTAACCATTAAACGGTCAAGAGCTGGGTCTTTAGCAGCATGTACACTGTGGCAGTCTGCACAAGCCACTTCTTCTAGGTTATGGGTGCTGTTGTGCCATGCCATCTTTTTCGGATCGTTATGACAGCCTTCACACACACTGTTTTGGCTAACAGCAGACAGCTTGCTGTCATCACTAAAGCTAATCATCGGCTCTTTACCACCACGATTATGCTTCCCTAACGGGCCATGACAAGCTTCACACTGTATTTCTGCCATTGGTGATTTACTGCTATTCATGTCGCCATGAACACCGTCAAAAATCGCCAATACTTTTTGATTTTTTTTATGACACATCAGGCAAGAATCTGCCCCTTTAGATGAGTATTTACCCTCGGCAAACTTTGCCATTAACTGCTGCTCGAGTTGCTCAGAATCGAGTGCATTCCATGGTGTTGCTTGAGCGGGTAAAACAAGAACGAGTAACGTGAGTAAACTCGCAGCCATTAACTTAACGTTATGACTCACTGACTTTATGAATTTGAAGATGGACATTAACTAACAAGCCGGTTGTATATCGATATAGGTATTTTAAATGCTGCTAAAGCACAAAGACAAGCTGCACACACATCTAAGGAATAAGCCACATTTTTTTACAAAGTGCCTAGCAGATCACATTACATTACCAATTAGTGAATTACTTCAAAATCATGAAAACAAACAAATGTACTATTATTTCACGCACCTACGGACATTTTGAGAATGGTTATCATCATCTAGAGTTAATTTATCTACCTAGCATTACTAATAGTTAAATTATTTAATTGTTCATTATTAGTGTTAGATCACACATTTAAGCTGAACTTTGTTCGACCAGAGTATTAAATATACCTTAAGTAGTATTTATTTTCACCAGAACAAGCAATCGCTCAATAACAAATAGCTAATGTACAGTCATAAAAACAGCCTTATATTTGCAATGGTTCATTGCAAAATAGCTTACAAAAGCAGTTATCAATCGACTTTTAAAAGTGGGAAATTAAATTAATCCGGTATCAATGTGTATTGTTTTGGCAGTCAACAAATAGCGTACCCGCCCCCAATAAATAGCGCCTAATTGCGGCACGCCGCCAATGTGGGCTGTCGAACTGACTAAAGTGTTGCCGCTTGCATTAGGTAGTGTTAATTTACAGGCTAAAAATGATTATTCACCCATATTATTGCTTGGTTTATCAGTACTATTTGTGGGTAATTGAGGCAAAAAACTTTGATGGTCCGATTCTGTTCAATCAATTAAATCGTTTAAAGGGTTCCCGACTGATTAACCGCGGTGTTAACAGTGGCCCACCAGCGCCTTTTTTAAATACAAAGCATTAGATAATGCTGTTAACTCAGCCAAACGCTGTTATTTATAGTCTGTAAAACACAGGCGAACTGAAAGTTATTGCGAGGGGCCACATTCGTTAATGCAGCCAACATTGGCCGGTTTAATCAAGGTAGATAAATGATCCAAAATATTTACGACAATCTATGGGCTCAATATTGCGCTGCAGTTGATGACAACCGTTTTCAGCTAGATCCTAACATTATCAACCCAACCGATAACCGCCGTGGCATCACCGCCCTTGCCTATTTAGCAGCAAATAATCACAGTGTATGCCAACGTATAGACCAGTTTTTACACCAAGCACAATGCATTGAGCCTGAGCAATATTACCAACCTTTTAACGAACGCCACCTTACCCTGCTGTCTATTATTACTTGCGCTGCAGGTTTTAATCTAACAGACATTAACTCAACTGATTATATTGAAGCACTCAAACAGGTTTTGCACCATGTTGAGCCAATTGAGGTAGAGTTTAGGGGCGTTACAGCCTCACCCGCCTGCATTATGATCCAAGGCTTTCCGGTAGGTTCAGGCTTAAATGACTTACGCGACAAACTGCGTCAGCATTTCAGTCAAGCACCGTTAGCGTCAACTATTGATAGCCGCTACAAACTGATCACGGCGCATTGCTCTGTTATCCGTTTTTGTGTGCCTCTACAGCAAAGGCAAAAGCTAAAAGCTTTGTGCCAGCAGTATCAACATTACCCCTTTGGCCGAGTCAGATTTTCTCAGTTTGAGTTGGTATTTAACGATTGGTATCAAACGTTATCAGCTGGAAAATCATTAGCCCAATACTCACTCAGCGAGCCGTGTTAGGCTTTCGTACAAAAATCAATTTCGACATAATGCCCATTGTCAGTACACACATTTTTATAGTGCCAGCCATAATGTTTCACCAACCGCTGGGTTAACTCTAAACCTAATCCAAATCCCAGTTCATCTTTGATGTAGTCGCTTTGTAGGTTTTCGTTACTAATAGTAAGCAGGCTGTTTTTTTGCGTAACCATAACCTGACCTTCGCAGGTATGTTGCAGTGCGTTGCGAATTAAATTTGTCAGTACGATACGGCAAAGTGCTTCGGGCAATTGTTGTATCGTGTCGTCAGTTTCAAAGCTTATTTCCACCATTTTACCTTTGAGTAAATAACCAAGCTCCTCAAACAACTGCTTTGTTAACACACCAATAGCCACCGGTTTAAGTGGAATCGATTTGTCTGCTTGACGGTTTAGCCACAATAGCGTTTCGGTGAGGTCAGTCATGGTAACGCTAGCACGGTCTATGCGGTCTAACACTTGTAACTGCTTCTCCGTTGAGAGTCCTTTTAGCATCATTTTACGCAATAACTCGGTATTAGTGCGAGTCACCGCGATAGGAGTGCGTAGCTCATGGCTAGCATAACCTAAAAACTGTTGCTCGCGCGCTAGGCTCTCTTGGACAGAGTCTAAACTAGATTGCACTATGTCAGCTAAGGTATTAAGTTCACTATAGTGAAAATCTGGAATAGGCTGTGACAACTGCTCTTTATTTAAGCCTTTGGCCCAGTTTTTTAGCTTTTCAACAGGGTTAGTCACCTTGCGTAATATCAAATAAGGCGCCAACGAAAAGACAATAATCCCCACCAGTCCAGTAAGAAAAATATATAAAAAATGCGAACCTTTTCGCGGTCGGTTTTTCAGATCATGTGGCGATAGAAACATCGATGACACATATCGAACTTGGTCGCCATGTTGCATTTTAATGGCAAAAAAACCCGCCTTGGGCGGCGAGAAAAACGGGTTACCATCAATACTTTTCATGAGCTCACCCGGAACAAGTTCTTGCTCATTAATATTGGCTTGGATCTGAGGCGGAAGATCTTCCCAGCGACTTGCAACAACAACCCCGCGGATCTTAACTGGCTGACCGTCTGTAACTTGTTGATCTTTAGCTTGACGCTTCATCATGTCGCTCATTGAAAAATCGACACCGGATAAAAAATAATGCACACTGAAAAGCGACATCACTGAAATAGTGGCCACGCCGGTGAACAACATCATGGCTAAAAAATACAGTTTTAGGCTCGGCGTAATTTTCATGCTTCAGACTCATTTTTTAGCACAAAGCCACGACCAACCAAGGTGTGGATTAATTTGTTTTCATTGTTGTCGCTAGCATTGCCATCGACCACTTTTCTTAAGTTAAACATGTGAACTTTTAAACTGTTACTATCTGGTTGTTCATCACCCCATACGCTTTGCATCAGCCTTTCTCGGCTCACTGAATTCGGGCTTGCTCGCATTAAAACTTCTAATATTTTATAACCTGTGGGCGACAATTTTAACGGACTCCCCGCCCGGCAAATAACTTGCTGCTTAGTATCGAGCTCTAAACCGCATGCGCTAAGTGTGGTCACTTGTCCACTACGCCGACGCGATAACACTTGCACCCGCACAATCAATTCTTCCATCGCAAAAGGTTTAACTAAATAGTCGTCAGCCCCTTTTGCAAAACCAGTAAGCTTATCGTCGAGAGTGTCTTTGGCGGTGAGCATTAAAATAGGAACATCGATCCCTTGGGTACGCAACGTTTCGCACACTTCTAGGCCATTCATCTTAGGCATATTTAAATCTAAAATAACCGCATCGTAATGGTTAGCTCTAATGAGGTTTAAACCAGACAAACCATTGGCGGCATGGTCACATTGAATATTTTCAAGCTCAAAATAATCAATCACGGCGGTAGCCAAGTCAATATCGTCTTCAACTAACAGTAACTGCAACTTATCTATCCCCATGAAAACCTCTAAATTTTTAACACACTTTGCTTAAGCTGCACATAATAACAATAACAAGGTTAATGTTTGGTTAAGGTGACTGGAATAATCAACGAAATCCCCAATACTACTGCGTTATTATCGAGTATTAACCCGGCGTTAACCCGGCTACTGATAATTTATCCCATATTATCAACGATAAATGGGAACACATATGTCGATATCAAACATCATCAATTTAAAAACGATTATGTTTCGCGTTGGCACACTGCGCCTAACGCGCAAACATGCAGCCACCTTCGGTTATTGTGCATTATTGCTATTACCCTTTATTGCCGCTGAAAGTTTAGGCATGGTATATGAAGGTTTATACAGCAGTGTATTAGGTGCCATAACCCTCATCGCCATGACAGCCTTTTTTGTGCAGTTTCCTTTAGCTGGTCGACTTAAAGCGGTGCCACTATTTAGCAATATCGACTGGAGTGTTGCCAAACATAAGCGTCTAGGCCAATACCTTGGTTTGTTTTTCTTTGTACATCCTCTGCTCATTTTAGCCCCCAAAATGATGATGTCGTTTGATGATTTCAGCGCTAGCTTTATCAGTATGCTGACGGCTCCACAACTATTAACCGGACTAATCGCCTGGTTGATGATGCTAGCTTGGGTATTGATGGCTATCTACAAAGACAAGCTGACTATTCGCTATGAAACTTGGCGCCTGCTGCATATTGTAGGCTTTGGCGTTATCACCACGCTGGCAACATTACATGTCACTACAGTGGGAAGTCATGGACAGTTTAATGCTCATTTTAATGGTGTTTGGTGGGCTCTGTATATGTTTTCAATATTATTGCTCGTTTATAACTACTTGATTAAGCCTCGTAAAATACAGCGTCAGCCTTTTGCTATTACTGCAATAAATAAAATCAGCACCTGTGATTGGCAACTCACTATAAAGCCAGCTATGCAGCAACGCTTTGCATATGAAGCGGGCCAGTTTGCTTGGCTCAACACCAGTGGCTCAGCTTACAACCTTGAGCAACATCCTTTTTCGATTGCCTCAGAGCATAATGATCAAGCTCATTTGTCTTTTATTATCCGTGAACTTGGCGATTACACCTCATCACTGGCGCAACTTAGTGTGGGCCAAACTGTTTTTGTTGACGGGCCTTACGGCAGTATGAGCTTGGCTCAAAGTTCGACTGCCAGCGGTATTACATTAATAGCCGGTGGTGCTGGTATTGCTCCAATGGTCAGCCTGTTACGCGAACTGGCAAAACGAAATGACGCCCGCCCTATTCGCCTCATCTACGCCAATAAAAACCTACAAAGAATGGTTTGTATCGACGAGTTGATAGCATTAGAGCAATCCATGCACAACTTTAAGTTGCAGTTGGTTTGCGAGCAAGTTATTGAGCAAAAAGACGTTAATCAAGTTTATCGAAACGGTGACACACCACCTCTTGATATCCAGCAAGGCTATGTTGATAAACCCCACATCAGCGCCAGTATCTCTGCTGGTCAGCAGCAAGACTGGAGCGTTTATTTATGCGGACCAGAGGCCATGATGACAGCAACCAGCAAACACTTAACTCATCTAGGGATCTCGTCAGGTCAAGTCCACTTTGAACAACTGGCATTTTAATTAGGAGCAAATAATGGCGATTCAACAAATTTCTGGCTGCATCGGCTGCGAAGCCTGCGTCAAAAGTTGCCCAACAGATGTTATCCATATGAATAAAGACACTAAAAAAGCAGAAATACGCTACCCAGAAGATTGCCAAGTCTGTCATCTGTGTCGCTTATATTGTCCGGTTGGTGCCATTACGATTACACCTGAAAAAAACATTCCAGTTATTGTGTCTTGGAGATAATCATGAAATCAAAACCTACTTTATCTCGTCGTCAATTTATTGGAGCCGCTGGCGGTATTGCCAGCGCCGCTGCCATAGCGAGCCTCCCTTTTGATGCAACCGCTAAAGGTCCTCGCCCCAAAAGAGAACGCGCAGCAGTAGACCGCGCCGATTTTTCGCAAGAGACGCGTAAACTCGACGTACTTGTCATTGGCGGAGGTATGGCCGGATTGTTCGCAGCGGTTAAAGCCCACGATAGCGGCGCAAAAGTGTTAGTGGTATCAAAAGGTCGTGTCGGCAGTTCAGGCTTAACGCCTTTCGCTAAAGGCATTTTTAGCTACGACAAACACACTGCCACAATGAGTATTGACCAATTTGTTGATAAGGTCAGTGAATCCGCAATTCAAACCAATAATCCGGTTTTTACCCGCCAGCTGGCTGAGCACTCCTATGCACGTGTACAAGAGTTAAAACAATGGGGATTCTTTGACTCACCGTTACTTAACCAAGGCTTTATGCGCCCGATTGATGAACGCAACATTCCCGTTGAAGAGCGCATCATGATCACTCATCTACTCAAACAACAAGGTCGAATCGTTGGCGCATCTGGCTTTAGTTTAGATGAGAACAAAATTATCCATTACCATGCAAAGTCGGTCATCTTATGTACTGGTTCTGGCGGCTTTAAACCGAGTGGTTTTCCGGTATGTGACCTCACCCACGATGGCACCATCATGGCCTATAAAGTGGGCGCAAAAGTCACAGGTAAAGAGTGGAACGACGGACATCCGGGCTCGGCCGAAAACTCCGGCTCAAGTTATGACAATTGGCATGGTCAAGTAGAAGAAAAACCGTCTATAACATCAATCACGATCAATCATCACCTTGGAGTCGATTTAAACTATCAAGGATATATGTTGGGCGGCCCTGTCACTATGGGCCCACCCGGACGAGGCGGTAAAATGGCTCAAGGCGGCCCGCTTATTCCAGAAGCATTTAGAATGACCACTCCGCCGCCTCCGCCTAAACAAGGTTTATTAAGAACATTAATATCGGGTAAAGGTCATTCTGGCCCTCCAGGAATGGGCGGCGAGCAAGTGGGCGGCTCATCTGCAGGCATGGCGATCCACAAAGCAGAAGGCATAGTACCAATTAATGAGCAGGGATTATCAACATTGCCGGGCCTTTACGCCGCAGGAGATGCGCTCGGATCATATATGTCAGGTGGCATTTATACTCAAATAGGCTCGTCACTGGCAGGCTCCGCAGTACAAGGCGCAATAGCCGGAGCGGCAGCAGCGAAAGATAGCCTGAATATCGCACTCAATATTGAAGTGCCAAAGTCATATGCAGACACAGTGGCAAAAGAAATATTAGCACCACTGAGCCGAAACAGGGGCTTTAGTCCAGCATGGGTAACCCAAGTTCTACAAGGGATCATGATCCCTAACTTTGTGTTGTATATAAAAAAAGAGCGCATGATGCAGGCTGCTCTCGCCTACGTTGAAGAGTTACGAGAACACCATGTACCCATGTTGCTAGCCAATGATCTGCATAGTTTACGACTAGCACATGAAACCGAGAACATGATCATCACTGCCGAGATGAAGTTAAAAGCATCCATCATGCGTACTGAAAGTCGTTGTAGCCATTACCGCTTAGATTGCCCAGATATCGATTTTGAAAACTGGCAAGCTTGGATCAATATCTATCAAGACGAAGCCGGTAAAATGCAACTAGAAAAACAAGCATTTAATAAATGGCCAGCGTTTAGCTAGCAGCCAATCACATTAGCGTTCAGGTTGGAGCGAGTCTTTACAATAAAATCCGTTCCAACCACTTAACCCCAAAGTTACTTCCGTAACCGGTATCCATTATTGTTTATAAACGCTATTTGATTGCCAGCAAATTTAATCTGATAAATACATATAAACCAAATACCACTAAAGGCAATACTTAATTAGCTAATTAAGCATGGCCAGCCCAAATAAATATGACTCACCGCTAACTTTAAACAACTTAAACTGTATTTATCTAAACTGTGCACAAACACGCTTGATGCCATAATCAGCAACGGCTACTATCTATTTAAGCATCAGTGCCTTGAACATTTAGCTCATAAATTAAGTGCACCGTTGCACTATAGTTGCATATATTCCGGCGGTACGGTTTGTAGAGCAAAATACCAAAACAAATTTAAGGATTAATAATGTTCAAAATAATTTCTAGTCTCGCCCTTGCCCTCATGCTGATAAGCGGCAGTGCTTATTCTAAAGGTATTAACATTACTGAGCAGCACCTTGACGGCACCACTATGAACTACTTCTACCAATCAGGTGCAGGTATTGAGTTCAAAATACATGATGGAATGGTTGACTACATCTGGTTAACGGGCAAAAAGAAAGGGAACGGTAATAAAAATGTTCCTTACCGCTCTCGTAAAATCGGCAACAAAATGTACATTGTTAACTGGATAGAAGAATCTAAAAATGATTTCATCACTTTAGTTTTTAACTTTGAAAACAATGTTATGTACTCTTCTGGAATTATGCGTTTTGATAAAGAATCACCTATGACAGTATTTGATGGTGGCATTATTCAAGACCTTGTTTTGGTTGAAAAGCAACCTTAATTAAGCCTGTACTTACATCTTTTTTACAGATGAACCGTAAACCTAATAGGTCATACGATATCTTAGCGGTTGTCATTCACCTTGCAGCCGCTCATATTAATTTGAATCGATAGTTATTCAAGCAAGAATTATTATCGCGCCCTACAGCAAGTTAGCTACATTAGTAACACCTATATTTAGTAAAGCGCTTAAATAGAATTTTCGGCCTCAATATGACGGTTCTTTAAGTATATAACTACAAGATTAATATGCACCGAACCTAAAATATTTATATATAAGCACAGAATAATTTTAAACATGTTATTACAATAAATATTGCAAAATTAACTTCCAACATCAAAATAGCGACTCGCCTCACCTTGCCTCGCACAAGAAATTTATATAATCACATAAATGTAAATGCTTTTACCAAGGATGATATTTATACATGCATAACAATGGACCCCGTGGCTTTACCTTAATTGAATTAGTCGTGGTGATTATTATTCTGGGCGTGATCGCAATCGTAGCAATGCCGAAATTTATTAATTTCACATCTGAAGGCGTGATTGCAACCTCCAGCAATCTCAGAGGGACGATCAACAGCACTGCAACCTTGGTTTATAGTAAATCGGTTATTGAAGGGCTAGAGAAACAACCTAACGCACAAGTGATGATCAATGGTCAGTTAATCGATATTGTTTACGGCTACCCTGCTGGCACTCAAAGCGGGATCAGTGCTGCATTGGCATTTGACGAAAATGACTTTAATAACAATCGACAAACAGGAGCATGGCACAGTCGTGCGAGTGTGTATCCCGGCGCTTGGGTTTATTGGCATGGAAACTTTGATGAAAATGCTGGCTCTTTAGCCTGCTATTTACGTTATCGCCAATCGACGGCAGAAAATACCAAACCCATCGTTGATTTTGAGTTTAGTGAGTGTTGATACGCCCAAAAATAACGCACTCATGAATTAATGTATGCACGTAAAACATAGGCCAACACTAAGCGCTTTGGCCTACAAATAAGTTTACCGCACAATCAGCCAGTTCATTCACCGATTTAGAATCGACATAAATACCATCAATAATTAACCGAGCGATACCATGCATCATGCCCCAGGTTAATTGTGATAAACGTAATGTATTTTCATTATGGTTAAGTAAACCATTATTTTGCCAAGTTTCAATCATTTCGACGTAATGTTGAAATGTGGGATGCGCTATATCTCGCAGCTCAGCAGTGCTGTCGTTATTTTTCCAAATCGTTCGGCCAAACATCAAATCATAAAGCGCTGGGTTTTGGGTCGCATAATTAACATAGTACTGAAAATATTGTTTAAAGTGAGCGCGAAGATCATGCGGTTCAGCGATGGTAATTTTACGATTAATTTGTTGCAGCTGCTTAAACCCGCCCTGTGCAATTGCACATAACAAATCGTTTTTATCTTTAAAGTGATGATACGGTGCTGTTCGAGAAACCCCGACGCGTTCAGCCAATTTTCGCAACGATAAGCCATCAATACCAAACTCACTGATCATACTTGTTGCTTCGACAATCAATTGCTCGCGCAATGAACCATGGTGGTAGTTGGGTTTCATAATACAACAGTTAAATTGAGAATATTTTCAATGTATCTAACAATCTTGACAGTGTCAAAATCAATCGCTATCTTGACACTGTCAAGCAACATTTATACTACACAATAAAAACAAAACATCGCCAAAAATAGAGCGAGATAAGGAACCACAATGTCGACTAACTCTGCAGTGTCTCACCCGTATCCACACCTATTTCAGCCCTTAGATTTGGGCTTTACTACGTTAAAAAACCGTATCATTATGGGGTCAATGCACACAGGGCTTGAAGAGTTAGCCAATGGGCCTGAACGTATGGCCGCCTATTTTAAAGAAAGGGCTGCTGGCGGTGTGGGGTTAATAGTGTCTGGCGGAATCGCCCCTAATGAAGAAGGTGGCACTCATGCGTCCGATGAGCATAGTGTTAACTACAACGATTTACAGGACCATAAGTGCATTACCGATGCCGTACATGAAGCCGGTGGTAAAATTTGTATGCAAATACTGCACACTGGTCGCTACGCATACAACCCTAACCTTGTCGCGCCATCTGCCATACAAGCGCCTATCAATATGTTTAAGCCCAGAGCATTAGATGAAGCGGGTATTCAAAAACAAATCAATGATTTTATTTCTCGAGCAAAGCAAGCACAAAGCGCCGGCTATGATGGGGTTGAAATCATGGGATCTGAAGGCTATTTCCTTAATCAGTTTATTAGTAAACGCACAAATCATCGCGATGATAATTGGGGTGGCGATTATGAAAATCGCATTCGCCTACCGATTGAAGTGGTTCGTTTAGTTCGAGAAGCTGTGGGTAAAGACTTTATTATTATCTATCGCCTGTCAATGTTAGATCTTGTCGAAGGAGGCTCGTCTTACGACGAGATCGTGACATTAGGCAAAGCCATTGAACAAGCCGGTGCAACCATTATTAACACCGGTATTGGTTGGCATGAAGCACGGATCCCCACGATTGCCACAAAAGTTCCACGAGCCGCCTTTACTTGGGTAACCGCTAAATTTAAAAAAGCACTGTCTATTCCCGTCATTACATCAAACCGAATTAATACACCTGAAGTGGCCGAAGATGTACTCGCCCGTGGTGATGCAGATATGGTTTCAATGGCACGCCCTTTCCTTGCCGATCCGGAATTTGTCAACAAAGCCGAACAAAACAAGTCAGATGAAATTAATACCTGTATTGGGTGTAACCAAGCATGTTTAGACCATGTATTTTCTGGCAAATTAACCAGTTGTTTGGTCAACCCTAGAGCTTGCCGTGAAACTGAAATGAACCTTATTGTTAGCACTAACAGTAAACGCATTGCCGTAGTTGGCGCAGGTCCCGCCGGTCTTGCTGCTGCAACAACATTGGCAAAGCGCGGTCATCAAGTCACCATTTTTGATAGTGCATCAGAGATTGGTGGCCAATTCAATATTGCTAAACAGATCCCTGGTAAAGAAGAGTTTTATGAAACCATTCGCTTTTTTGGCCGACAATTAGAACTATCTAATATCGATTTACAGCTCAATACCCGCGTTACAAGCACATTTTTAAATAATAGCGACTTTGATGAAGTACTAATCGCAACAGGGGTTACACCAAGAGTGCCGGAGATAGAAGGCATAGACCATGAAAAAGTTATCTCTTATATCGATGTACTGGTTCATAAAAAACCTGTCGGTAAAAAAGTGGCCGTTTTAGGCGCTGGGGGGATTGGTTTTGATGTCTGTGAATATCTAGCGCATCAAGGTGAGCCAACCAGCCAAAACATTGAACTGTTTATGAAAGAATGGGGCATTGACATGACATTCAGCGCTAGAGGCGGCGTTGAAGGCATAAAACCACAAGTGACCCCGGCGGCACGCGAGCTGCATTTACTGCAACGTAAGTCTTCCGCTGTGGGGAAAAACCTCGGCAAAACTACCGGTTGGATGCATCGTTTAGGGCTAAAATATAAAGGCGTTAATATGATCCCAGGAGTGTCTTACCAAAAAATTGATGATCAAGGTTTACATATAATTGTTAATGATGAATCTCAAATCTTAGAGGTGGATAATGTCGTTATTTGTACTGGGCAAGATCCATTACGAGAATTAGCACAAGACTTAACCAAGCCTTATCAGTTAATAGGTGGTGCCGATGTTGCTTCAGAGCTTGATGCAAAAAAAGCAATCGCACAAGGGACTAAAGTAGCATTAACGTTAAGCTAATCGGGCACAGCTACAGGTTAATTAACCTACCTAAGCCATACTGTTAGGTAGGTTATTTTCATCCCTATGGTCTATCTCTAGTCCAGAGAAGCCCAAACGTAAAACACATCGGGGATTAGCTCTAATCCTGTTATTATGTCCAAACAGTGACTCGAAATTTAAAGCCGTGATGATTTAGCCCGCTTTACACTCAACCTACGGCCCAACTTTACAGCCACCAGCCGACAGCGAATACATCACTGTGTAATTGTGGTGACGTTAGCATTGCTGTAAAACGGTTTAAACTGTGCTTTACAAGCAAGACTTTTGGATGTGTTACAAACAATATGATCGAAATTGAATACGCAATTGGTGAGTTACAAACCGCGATGTTTGTGGCCGACGACCACCCTTTTTACCTCGTGACCAAACAATGGGTTAACGCTAAAGCACTAAATTCTGGCGACAAAATACTCGCCTGCGACAGCAGCGTAGCCCAAGTGGTGACCATAAAACGCATTCCCGGAAACCACGTGTGCCAAAATTTAAAAATCAGTCACAATCATAACTATTTTGTGTCTACTGACCGAGCTCTAGGCTTTAGCCCAAGCTGCGATCAAGCACCAAGCGATGCACTTGAACTAGTGGCTTACCAGTTAGCAAATAAACCCTCTCATCTGCCTGATGGTAAGCCAACAGGCTTTCACAGCGGGCCTTGGGTGGCGGCTAAATATTGCGGCTCTGGGCCTGAGGTTATTGGCTGGGGGCGCGCTAATGACAACATGTGTGCTGAAGATGCTGCGGTAAGTGATTTAAGAGGCAAGCTGGGCAATACCGTAATTTTGCACCGAGGCAATGTCGAGATCTCACATGCCTATATTAGAAAATACACTAAAAAAGGCCGCTTTGTGAATAAGATGAGCCCATGTTCACACTGCAGAAATAACTACGGTAACTCATTAAATGACAGAACAATGGGCACGAGTGATTTAGTCAAAGACGGTCGAGACTTTTTACCCGCGTCGCCAAAATAATTTGTTGTCACTGTTGATTAACCTCAGTGCACCACTTGGCTCTAAGCCACGGTGTTGCACTGTTTTCACAAAAGTCCAACCCTTCACTTTGACTATGTTATTAACGGTTTACTGCTGTCGATGTCAAAGTAGTTTGACCACAAATGTTAACAAGTAAATGTAATAACGGGCTGTTAAAATCATCACCTGCATTAAACACTTCCGCTAAAGACTTTTATTAAACACTGTCTTCACTAAACTCAGCGCTAACAAGCTAAACCTCATTTGTTCTACTTATTAGCGATAGTAAGTACTTATTTTTAATCTAATCATGTACAGATTGAACAATACCTTTAGTCTCATTCATATGGTTACTTGAGCTGCCAGTGTTCGTCAATAAAGCTATATTGCTGTAGCGTATCAATCACACGGGTTAACACAGGTCCACCAGCGAGACGTCGCGATACTAAGCAGCCAACAGGAGTCAGCCAGCCATCATGTTCATGTGCGACCGGTAAAGCGGTTACACAACCTTGTTTAAGCTCATTTTTAATGATTAGCTCCGGCACGTTAGCCCAACCAATCCCTTGTTGTACCAATTGCACTAAGGTTTGGTGAGTACTGGCATACCACATCATTGAACTGATCCCATAGCTAAACCAAAGCTCTTTTTGTTTAGCACTTCGGTGCACACATTGGCGATAGCGCTTTAAGTCAGCATCCTGTACCACCGGCAACGTCGCTAGCACATGCTTAGGTGAGGCAATCGTTAAAAACCGAGCCTGGCCAAGCAGGAAAAAATCCATATCCACTTTTAATTCGCCATCGGCGTACACAATTCCAACGTGGGCTTTGCCCTGGCGGACAAGTGCTTCAACGTCAAACGTTGCCGCGGTAATGATCTCGAAATTGGTGATGGGAAATTGGTCTGCTAAAGGAGTGATACTTTTTAATAGCGCTTCATCTATTAGGCTTTCATCAATAGCGATCACTAACTCATGTTCGTACTCTTTTGTTAATGCTTCGACCTTTTGATCAAAATACTGCTGTTCATTCAATATTGATTTTGCAATCGGTAATAAGGCGTGACCGTTGTCGGTTAACACTGGTGTATTTTTGTCACGATTGAATAAATCTTGGTTAATGGCAACCTCTAAATTCGCGATCGCCTGACTCACCCCAGACTGAGCACGGTTAAGCTTGCGGGCTGCAGCCGAAAAAGAACCGAATTCACATACGGTGATAAACACTTTTAATTGCTCGAAACTGTACATGTTTTACCGCCTCAAATTCATTAGAACAACCTAATGGTATCACTAATCGTGATGGTTGCTAACTTTATCTATCCTGCTTCGCTGTCATAATCGCACTCTGTTTTTAAGTTGAGATGTATTGTTGAGGCGTTATATGAGTATTGTAGAAAGAATATTTCATTCAGTGTTGCTAGAGGTGTTAGCCGTCACTTTTTCGGTCATTGGTTTAGCCATTTTCACCGACCATAAAATTGAAGCACTATCAGGAACAATGATAGTTATCGCGACTATCGCGATGGTATGGAATTATATCTATAACTGGTTTTTTGACCAATTTGCCAAAGGTGACAAGCTCTCACGCTCATTTGGGTTACGTATTATGCATGTAACCCTATTTGAAGTTGGGTTACTGGTTATCACGATCCCGGTAATGGCGTACTTATTAGCGGTGAGCCTGTGGCAAGCCTTTATCATGGACATTGGGGTCACCATTTTTATTACTATTTACGTCTTTATTTACAACTTAGTTTACGACCATGTCAGAGCTTATGTAATACAGCGTCGTAGTCAGAGCTTAACTTGCGAGGGTAGCCGCTAAATACGCATCTGCTAGATGGGCAAAAACAAAAAAGCCAGGTGCGCTAAGCAACTGGCTTCTATTATGTTCAACCTAATAAAAAGATTAATCCCAGATCAGCTCTCTAAAGTGCTTGCGGCACACAGACTCGTAGCTTTCGTTGCCACCGATTTCTACCTGCTCGCCTTCGCGCATAGGTTTACCATCACCATCAAGGCGAACGACCATGTTAGCTTTACGGCCACAGTGACAAATGGTTTTTAGTTCAACCAATTTATCAGCCCAAGCAAGCAAGTACTGACTACCATTAAAGAGTTCGCCTTGAAAATCCGTTTTAAGGCCATAACACAATACTGGAATACCCAGAATATCGACCACATAAGTTAGCTGTTTGACTTGCTCTTTACTCAAAAACTGAGATTCATCGATTAAAATACAATGCAGAGTCTGATCGACATGCGCCTTAGCAATCATTTGTGCTAAGTCGTCACCGCTACCAAATACTTGTGCTTCGGTTTCAATACCAATACGCGACGCGACTTTACCAACCCCAAATCTATCGTCAATTGACGCAGTCATTACTAATGTATTCATACCGCGCTCGCGGTAGTTATATGAAGACTGTAACAATGAAGTTGATTTACCCGCATTCATTGCTGAGTAATAAAAATATAGTTGCGCCAAACCGAGTGTCCTTATGGATTAATTCGTGTTGAGTTTAACATTATTAGCTAACTGAAAACATCTACTAACCTAAATAACGTGATTCAACGCCCCGCCGTTGCACTGCCTTGCAAGGTTATTATTAACAGCGGGATAATCTAAAATAAGCACAAAAAACAGCAATACAGTAACTTTTTCATCACCCATTCATCTCAATGTGATTTAGCACAAGTTAAACTACGTTACTTTTCGCTACAATTTTGCTACCGCTGACATCACAATTTAGCGTTTAAAAGGTTAATTGACTTTAATTTTCGGGATAAATTAACAAACAATTGAAGAGTGTTGTGTGCAACTCAACACATTCAACAGGTTACCATTGTCATATGCGCCGCAAAAACAACCAACGACATAACTCGTTAGGTATAACAACAAAACAACTATAATGAAGGAAGCCTCATAAGATGCATAAAACTCTTATCGCAGCAGCTATTACAGCTACGCTCGCATTAAGCGCTTGTTCTACGACTCAAACAGACCAAACGGCAGCGACTATGGTTCAAACACAAAACCCATTTTTACAAGCCAGTACGTTGCAATACCACGCACCTGACTTTAGCAAAATTAAAGATGAGCATTTCGCACCAGCACTTATTCAGGGTATGAAAGAGCACTATCAAGAAATTTTGAAAATTGCTAACAACCCAGCTGCGCCAACGTTTGATAACACTATTGTAGCGATGGAAAAAAGTGGTGCATTGCTTACCCGTACGTCACAAGTTTTTTATAACTTGGCCGGTTCAGATAGCAACCCAGCGCGACGCAAACTACAGGGCGAAATGGCGCCAAAAATGGCCTCACATTCAGACAACATCAATCTAAACCCTGAGTTGTTTAACCGCATTGAAACCATTTATAACAACCGCGCAAAACTTAACTTATCAGCTGAGGCGACACGCTTAGTTGAGGTTTATTACCAACGTTTTGTTCTTGCCGGCGCTAAATTAACTGATGAGCAAAAAATAAAAATTCGCGCGCTAAATGAAGAACAATCAACACTGACCAATGAGTTCGCTCAACGTTTGATGCGCCTCACAAAAGAAAACGCCATCATTGTTACCGATAAATCTGAGTTAGCCGGCTTATCTGACAGCGCAATTAGAGCTGCTGCTGCTGATGCAACTGCCAATGGACATGACGGCCAATACCAACTCAACATAACGAACACCACACGCCAGCCGGTTCTAGCGCAATTAGACAACCGCGAACTGCGCCAAAAAATTTGGGAAGCATCTTCAAACCGTGGCCTAACTGGCGAAAATGAAACGGCAACTTTAGTTGCTCGTTTAGCACAACTTCGTTCAGAACGTGCAGAGCTACTTGGCTATGATAGCTGGGCTGATTACCGCTTAGCGCCACAAATGGCAAAAACACCTGAAGCGGTATACGAAATGTTTGGCTCTATGGTGCCAGCAGTCATTGCTAACACCAAAAAAGAAGCGGCTGATATACAAGCGATGATCAACAAAACCGGTGGTAATTTTGAACTAGCACCATGGGATTGGGCTTATTACGCTGAGCTGGTACGTAAAGATAAATTTGACCTAGACGCTGAAGCGATTCGTCCGTATTTCGAATTTGATCGCGTATTAAAAGATGGCGTTTTCTTCACGCTTAACACTCTTTACGGTGTAACCTTTACCCCTCGTCCAGATTTACCGGTTTACCACCCAGACGTTAAAGCCTATGAAGTCTTCGATGAAGATGGTACTAGCTTAGCTATTTTCTATGCCGATTATTTTGCCCGCGAAGGCAAACGTGGCGGCGCTTGGATGAGTTCATTTGTTGATCAGTCTGAACTGCTAAACAATAAGCCTGTTGTCGTCAACGTGATGAACATTAAAAAAGCCCCTGCGGGCGAAGTTACGTTTGTTAGCTACGATGAAGTAACTACGATGTTCCATGAATTGGGTCATGGTACTCACGGCATGTTCTCTAAAGTTAACTACCCGACACTGTCAGGTACTTCAGTTTCACGTGACTTTGTTGAATTCCCATCAACTTTTGAAGAAGACTGGGCCGGTCACCCAACCGTGCTAGCTAACTACGCGAAGCATTACCAAACAGGTGAACCTATTCCTAAGGCGCTACTTGATAAAGTACTAACTGCACGTAGTTTCAACCAAGGGTTTGACACATTAGAATACATGTCAGCGGCGTTACTTGATTTAGAATGGCATTCACTAAAACCGGGCACGCCATTGCAAGATGTCGCTACTTTTGAAGCGGCGGCACTGAAAAAGCACGGTGTTGACCTAGCAGCTGTTCCACCAAGATATAAATCAACTTTCTTCTCACACGCTTTCCCTGGTGGTTACTCAGCGAGTTACTATGCCTACATGTGGAGTGAAATCTTGGCAGCCGACGCCTTTGCCTATGTGCAAACACAAGGCGGTTTGAATCGTGACATCGGCATGAAGTTTAGAAAAACCATTCGCGAAGTAGGTAACACTGTTGCGCCAATGGACGCTTACAAAGCCTTTAGAGGACAAGAGCCAACAACTGAAGCTCTACTTAACCGTCGTGGTTTAAACAAGTAGCACAAAGTAACGTTCTCGTGATTCATTTTACGAGAACGTTAACCTAGTGGTAGGTGCTATCAATAAGGTAGTCGCCATTATATTTGCTCAGCGTGACCAATGTGCTGACAAAATAGTATGGTAAGTGACCACACAAAAAAAAGCCGCTCTCAATTGAGAGCGGCTTTTTAATGTCTATAAATTCACGCTGTCATTTAATAACGACGGTGTGAATCCTGAGCCCTAAACGTCTACCTTAAACATTTGCTAAATAGTAGCCTCAAACCAGCTTATGCCTTTCGCTGACATGACTTAATGCGTAGCCCAATAATACTAATAACAAACAACACACTACACGCCAGTAGACCTGCCATTACCGAGCCGGTGAAGCCAAGCACTAAGTAACCAGACAAACTGATCCCCGCCACAATTAACGCATAAGGAAGCTGTGTTATCACATGATCAATATGGTGACAGTTAGCCCCAGTAGATGACAAAATAGTGGTATCTGAGATAGGTGAGCAATGGTCCCCAAACACCGCACCAGCGAGCACAGCGGCAAGCATTGGTAACATCATCGTTGTGTCACTACCCATCGCCATATCGGCTGCAATTGGTAGCATAATACCAAATGTGCCCCAACTGGTACCGGTTGAAAAGGCCGTCAATCCAGCAAGAATAAACAGTGCAGCAGGTAGCATTGCAAACGGAATATTACCGGTAGCTAAGCTAGCCATGTACTTACCGGTTTCGAGTTGACCAATAACACCTGCAATTGTCCAAGCAAATAGTAAAATGTAGATAGCTGGCAACATTGACTTAGCACCTTCAATAATGCCTTTGCCGATCATCTTTTTGCCTACACCTTGAATAGTAACCAAAGCCAGCGTAACCACAAGACCGATTAAAGCACCAAAGAACAATGATGAAGCCACGTCAGTGTTTTCAAATGCGCCCAGTAAGCTAAACTCTTGACCCTTTTCTGCTAGAGCGTCTGCCCCACTGTTTACCATAAAGAAGAATGTGGCAAAAACTAACACTGTAATTGGCAAGAACAAACCGAGTATTTTACCGGTATCGGCTTCTGGCAGGCCAGAATTGGCCCCAGGTGGTAACCCTTTAGACTCATCGTAAAGGGTACCTTTTTGTGCATTGAGCTCATGCTGGCGCATTGGACCTACGTCCAGCCCCATAAGCGCAACACAAAGTAAGAGCAATAAAGCAAAAATGGCATAGAAGTTCATCGGGATCATCTGCACAAAAGTGTTTAAATGTCCTGAATCAGCAAAACCATGTGCCGTTAATATCCCGCCAATCAAAGCGATAATGTAAGCGCCCCAACTAGAAACAGGTGAAATAACACAGATAGGAGCGGCGGTAGAATCAAGCAAGTAAGCCAGCTTACTACGGGAAATATAATAGCGGTCAGTTAAAGGTCTTGCGACACTCCCCACAACAAGGCTATTAAAGTAGTCATCAATAAATACGACGCACCCCAAAAACATGGTTAGCAATTTTGCGTCACGCTTATTGCGAATATGGCAGCGGGCCCAATCGGCAAAGGCGCGAGCCGCACCGCTAACCGTGATCAGCGCCGTGATCATACCAAGTACAATAAGGAAGCCAAGCAGGTATAAATTCCAGCTATTTAATGCGCCGTCATCCCACACAAGTCCTGCGACTTGTTGACCTACATATTGGCCGCTATTGACGACAGCAAAATCAGTCAACAACAATGCACCGAGAATGATCCCCACACCCAGAGACAGTAAAACACGACGAGTAAACATCGCCAGAATGATTGCCACTACCGGAGGTAGTAACGACAGTGCCGAATCGGCATAACTTAAAATGGTCATTTAATTATTATCTTCGCTAAGTACGAATGGAGGCCGACTGAACTGGTGGGATATAGCATTGGAAGCTGTTTACACCTGTCCTATCAGTAGCGCTCCACAGTAATATCAATGTTAGACATCAATACAAATCTTTTTATCTTCCAGATAAAAAGTACTATGGCAGTGCTGTACCTATTCGGTAACAGCCCCAGCAATAAGCCTTGATATGCTATATCACTTCGGCATCAAATCCTTTCGCAACAAATCATAGGCATCACCCTACTTGCTGGTACTGATATTTGACGCACCTCTACTTCTAAGGACGTTAAATAGACAGAGCTAAATAACGTAAATGACATAGAAACATAAGCGGCTTAAGAGATGCTACCCTAAAGCCGCTTATCGTGACACAGATCGCAAACATAACCAAATCAAACTTAAGGTGAGCAACCTAATAGCAACGATATACAAACAACTCTATCTTGAGTGCGCTGTACTGTTTTAGGTAAACCCACACATTCGGTTATTTAAAGCTGTGCTAAAAGTTCAGGCACTGCCTCAAACAAGTCTGCTTCTAATCCGTAGTCTGCTACCTGAAAAATTGGCGCTTCAGGATCTTTATTGATTGCGACAATCACTTTTGAATCTTTCATGCCAGCCAGATGCTGGATAGCACCAGAAATACCAACAGCGATATATAGGTCTGGAGCAACAATTTTACCTGTTTGCCCTACTTGAAGATCATTTGGTACAAAGCCCGCATCAACTGCTGCACGAGAGGCACCTAACGCGCCGCCCAACTTATCGGCCAACTGCTCTAAAATACCAAAGTTTTCACTGTTGCCCATTGCGCGGCCACCAGAGACAATAATACCTGCACTGCCTAACTCAGGGCGCTCAGATTCCGTTAAACTTTGAGATTGAAACTCAACCAGCGGAGCAATTTCTTGCCCTAAGGTCAGCAATTGGGCACTACCATCACTCGCCACTGCATCAAATGCGCTTGAGCGAACCGTCATCACTTTTTTATCATCCAAGCTTTGTACTGTCGCTAATGCACTACCAGCGTAAACAGGGCGAACAAACGTATCAGCGCTTATCACTTCAATGACTTCAGATAACTGACTAACATCAAGCAAAGCAGCAACACGAGGTAATACATCTTTGCCGTGACTTGATGCCGCAGCCAAAATATGTTCGTAATCTGCAGCAAGTTCAGTTAACAAGTCACCAATGTTTTCAGCCAAACCATTGGCATAAACAGCAGCGTCAGCAACTAATACTTTGCGGACACCATTTAATTGCTGTGCGCTACTAACAGCATCACCACAATTATGGCCGACCACTAATACATCAATGTCGCCACCAATGGCTTGACCACAAGCAACCACTTTGGCGGTATCGAGTTTTAAACTATTGTTGTCATGTTCTGCTAATACTAAAATTGCCATTAGATCACCTTCGCTTCATTCTTTAATTTTGCAATTAACTCTTCAACAGAAGACACCATCACACCGGCACTGCGCTCGGCTGGCGGTGAAACTTTAAGCACTGTTTGGTGAGCCTTTAACGTCACATCAAAATCTGCCGGTGTTAATGACTCAAGCGGCTTACGTTTAGCTTTCATAATATTGGGCAATTTAGCGTAACGAGGTTCATTTAGACGCAAGTCAGCGGTAACGACAGCAGGAAGTGGTAGCATCAGCGTTTGAAGACCACCATCGACTTCTCGAGTTACCGTTAATTTATCACCTGAGAGCTTAACCTCAGACGCAAACGTGGCTTGTGGCATCTTACCAATTGCCGCCAACATTTGACCGGTTTGGTTGTTGTCACCATCAATTGATTGCTTACCTAAAATAACTAAATCTGCTTGTTCTTTTTGCTGCACAGCATAAATAAGCTTAGCTACCGATAGTGATACAAGTTCTTCGTCAGTTTCAATATGTACCGCGCGATCGGCACCCAATGCCAGCGCAGTTCTTAATTGCTCCTGCGATGCTTTAGGGCCAATAGTCAACACTATTACTTCAGAAGCACTTCCCGCTTCTTTTAAACGAACGGCTTCTTCTACTGCAATCTCACAAAATGGGTTAATTGCCATTTTTAGGTTTGCGGTATCGACACTTGTATTGTCAGCATTAACCCTGACCTTAACATTGGCATCGACGACGCGCTTTACTGGCACCAATACTTTCATAGGGCTTCCTTTTTACGTCTCTTATATGAACGGGAGTGTGCCAATAGTTAGCTATTGTTAGCGTAACTATTGCTGAAATTAGAGTCACTTTACGTGCTGTTAACGTTCGCGTCAATACAGATTCAAACACCTGTTCATATTTGTTTATTGGAAAACAGAACAAAGCACTATCATTAGTAACATTTAGCTAATGAAACGTTTTTTTGAGCGATGAAGTTTAATTAAAAAAATTTAATTAATAATTAAATACAAATAATATTTGATCCTTATCGAAATACTTCCTATTATTTAGCTAAGAATATATTGAAACCTTTTCTATTTTAAATGGACATTAACCATCATGAGTGAATTTTTAGATATTTTAACCCACGGTCGTCGTTTTAAAGCTGCAGTAAAAGAGCTATCTCTTGAAGAATTAACTGACCTTTCTGTGAAACTAGAAAAGATCATTGAAGAAAAAGCAGCACAAGCTGAAGCTGAAACAGCAGCACAAGCTGAACGTAATGCTAAAATTGAAGAAATCCGTAAGCAAATGGAAGCAATCGGGTTATCTGTTGACGATATTGGCGGCGCTGGCGTTAAAGCTGCTCCAAAAAAACGCGCTCCTCGTCCACCTAAATACCAAATTGAAGTTGCTGGCGAAATGATTCAGTGGACAGGTCAAGGTCGTATGCCAACAGTATTTAAAAATGAGTTAGAAAATGGTCGCACTATGGAAGACTTCCTTATTTAGTCTCTAGCCGACATCAACCAAAACCCAGCATTTGCTGGGTTTTTTTAATTCAAATAAAGAGTATTACTTCAGTCCCTTCATACTAACCAAGAGAATTATGTTTAACTTGTAAAATAGCGTTTTATTTAATGATAACGAGTATTTGAATTGGCAAAAAGCACACCAGTAAAACCTTCAAAATCAACATATTAAAAGTGCTTGCAGTTCAAGTGCTGAACAATTTATATTTGCTATCAAATCTACTCTTATGGAGTAGCAGCCAAATATAGGCTAGTAAAGTAATACCTTTTATAACACCAAATAACAGCATACTGAATGTGTCGCTGTGCATATTTCAATATACTGTGGTTTATCATATTGCAAAGTCTATATTTAGGTATTTATGAATATTCAATCGCGCCAGATAGACAAGATCCGTTAATAACCATACCTCAAAAAGCTTAGTAACAATAAATTAACACAACTCAAATACCTTGAGCACTTATTACCGTTATAGGGCACCAAACTTTACATACAAGCTTACTTGTTCTCACCTTGAAATTCCAATATAGAATCCAATTACCAATCCCCCCTGATGGTTACGCTTAGGTTAAACACTTTATAGCCGTTAATGTTACACGCTCCCTTTATCTGCGCGTCATAATATACATGCTTACCGGCTCAATAAGGGTTATGCATTGCACAATGTAATATGACCAAAGGTATGTATCGGTTTATTGTTAACATCAACTAGGTAAGGATAAATGCCACATCGGTTTTGTTTACTAAGTTATCTGTTTAGCTACGAAGCGAGAAACGCCCAATGCAAAAGACTGACCTGGTAACTTGTTTCAAGGCTGTTAATGCCAAACTTGATACGCACAATTTAATATTATGTCTCTGGTGAAAAATAATGTGTTAACAATATCGAATAAGCCTCAACACCACGCTTGAAAACGTAATCACTTGCTAGCTAGCATTTGTAAAATTGAAGTTAATCCATGAACTATTTAAAAATTTTATAGTCAGTTATAAGTTTGACTTATATTATTACCAGTAATGGATAAGCAGATACTTTTGATAAGCGTTAACTCAAAAGCATAAGCAAACAATGTGCAGGCTCAATACATGCAGCTTATATAATGATAGCGCCGCGTAAAGGGCAAAGAAAACAGCCGACACTGGCAACTCACAACAACATCGCACAACATCGCAGCTAGAGGTAAGCAGCACATTCCATCACTAACAATATGTCCAAAAAAATGTAGCTTATAGAACTGCGCCACTTAACAATGTAATGACAATAATTATGTGTTTTTGCACGAAATAAACACCGACAACTGCTTTAACAACGGCGGCTAACGGGCTAAACTTTAAGGCAAATAAGTAACAGCACTACCCCAAGATAAAAAACGCTCTTAAATCGTATTTTTAGTCACATTAATGATTTGCTATATCAATGCCGCGACAGGTAATTGAAACTAACTTAACAGGCACTCATCACCATGAAATACCTACTTCCAGGCTCCCTCATTATTTTACTTAGTGCTTGCGCGGGAGATTTCACTTTTAAAAGTAATCTCGATAGCGATGCTATAAATGACTACTTTAAAGCCTCTGACGTTACCGTTTATGAAGGCAACGTCCAGCCAACAGGCTCTTATGAAATAAAGGGGCTAGTTGAAGGCGAATCCTGCCAGATAGCCACCAGCGATGTTCCAGCGTCAATAGCTGAAGCTCGCACACTTGCTCGCCGTGCAGCGGCCGATAAACAAGCCAATGGTATCGTGGTCAAAAGTTGTTTGATCATTGACGAGCCTACTACAAACTGCATCTCTCGTGCTATTTGTGTTGGCCAAGCCATTGTTAGCACCAATCAACTTCCATAGTCGTCACCAAGAGTAATTAATGTCTTTTACTAATCAGATCCAAGCTGTTGCGTATTGCCGCACACCTTATAAACAGAAATTTGGTATTCCGCGCCAGCCCGGTTTAGTCACCGCTGCACGGGGATTTGTTGAGCTTGCCGCTCCTTTTAATCATATTGATGCCGTGCGTGGATTAGAGCAATACTCTCACCTTTGGTTATTATTCTGCTTTCATGAAAACTTGGCGCAAGGCTGGAAAACAACCGTTCGCCCACCTCGACTTGGCGGTAATGAAAAGCTTGGCGTATTTGCCACTCGCTCAACCTTTAGGCCCAACGGCATTGGACAGTCAGTCGTAAAATTGCATGCGGTACATACTCATAACGGCAAGGTTAGCCTTGAAATTTCTGGGATGGATCTGCTCGATGGCACCCCCATTGTTGACATTAAACCCTATATTCCTTTTTCAGATGCCGTTGTTGATGCTGCAGGAGGGATCGCCCAGGATGCACCAATTCTTGCAAAGGTAACGTTTAATAAGCAGGCGCAACAACAACTGCAACAGTATCAGTCCAAGCCTCAATATCCAGCTTTAGCTGAACTCATCGAAGGTGTACTAGCCCAAGACCCCCGCCCAGCTTATAAAAAAGCGAAAGCTGACCCTAAAGTATACCAAGTTGCACTGTATGACTTAGATATACTTTGGCTTGCCCTGCCTGAAGGGATTGAAGTCATTGAGTTAAGACCCTCTCAAGTCGGTAAAGGTAATGCCGAGGTCACGTTATAATGCCCACCCCAACCAGCAAGCCTGATTACCAAGCGCAGCACAAACAACGTTTGTCATATATGCCATGGCTGTATTTTTCGTTAAAGGAAAAACACCTTGCCTGGGCTAAACCTTGGCAAAATGAAATACAGGCTCACTTTAGCGCGGTTGAAACCATCAAAATTGGTGATAATTGCTTTGTTGCCCCTGAAGCCAATTTATTTGCTGAACCTGGACGCGATATCCACATGGGTAACCAATGCATGATCGCAGCAGACAGTTTTCTACACGGTCCTATCACTATGGGGAATGAAGTGGCAATAAACCATGGCTGCTCTATCGATGGAGGTCGTCATGGCATAACCATTGGTGATCAAACCCGCATTGCCAACAATGTCACCATTTATGCGTTTAATCATGGTATGGCGCCTAATTCTCCTATCTACCAGCAACCCTCAAAATCTAAAGGTATTGTGATTGGTGTTGATGTGTGGATTGGGGCGCAAGCGGGGATCGTCGATGGCGTAACGATTGGAAATCACGCCGTTGTCGGTATGGGGGCGGTTGTGACTAAAGATGTTGCCGAGTACGCTATTGTCGCAGGTAACCCTGCGAAGGTGATCGGTGATAGACGCGATAAAACAAGCTAATAATACCAACGGTTATCACCCATTGTTAACGTGCTTAATGGCTGTTGCCAAAGAAGTGCATGCAACGGGCTTTGGAGTCACACTCTAAGCCCGCTTGCCTATTTTTGACATTATAGGTAGGCGCGACATGCAATATCATCATACTAAGTGAGTTAATGCTTTTAACAGTCAGTCCAGCTGTTGCTTAAAGGTAAGTCACATCATATTTAACTTGCACAAAATCATTTTTATAAGCCTTTGTCTCGGCATTAATCAGTTTGACATGACCTTGTATTTTACCAAACAGAGCAATACCGTCGCCTAATAATATTGGCGCCTTGGTTATGACCATTTCATTAATCAATTTAAGGTTTATAAAAGAGGTTATTGTAGCGCCACCATCAATATACGCATGCTTTAAGCCTCGTTTCGCAAGAATATGCAATAAGTCTTCAATGCCTCCAGCATACATTTCCACTTTGCCTTGCATATTCTCCGGTGGTTGCTTAAGTGTGTTACTCAGCACGATAATTGGCATATTCCCGTATACCCACTGCTCAGGGCTGAGATCCATTGCAGAAATGGTTTCCATACACTTGCGCCCCATTATCATGCAATCAACCGAGTTGATATACGCATAAAAGCCCATATCTTCACTGCCCATGTCAGCATCGAGGTTGCCGCAGGTGTGTAACCAGTCGACCTCACCGTCGACGGTGGCAATATAGCCATCTAAACTCGTGGCGATATAGACAGAGCATTTAAGGATATTGCCATGCTGGCCTGTAGTATTCATTTGGACTTCCTAGATATTGTCATCAGGTAAACTCAAAGGGCGAGTCTTTCTATTGAATCAAGGATATATCAAAATAACCTATCAATACCTAATAATTGCGGCCCTACATCAAGTTGATGAGTTATCAGGCGATAACTCACTATAGTGCGTCCAGCAAGCGACTTGGCCAACATTGATAATAAACCAGCGTGAATACAGCGACTCTAAAACCATAGGTGGGCTTAGACTACGCTGCTATTTATCAAACAAGTTTAACTACTTATTCTACGACGTTTAGTTCAAATACAAAAAAATAGGTGAATGTCTAAATAGGTAGGTGACATCAGACCTACAAGTGATAAAATGTCGCCCATTCACCTCAATTTTGGACACACGGTAATGCGCGTAAGCAAATACCTGCTATCAACTCAAAAAGAAACACCGGCTAATGCAGAAGTCGTTAGTCACCAGTTAATGTTACGTGCGGGCATGGTTCGTCGTAATGCATCAGGCTTATACAGCTGGTTGCCTACAGGTTTACGTGTACTGCGTAAAATTGAAGCTATCGTTCGCGAAGAAATGAACAAGGCTGGCTCTGTTGAGATCCTTATGCCTATGGTTCAAACCGCAGACCTTTGGGCTGAATCAGGCCGTTTAGACAAATTTGGCCCAGAACTACTACGCTTTCAAGACCGTCACAACCGCGACTTCGTATTAGGCCCAACTCACGAAGAAGTGATTACGGATATCATTCGTAAAGAGGTTAACTCTTACAAACAGTTACCACTAAACTTATTCCAAATTCAAACTAAATTCCGTGATGAAGTTCGCCCTCGTTTTGGGGTTATGCGTTCACGTGAATTTTTGATGAAAGATGCTTACTCTTTCCATTTAGATCAAGAAACAATGGATGAAACCTATGAGACGATGTTCCAAGCTTATTGCAACATTCTAACGCGTTTAGGTTTAGCATTCCGTCCAGTTATGGCTGACACGGGCTCAATCGGTGGCAGCTTGTCACATGAGTTCCACGTACTTGCCAACAGTGGTGAAGATTTAATTGCCTATTCAACTGAAAGTGATTACGCCGCCAACATTGAAAAATGTGAAGCGCCACTGCCGACAGAAACACGTCAAGCAGCAACCAGCGAAATGACACTTGTTGACACGCCAAATGCTCACTCCATTGCAGAGCTTGTTGAGCAACACGACATTGCGATAGACAAAACCGTTAAAACACTTATCGTTAAAGGTGCAACTGAAGAAGCACCACTCGTTGCAATTGTGATCCGTGGCGATCACGACCTTAACGAAGTGAAAGCAGAAAAACTGGATGCTGTACTTGCACCGTTTGAGTTTGCAGAAGAAGCAGACATTCGTAAAGCTATTGGCGCAGGACCTGGTTCTATCGGCCCAGTCGGTCTTGATATTCCGGTATTTATTGACCATAGCGTTGCAGTCATGAGTGATTTTGGCGCTGGTGCTAACCAAGATAACAAACATTACTTTGGGATCAACTGGGAACGTGACCTACCTGAGGCGCCAGCATTTGACCTACGTAATATTATTGAAGGTGAGCCAAGCCCTTGTGGTAAAGGTACCATTGCCTTGCTTCGTGGTATCGAAGTGGGTCACATCTTCCAGCTTGGCAGTAACTATTCAGAAGCGATGCACGCTAACGTACTCGACCAAAATGGTAAGTCAAAGACACTACTTATGGGTTGCTACGGTGTAGGTGTTAGTCGCATGGTTGCGGCAGCGATTGAGCAAAACCACGATGACCGCGGCATTATGTGGCCAGAAGCCATTGCACCGTTCAAAGTTGGTATTTTGCCAATGAACATGCACAAATCTCACCGTGTTAAAGATAGCGCAGAAAAGCTATACAAAGACTTAACTGATGCGGGCATGGAAGTCTTATTTGATGACCGTAAAGAACGTGCTGGTGTTATGTTTGCAGATATGGAACTGATTGGCTTGCCAAACGTTGTTGTCATTGGCGACCGTAACATTGATAACGGCGTGTTTGAATATAAGAACCGTCGTACTGGCGAAAAGCAAGAAGTGCCATTTGACCAAATTGTTGACTTTTTAAAAGCACAGCAAGCTTAATAAACTTAAGCAATTTAATTGAAAACGCCGATGATTAATATCGGCGTTTTTGTTTACGTTTTTAACCCATCAGCCAGCTGGCTCTTAACCCGCTCGCATAAAGCAGCAAAGCCACCTTCAATCTAACCATCATAAAACATCTGTGGCGGTTAAATTAAACTCACTTTTTACTCCGTATAAACTTGAACATAGTAACACTGTCACTTATTCTAAATTGAGGATACCGTTGAAAATGAGTCTACTTTTCAATTGATAAGGAGTGCCAATTTGCCAAGTAAAATAGCATTAGTATTGGGCGGAGGTGGCGCAAGAGCGGCATATCAAATTGGGGTTCTCAAAGCCATAGTTCAGTTTTATCCACGAAATCATGGCGTACCATTTAAGATTATTTGCGGAACCTCTGCAGGTGCTATTAATGCAACATCGTTAGCCACACATGCCACATGCTTTCACCTTGGAGTACGAAAACTCGAGTGGGTTTGGCGAAACATTCAAGCACAAAAAGTCTATCAAGCTTCAATTGGTGGTGTATTAAGCCACTTAGGTAAAATGGCCCTCAAAAGAGTGCAAAGCGATGGAGCATCAAATAACGCTGGCAGCCTATTTAACAGTGACCCATTAAGACAACTGCTTAACTCACTTATCAGTTTTGACCGCATAGGGCGTAACATTAGTAATGGCTCGCTTGACGCTGTGAGCCTTGATGCATCGAGCTACAACAGTTCTCGTTCGGTTAGCTTTTTCCAAGGTAATCCCTTAATTGAAAACTGGTATCGCTCCAGGCGATGCGGCCAACGAACACGTTTAAATACCGATCACCTGCTAGCCAGCTCCGCAATACCAATGGTGTTTCCATCAATAAGCTTAAATCGCGAATATTATGGCGATGGCTCAGTGCACCAACTCGCCCCGCTCAGTAGCCCTATTCATCTTGGGGCCGATAAAATCATGGTCATCAACTTAGACAGCCCGCATAAAGCTCAACCTAAAGAGCTGGATCATCACCCTAAGACCGCAACCATTGCCGGACATTTACTTGATACGATATTTTCAGATACTCTAAACAGCGACCTAGAACGACTTGAGCGGATCAACAGCACTTTAGCGTTGATCCCGGAAGAAAGCCGCCAAGGTTTGCCTTTAAAGCATATCGACACCCTAGTCATTAAGCCTAGCGAAGATCTCAGTGCAATCGCTTCTCGTTATTTTGAAGACATGCCTCTAGCAATCAAAGTAATGATGCGCTTTTTAGGGATAAATCAACATTCAGAGTCGAGTATTGGTTCATATCTATTATTCGAGCGTGGCTACTGTAGTGCCTTAATTGAGTTGGGGTATGAAGATGCTATGTGCCAAATAGATGAAATAAAGCAATTTTTTAATTTGGAGTAAATGACAACATCACCAAAACAATCGCAGCGGCACTGCTATTTACAGCTAGTAGCAGTTACCACTGCTAAGCCATTGCTCGGTGCTTAATAATGGTTTCAACCACATTTAGCCCCCAAAGTTTATATGTGTCTGCACCGGGGTGAAAACCGTCCGCCGCCATCACTTCAGCTTCGGGTTCTGCAGCTAGATCTATACTCTCGGCTTGCATGGAGTTGGTGTCAAATTCGAGTAATGTGCATAGTTGCGATTCAACTAATTGGCTCAAATGCCGATTAAATTCATTACAGCGCTGACCTAAAACCCAACGTAAAGGCTGGGGTAAGGCAGGAAATTGCCCCATCGGCGGCACAGGCGTTAAAATAAGCTGCCGACAGTTAACCTCTGTGTTAAGAAATGCAATCAAGTCCCTTTGTTGTTTAACCCACTGCCCGGCTGAAATAGGGCTAAGTACATCGTTAACCCCGAGCGATACGAGAACAACATCAAAATGCAGGGGCTGCTGTGCATGCTTTTTATTAAGCATTTGTAAGGTTTGTTGAGTATTGGAACCTGATTTCGCCAGTAATTGCCAAGACACACTAAAATATTTCGCTAGGCCTGCGCTCACCGTTCCACTTAACGCCTGCTTTTGTTCATCAACCCCCACACCCGCTGCGGCAGAATCCCCCAGCACCAACAAAGAAACCGCCGGCCCTTGCCCTAACTTGCCGCAGCGCTTACCGGCAGCCTCCGGTAATTTAGGGGTGTTCTTTTTAACCAACCTAGCTTGTATAAACATCAATGGAAATAGCAAAATACAGACAACGTAGTGCAAAATAACTTCCTTATTCGTTAAGCAACCATTACATTTTTTGACCTCGAGCTATCGTTAGCACCGCTTGTATGCGACTAATCGACCAGATAAAACGCTCTCGAGCCAGAGTGTTAAACCTATCACATAACTAACGGCATTACATAGGCAACAAGCTAACACCATAGGTTCGATGCAATATGAAGGCAGCGTTAACCTTGTAGTAAGTACACTTCAGCTTTCTCTATGCGCCTTGGCTTGCCAAGCAAAATAAGAATATCACCGGCTTTGATCTGCCAGTCTAACTCCGGTGTTTCAACTTCTGCACCGGCTCGCCGAACGGCTCGCAACTCAACTTCTAGCTTTTTCCATGGGATCTCTGCTAACGTTTTACCCACCGCATCGGCACCTTGCGGCAATGCAACGGCATGCAATAACTCCAGCGTAAAATCAGTTTCTTCGCCTGAAAAGAAACCATGTAAATATTGATAATGATTCCGGCGCTCTGACTCTAAACGTTTTAAAATTCTGGCTAGTGGCACGCCACATTGGTACAAAACCTGCGACACTAGCATTAAACTGCCCTCTAACGTTTCAGGAACAACCTGACTTGCCCCTGCTAGCTCTAACTCTTCCATGCCTGAATCATCGCGAGTGCGTACCAAAATGTTGGTATCCGGAGCCAGTTGGCGACAAAGCGGTAATACTTCTTCCAAAATTCGTTCGCCACTAAAAGTTATCACGATAAGCTTTGCTCGCCTGATTTGTGCTTGTTTAAGAATACTGCGCTTAGACACGTCACCAAAATACACGGGTTCGCCTGCCGTTCTGGCCTCAGACACACGTTTTGGGTCAAGATCTAACACCAAGTAAGGGATCGCCTCGGTTTTCATAAATCGCGCAATGGTCTGGCCAACTCGCCCGTAGCCTAAAATCAGCACTAGTTCATCTATTCTGTCGGTGTTAACAACAATGGGTTCACCTGGATCTGTCATCCCCTTAGGCTTGAGCCCTTGGAGTATTCTGGCTATATCTAGACTATGGCGTACCAACCATGGAGCCAGCGCCATTGATAACACCGCAACCATAACCAATACAGTACTAATTTTGTCGTCAAGCAATTGATAATTAACTGCTAAAGCTAACACCACAAAGCTAAACTCACCGACCTGGGCTAAACTTAACGCGGTTGAAACCGACACTCTAAAAGACTCCTTAGCCAATTTCAGTATTGAAAACACGACTAAAGTTTTGCCAAGAATAACGGCTATCAGCAGCAAAATAATCTGCCACCAAAATTGAGCAACTAACTGGAAATCAAGCAACATCCCGATAGAGATAAAAAACAGTCCCATTAGTAAATCTCTAAACGGTCGTATGTCGGCCTCTAATTGACGTCGGTACTGGCTCTCACCCAACAACATACCGGCCATAAACGCACCAAGTGCCATCGATAAACCTAACCATTGGGTCATTGCGCCAGTCGCCAGTGCAACCACTAAGGTAGACAACACAAATAATTCATTTGAACGAGAACGGGCAACTTCATCAAACAGTCTTGGCAATGCCCATTTACCAAATGCCATTAATGCAACAAAGGCTAAAACCCCTTTCAATAATGCGTACGCGACATCACTCAATATAATGGGTTCGCCGCCACTAGCCAGCAGCGGTAATAAAATAAGTAACGGCACCACGGCAATATCTTGAAATAACAATACGCTAACCGACAACTCACCGTGGCGGCGACGTAACCAGCCCTGCTCATTGAGCAATTTCAGCACGATAGCCGTTGATGACAGTGCGACTGCAGAGCCAATCACGACCGACTCTGTCATGCTTAAGTCACACAGTAATGCAACGCCGATGCTAAGCGCTGCAGTGACTAGCACCTGAGCTGAACCAAGCCCAAATACGGTTCTGCGCATAGCCCATAATCGCGGCAATGAAAACTCAAGCCCTAAGCTGAACATCAATAACACCACGCCCAGTTCCGCAACCGACTGCATTTGATGCTGGGTAAACCAATGCATACCACTTGGGCCACTGATTACCCCAGTGGCTAAATATGCCAAAATAGCGGGAAGCCCGGCTCGCCTTAATATGGCAATAAATACAATGGCAACCACAAGCATAAGCAGTATTTGAATCAAAACGCTATGTTCCATGCGTACAATTTACTCCTAGTCAAAATCCTGTCACTTGAAAAGCAACTTCAGTCTTAAAATAGCGTAACCAAATGATAAATATACTAATTAATATTAATATACATAAAGGCACATTTTTTGCTTGTAAATGGCAGATGATGCAGTCAATTATTTTGGAGTATATAAATGGAATTTGGTCTAGCAACCGAGTCTTTTCCTAACGAATATCCTATAGAAACGGGTCTAAGTTCAGCCTACCCGTTAGATCTTGATTTCGTCAATATAATTCAAAATCTGCATCAACATTTAGACCCACGGACAGTGTTTGCCTGCTTCGGCAAAATTATGGGCCAACACTTGCCGCTTCACGGCGTGCAACTGAAATACAAACAATATCATTTTCATTGGGGTCGCCAAGGCGGCTACGCTATTGAACAGCTGCTCACGTTGGCCGACACCAGTGTTCAAGTTAACTATAACCTAAAAGCACCATTGATGCCGTCACAAGCTCAGCGCTTGCATCAGCTGCAAGGCTTGGTTTTACAACCATTATTTAATGCCATTCAATTTCAAGAAATGTCTAAACAGGCCATGTTTGATGCGCTAACCAACCTAGGTAATCGGCACTATTACCTTGCACAAATTAAAAAGGAAATTGCCCGTGCTCAACGCAATCATGGCACTTTTTCTTTGGTGACATTGGATCTCGATAATTTCAAACAACTCAATGACCGTTTTGGCCATCAGCTCGGTGATGATACATTATCGGCATTTGCAAAAATGCTGACCGAAGTGATAAGAAATACCGATCAAGCGTTTAGAATTGGTGGTGATGAATTTACATTACTTGTTCAAGGGGATGCGCGTTCTGCTGCACGACTTTGCCAGCGGATTTTAAGCGCGATAGAAGACCATAGTCACTTAAACGACTACCATGTTAAAACTAGCTTGGGGATTGCCCAGTGGCATAGTGATGATACTGAGCAAAGTTTATATCAAAAATCGGATAGTGCGCTGTATAAAGCAAAAGCGTCTGGAAGAGGTTGTTTTAGTATTTATCAGGCTAAAGCTTCACCAATAAACTTTAACCTGAACGGTCAACAATAAGGCTTAACCGTAGGAAAAATAAGCCCTACTTTGCCTTCTTGGCAGGTAAACGCTTTTTCGTTCCAATAGCCAATAGCGCAAACCAACTTGCCGTTATAGCATAATAATGGTACCCGACCTCTTACCCACGGTGGCACTTCATACTCTTGCCATAGTTTTTTCAACTCTCGGCCCTTACTGCGATTTTGCGGCTGGCAACGGGTGCTCCCAGGCAAGGCAAATTCAATCGTCACTTTTTCACCATCCAGTGGTAAACGCACGCCATTATTAGCTAATGTCGCTTTAAGTAACTGTTTATCACCATAGGTTATGCCTGGATCATACAAGTGGTCTATTGATGATATGGCGATTGCCACCGGCTTTACTGTTGGTGTTGTCGGTAAAAAATAGCCTGCCCCCTTAAAACGTTTGATCACCACATCAGACAGCTTTATCTCGATATTAGCATCAGCTTTTGCTTCCATTAACTGACTAATAATCTGTTCTGATTGTACTTTTGACGGCGGAGAAATTCCTAACTCATCCATGTGACCGCGCAGTAATAGTAATTGCCACGCTTTAGAGTAACCACTTAAGGCAACGAGATTAATCGTGTTGTCGCCAGCTAGTTGCTGTTGAACTAGGGGCAAGCGTACAGCGATCTCTTCGTCGACGACGCTTTGCTGCATCGCACATAATTCAGCACTGCGACTGGCTGTGGCAGCGATAGCGCCCCAGCGTTGTTTCAACTGAGGGATGATAGATTGGCGTAAAAAATTGCGATCATATTTTTCGTCAAAGTTACTTTCATCTTCAATATGACAAATCGCATGGGCTTTAGCATAAGCTTCTACATCGTGCTTACTAAAATCGAGCAAAGGGCGAATAAGCCATTTATCACTATCAAAGCGCTGCACCCTGCCCATCGATGCTAACCCTTTGGGCCCAAGCCCTCGCTTAAGCGCTAATAAAACGGTTTCAAGTTGATCATCTTGATGATGCGCTGTCATTAAAATATCAGCCGGTTGCATCTGTGCCAGTAATGCCTCATACCGCACTGAACGTGCTTGCGCTTCAACACTGGTTCTTGGCGCAAGTTTAACGCTGACCTTTGCGACGGTGCAGGGTAGCTGATACAAAGCGGACTGCGTTTGACAATGCTCGGCCCAGCTATCGGCATTCGCACTTAAGCCATGGTGAACATGCACTAGCTGATAGCAAAATTGAGGGTGTGACTTGGCAAAGCCCGCTAAACCATAGGCCAAGATCTCGGAATCTACGCCACCGCTATAGGCCAACACAATTTTACGTTCGGCTATTGGCGACGAGCTCTGCGGCAAACTTTCAATGCATTGTTTTATTAGCGCAATAATATCCATTATTAAAAAACTATCCGCACTTTATCAGAGCCTGTTAGTGTCTCTAACGCTAGCATAAGCTCATCTGTCGGATTAACTCGCCACTCGTTACCGAGCGATAACTGCGCTTTAGTTTGAGGTTGCGCGTAGTTGATAAGCACTGGTACTGCACCGTTTTTCCACGGCTCAACGGCCTCTTGGAAACGCTGTAACCATTCGGCGTTAACCTCTTCTGCCGCTAAATCAACCTCTACCGCATTAGCGAAGTGGCTTCGAGCTTCGCCCATGTCGATGATGTTTCGCGCTGTCATACGGTTACCGCCGGAAAAGTCATCAAAGCTGACTTCACCTTCAATAATCAAGATGCGATCTTTTTCTAGTAGGTGATTAAACTTTTCAAAGGCTTCGGTAAATAACATCACCTCAAGACGTGCGCTTTTATCGTCAAGCGTAACTAAGCCCATTTTCGAGCCTCGCTTAGTCATCATCACACGGGTTGCAACCACTAGGCCCGCCGCTTTCATGGTTTTACCACGATCCGTAGGGTGCACGTCTTTTAGTCGACCTGAGGTATAGTGCTTGAGTTCTTTAAGATATTGATTAATTGGGTGACCAGTTAAATACAAGCCTAAGGTATCACGCTCGCCTTCTAGCCAGACTTTATCTGGCCAAGGCGTGCACTCAACAAACTGCTGCTTGCTATCTTCAGGTTCCGTGTTCAATAAACCAAACATGTCGTGTTGACCAAGCGCCTCAGCTTTAGCGTGTTGATCTGCGGCTCTGATAGCTTCAGGTAACGTAGCGACTAATGCCGCACGGTGAGTGCCTAGATTATCAAGTGCACCAGCACAGATAAGCTTTTCAATGACCCTGCGGTTAAGCTTTTTGAGATCGACTCGAGCACAGAAATCAAACAAGTCGATGAACGGCCCATCTTTCCGGGCGTTGATGATTGCCTCAACAGGTCCCTCACCGACCCCTTTAATCCCACCAATACCATAAACAATATTAAGGTCGTCATCGACGGTAAATTTAAATAAGCCCTTGTTCACATCAGGTGGAATAATCGGTATGCCTAGACGTTCACATTCATCAACGAGAATAACAACCTTGTCTGTATTATCCATATCGGCAGACATAACAGCGGCAAGAAACTGGGGGGCATAGTGGGTTTTAAGCCACAAAGTTTGATACGACACTAAAGCGTATGCTGCTGAATGCGACTTGTTAAAACCATAACCGGCGAACTTTTCAACCAAGTCGAAAATCTTCATCGAAAGTGGTCCGTCAACGCCATTTGCAATAGAGCCTGATTCAAAACTACTGCGTTGCTTGGCCATTTCTTCAGGCTTTTTCTTACCCATGGCGCGGCGAAGCATATCTGCGCCACCAAGGGTATAGCCGGCGAGCACCTGCGCAATCTGCATCACCTGCTCTTGGTACAAAATAATGCCGTATGTTGGTGAAAGTAGACCTTTTAATGACTCATGCTGATATTGAGAATCAGGGTATGAAACTTCTTCTCGGCCGTGCTTTCGCTCAATAAAGTTATCTACCATGCCCGACTGCAAAGGTCCTGGTCTAAACAGTGCCACCAGAGCAATCATATCCTCAAAACAGTCAGGCTGAAGCCGCTTAATCAAATCTTTCATACCACGAGATTCAAGCTGGAACACCGAGGTAGTTTCACAATTTTGTAGTAATTTAAAACACTTAGGATCCGTCAGTGAGATTGACTCAATCCGCACCCTTTCTTCACCATTTTTGTCTTTAACCGAGTTGATCATCTGTAACGCCCAATCAATAATAGTGAGCGTTCTTAGACCCAAGAAATCAAACTTAACCAAGCCTGCTGTTTCAACGTCGTTTTTATCAAACTGTGTTACAGGGTTGAGACCTTCAGCATCTGCATAAATAGGAGCAAAATCAGTAATTTTTGTGGGAGCAATAACTACACCACCAGCATGTTTACCGGCGTTACGAGTCACCCCTTCTAAAATTCGACACATATCGATGAGGTCTTTAACCTCTTCACTGCCGTCATATGATTCTTGCAAAGCAGGTTCGGCTTCAAATGCCTTAGCTAGAGTCATACCCGGCTCTGCAGGGATCATTTTAGAGATCCTATCAACAAAACCATAAGGATGCCCTTGTACACGGCCAACGTCTCGGATAACCGCTTTGGCTGCCATCGTACCAAAGGTAATAATCTGTGACACCGCATCGCGGCCGTAAAGTTCGGCCACATGATCAATAACCTCATCGCGGCGATCCATGCAAAAATCGACATCGAAATCCGGCATTGATACACGTTCTGGGTTAAGGAATCGTTCAAATAGTAAATCATATTCGAGCGGATCCAAGTCGGTGATCTTCAGGGCATAAGCCACTAATGAGCCGGCACCAGAACCACGACCAGGGCCAATGGGAATATCGTTATCTTTGCCCCATTGAATGAACTCCATTACAATTAAAAAGTAGCCTGGGAAGCCCATTTCATTAATAACTTTAAGTTCAATCTCTAAGCGTTCGTCGTATTCTGGACGTCTTTGCGCTCTGACATGTTCATCAGGAAACAAAAATTCTAAACGCTCTTCAAGACCCTTTTCAGACTCAACAACTAAAAAATCCTCGATGCTAAGATCACCCGTTGGGAAGTTAGGTAAGAAGTACTCATGCAAACGAACGGTAACATTACAACGCTTAGCTATTTCTACTGTATTTTCAATAGCTTCTGGAATATCGTCAAATAGCTCACACATCTCCTCGCTACTTTTAAGGTATTGCTGATCACTGTACTTTTTAGGCCTGCGAGGATCACCTAAGGTGAAACCATCAGAAATTGCCACTCGTATTTCATGGGCTTCAAATTGCTCAGGCTCATTAAACACAACTTGGTTGGTCGCTACTATGGGGAAGTCGTGCTTTTGTGCCAGTTCAACAGCCATATGTAGGTATCGTTCTTCGTCTGCGCGACCAGTACGGAGGATCTCAAGGTAGAACCTATCGGGAAAATGTGTCTGATAAAACTCAACTAAAGAATCTACTTGCCCCAAGTTGCCTTTTAACAGGGCACGACCGATATCCCCATGCCGGCCACCGGAGAGCAATATTAGCCCTTCACTATGCTTAGCTAGCCATTCATGATCGATAACAGCCTTATCTTTAACATGCCCTCGCAGATAAGCTTCGCTGATTAACAATGTGAGATTAGAATAACCTTCATTATTCATGGCTAAGGCAGTGACAGAACAAAACTCGTCAAAGCCTGGAACTTGTACCCAAAAGTCTGTCCCGATAATGGGCTTTATTCCTGCTCCATGGCATCCACCATAAAACTTAACTAAGCCACACATGTTGGTCTGATCGGTCAGCGCGACCGCAGGCATCCCCATCTCGCTGACTTTAGCCAGAATAGGTTTTATCTTAGACAGTCCATCAGACATTGAAAAGTCACTGTGGACGCGTAAATGCACAAAACGAGGATCAGACATAATTGGGAATATCTTTCTTTTAGGTAGATGACGACGGACAATCAACTTTACAGAGTAAAACAAGGTGCAGCTGCAAACAAGTTAAACAACTAAACCAACAAGTAGGTGAACAACTTTCTAGCAATTTGTGATTAACGAGCAAAACCACAGAGCGGCACTGCAATTACGCCATTTAACATTGCTATACACTGCCGCTAGTAATAGGTTGTCGATAATTAAGGTGACATAAGGTATAACCCGCTAACACTGAAGCCAACATCGACCACCTTAACCTTTACATTGCTTCGCGAACTGGGCGAAAACTTTTTCGATGTTCAACCAAAACGCCATGTTTAGCGAGCGCTTCAAAATGCGCTTTGGTTGGGTAACCTTTGTGTTTTTCAAAACCATACTCTGGGTGCTTCTCAGCAAGAGCTGCCATTTCACGGTCTCTTACAACCTTTGCGATGATAGATGCTGCACTGATGGCATCGATTAACCCATCACCTTTAATAATAGCATGGCTCTGTACGCCGAAATCAGGCGTGCGGTTACCATCAACTAACACAGAGGTAGGCTTGAGTGACAAACCTTGTACAGCGCGCTGCATGGCAAGCATTGTAGCGTGCAAGATGTTTAGCTCGTCGATTTCAGCAGGCGAAGCTGAGCCGACAGAAACGCTCAAAGCTTTTTGCTGGATCTCATCAAACAATAGATCGCGCTTTTTTTCTGATAACTTTTTCGAATCGTTGAGCCCAGCCACAGGATTATTTGGGTCCAGTATTACCGCTGCGGTAACCACATTTCCCACTAATGGACCGCGACCAACTTCGTCCACACCAGCATATTGTCCTACGCAAATTTGAGCAGCTTGCTCAGGAGTGATATCTTTTATTACAGCCATTATTTGGGCTCCTCAACGAGTTCTATTACAGCATCCCCAGCGCGCGCACTGGCATCTCGGCGGATAGATTTATGCAACGCCATGAAGCGATTGTGTAATGGAGTAAAATCACTATCTAATTGAACTGACAAGGCATCTGCAATTTTTTCAGGTGTACAATCTGCTTGAATAAGTTCATCAACCACAGCCTCATTGGCTAATAAATTAGGCAGAGAGTAATGCTCAGTTAACATTAAACCTTTAGCGATTTGATACGTAATGGGACTAACGCGATATGCTACCACCATAGGCCGCTTAACAAGCATAGCCTCTAACGTTGCCGTGCCTGAGGCTAATAAAATACAATCCGCTGCAGCCATGACCTCGCGAGAATGCCCCTCTACAATGTGAATGACAAGATCGGGTGCATGGGTTCGAAGAGCAAGCTCAAATTGCTCACGGCGCGTTTTGTTGACCACAGGGGTAACAAACTTTATATCGGGATAACGCTGCTTAATTAACGCTGCAGCTTTCACAAATGGCTCTGCAAGTTGCTTTAGTTCGCCGCCGCGACTACCAGGCAATACAGCCAAGTACTCTGCATGCTCATCTAAGCCTAGACGTTCACGCGCTGCACTTTTATTGCTTTCTAGTGCAATATCATCTGCAAGTGTATGACCTACAAACGTACACGGCACGTCATACTTGTCATAAAATGCTTTTTCAAATGGCAATAACGACAGCACCATATTGGTGGCCTTTGCAATTTTAAAAATACGTTTAGGCCGCCATGCCCACACAGATGGGCTGACATAATGTATCGTTTTAATACCACGAGCTTTAAGCTTTAACTCAAGGCCGATATTAAAATCTGGCGCATCAATCCCAATAAAGCAATCAGGACTGAGCTCAGTAATTGCATCGATTAACGTTGCACGTACCTTTAGCAAGCGAGGCAAACGCGACAGCACTTCAACAATCCCCATTACAGCTAACTCTTCGTAAGAAAAGATTGATTCAAAACCTAAAGCGTCCATACGAGGTCCACCAATCCCAACGAAACGGGCATCTGGATACGTTTTTTTCAACGCCTTAATCAGGCCTTCACCAAGAATATCACCGGAGATTTCACCAGCGACCATAGCAAATATACGAGGAGTGTTTGTGCTCATAGAAAGGGGTCTAATTTTAAGATAAATGATAAAGAAAAAACCCGTTATAAAACGGGCTTTTATTTGGTGCTATCGAACAATGCCACGACTGGAAGTAGCAACAAAGTCAACCAACTTCTTAATATGCTCATCGTCAACGGCAGCTTCTTTCAACTGCTCTATCGCTTCTTCAACGGTTAAGCTGTTGCGATACAGTGTTTTATAAGCACGGCGAACAGCAAGTTGAGATTCTTTACTGAATCCGCGGCGTTTAAGGCCTTCGCTATTTAAACCTCTTGGTACAGCCGGCTGTCCTGATGCCATAACAAAAGGAGGCACATCTTTAAGTATTAGAGATGAACCAGCAACAAATGCATGATCACCAATATGTACAAATTGATGCACACCTGTCATACCACCAAGGATAACCCAATCACCGACATGTACATGCCCAGCAATTGACGCATTGTTAGCCATAATAACGTTACTACCCACAACACAGTCATGAGCAATATGCACATAGGCCATGAAAAGGTTGTTAGAACCGATACTGGTGACCCAATTATCTTGGGTGGTGCCTCGGTGAATAGTCACTGACTCGCGAATAACGTTATTATCACCAATAGTAAGGCGCGTTGCTTCACCAGCAAACTTCTTATCTTGGCAATCTTCGCCAACTGAAGCAAACTGGTAAAACTTATTACCTTTACCGATAACTGTTGGGCCTTTCACAACAACGTGTGAGCTAAACCAGCAGTTGTCACCGATTTCAACGTCTTCGCCAATGTAGGTCCAAGGACCAATAGTGACATTTTTGCCAATTTTGGCATTGGGATGGATGTAAGCTAATTTATCGATCACTGCGTAATCTCTCTACGTGCACACATTATCTCGGCTGAACAAACAACCTTGCCATCCACTTTGGCTTCTCCGGTAAACACCCCTATCCCGCGGCGCTCTTTTATCATTTTAACTTCAAAGTGCAGTTGGTCACCTGGCTCAACAACTTGCTTAAAGCGTGCCTTGTCGATACCAGCAAAATAATAGAGTGCGTCATTTGACGGTTCATCACTCATCGTTTTAAAGGCTAGTAAACCTGTTGCCTGTGCCATCGCTTCTAAAATTAACACACCTGGCATCACCGGCTGAACCGGGAAGTGTCCCTGGAAAAAAGGCTCATTAATGGTGACATTTTTTATGGCGTGTAAGCTTTCACCTGGCGTAAAATCCAGAACTCTGTCGATCAATAAAAATGGATATCTATGCGGGAGAAACTTTAAGATCTCTTTAATATCCATTGTATTTAGTTGGTTTGACACGAAAATATTTCCTTAAACCTGAACTTAGCAGTTAATTACTTAGCACTTTTTTCTAATGTTTTGACACGCTGAAATAGGCTGTCAAGTTGTCTAAAGCGCACAGTATTTTTTCGCCATACCTTGTTATCCATCGCAACGGTTGCAGATGAATAAACACCAGGTTCACGAACTTCACTGGTAATGTTTGTACTACCAGTAATATGAACACCATCACATATGTTTAAGTGACCTGAAATGGCACTGTTACCACCAATAATACAATGCTGACCAATAGTGACACTCCCTGCCACAACAGAGCAACCAGCAATAGCGGTATTAACACCAACCACCACATTATGCGCTATTTGGACTTGGTTATCTAAAATAACCCCATCATGGATTTCAGTATGATCTATTGCACCACGATCAATTGTGGTACCGGCACCGATTTCGACACGATCTCCGATACGAACCCCACCCGTTTGAGGGATTTTAATCCATTGGCCACGCTCGTTGGCGTAACCAAAACCATCAGAGCCAAGTATCGCACCTGAATGGATAATACAATCTTGGCCCATATGCACATTATGGTAGAGCGTTACGTTCGCCCATAATAAACAGTTTGAACCAATTACACTGTCTTGGCCAACAACACAACCTGCGCCAATCTGTACATTATTACCAATAATAACATTGTCGCTAATAACCGCATTCGCACCAATTGCAACACCTTCACCAAGCATAGCAGATGAAGCTATTTGTGCGGACGGATGAATAGCCATAGCAGCGGCAGGAGTGGTATCAAGCAGTTGCGCTATACGCGCAAATCCAACATAAGGGTCTTTAAGTACAATAGCATTACCACTGAAGCCTTCAGAATCGGCAGGCGTCATTAATACCGCAGAGGCCATTGTTGACTCAAGCTGTGAGCGGTATTTTGAATTTGCCAGGAAAGTGATTTGACCAGGACTTGCACTGTTCAAAGTGCCGACTGCCGTAATCTCAACGGAATCGTCACCTTGAACATCTGCTTTCAAATGCTCAGCCAGTACTTTTAAAGTATAGCTTGTCATTTATTTACTTGCCTTTACCTAATGCTTCAACAACCTTGTTGCTGATATCAGCATCTGGCTTAACGTAGATCACTGCACCACGTTGTAGCACCATGTCGTATTGCTCTTTTTCAGCAATTACATTGATTGTTTTTTGCACTTCAAGTAACAATTTATTTTGCTCTTCACCATTACGACGACGCATATCTTCGTCTAATGCTTTACCTTTAAGTTGCAGATCCGCTTTCATAGACTCCATTTTACGAGCCATATCAGTTTTCTGAGTTTCGCTCATAGTTGCGGCGTCACGTTGTTGCTTTTCAAGCAAACCACGTAACTCTTCTTGTATTTTTTGCACTGCAGCAACACGGTCACCAAATTCAGCTTTCAAGGTTTCGTTAACCTGGTCGCGCTGAGGTAGTTGCTCAAATACAGCCTGCATATCAACTACTGCGATTTTTTCAGCATGCGCCGCTAGCGGGGCACCCAAAAGAACCAAAACCATCATTGCGCGATTTAACATCTTATTCAAAACTCACTCCTTTGTATCAGCAAAATTACCGATTTAAATTTAAATTATTATTAGAAAGTCTGGCCAATATTAAATGAGAAGACTTCTGTTTCATCATCTTCGTATTCTTTAATCGGCCATGCAAGACTAAACACCATAGGTCCCATCGGCGATATCCATTGCACGCTCATCCCCCACGAGGCACGAATACGGCTAGGATCGCTATAATCTTGAAGTTTATCAAACTCTTCAACTGGAAGATAACGATAAGAATCGTAGTCAAACTCAGTATCCCATACGTTACCTGCATCGACAAAGAAGCTTGTTCGAACTGAGTTGCTGTACGCTTCATCTAAAAATGGCGTAGGTACAATCAACTCTAAACTTGCAGTAACAATGGCGTTACCACCAATTGAGTTACCAGAGCTAACTTGAATAGAACTTGCATCACCCGGTAACGTACACGTACTGCCTGAAGGATCGATACATGGCTCACTATCACGATACTGATAGAAAGAGCGCGGCCCTACAGAATTTGATTCAAAACCACGTAGTGACGTACTACCACCGGAGTAATAGTTCTCCCAGAACGGTAAAATTTGGTCATTATCATTAAACTTGCCATAACCATTACCGTAAGCAACTCTGGCACGCGATAAAAACACAAACGTTTTATTTCTGTCAATTGGATAATATGTCTTGGTGTCGAAATCTGCTTTAAAATACTGTAAATCAGACCCTGGTACCGTCACTTTACCACTCAAGCGCTGTGACGAACCATCTGACGGGAACGTACCACGGTTTAACGTGCTGCGTGACCAACCTAAGGTCAATTCAAAGTTATCGAAACCTAAGCCTGCGTTAGGGTCGTCAGAATCTCGATAAATATTATAGAAACGTACAGCTTGTTCGTAAGCTGAAATTTCAGAAATTTCGTTATGACGGTAACCAATACCACCGTTTATGCGGTTATATTCATTAATTGGAAAACCTGATGTTGCCGAAATACCATAAGAGCTATTTTTATAGGCCTCAAGGTTAGCTTCATCCGCGTCAAACTCACTCCAAAAAATACTGCCGCCTAAACTTACACCATCTTTAGTGAAGTAAGGATCCGTATATGACACGTTAAGGCTCTTTGAATACGAGTTGGTATTCAAATTCACACCCGCTTGGTTACCCGTCCCCAAGAAGTTGCTTTGCTGCACGCCAAACTGCAAGCTAAGCCCTGACTCAGTACCATAACCAACGCCGGCATTAAACGAGCCCGATGGCTGCTCTTTAACGTTAAAAGCAATATCAACTAGGTCATCAGTACCTGGAACTTGAACGGTTTCAGTATCAACAGTTTCAAAAAAGCCTAAACGGTTCAAGTTAGACTTTGACAACTCAACTTGAGCAGAGTTTAACCAAGCCCCTTCCATTTGACGTAATTGACGACGCATCACTTCATCTTTAGTAATTGTGTTACCAGAGAAGTTAACGTTACGTACATAGACACGTTTGCCAGGGTTGACATTAATGTTTAGCGTAACTTCATTTGTTTCGTCATCAATTTCAGGATAGGTTTTTACATCTGGGTATGCATAGCCGTAACGCCCAAGATATTTACCGTACATCTCTTCGGTAAAAGTCACGTCGCCGCCGTTATACATATCGCCTTCTTTGATAGGTAAAATAGCTTGAAGTAACTTTTCACGCCCCATCAATTCGCCGGTTAATTTAACGTCTTTAACCTTGTATTGTTCACCTTCATCAACATTAATCGTAATGTAAAGCCCTTTACGATCCGGCGTCATTGCGACCTGTGTTGAAGTGACGTCAAAGCGGATATAACCACGATTTTGATAATACGTTTTGATGGTTTCTAAATCGGCTTGTAACATCTGTTTTTGGTAACGGCGCTCACCAAACAGATCCCACCATGCAACGTAATCTTTCAGCTCAAGCATACCGATTAGCTCTTCGTCACTAAACTCGGTATTACCTACAACGTTAATTTGACGGATTTCAGCTGCTAAGCCTTCCGTAAAGCTAAATTTAAGTTCGACACGGTTACGCGGTAAATTAACAATTTCTGCTTTAACTTTGGCACCATACTTACCGACACCATAGTAAAAATCTTGTAGACCTTTTTCGATGCCAGATAGCATCGTACGGTCAAGTGATTCACCGATTTTAACTCCGGAACCATCAAGACTTTCTTGTAACTGTTCATCTTTAATATCTTTGTTACCTTCAAAGGTAACAGAGCTAATAGTCGGTCTTTCAGTGACTTTAACCACGAGTATATTGCCGTCACGTAGGACTTCAATTTTTTCGAAGTTAGTTGACGAATACAAGCTTTTTATCGCTTGCTGCAATTTTAATTGATCAACAGTATCCCCTACCTTAACAGGTAGATTTAGCAGAGCAGCACCAAGTGCAACCCGCTGCAAACCTTCAATTTGGATATCAGCTACTTCAAATGGTTGGAATGTTTCTGCCCAACCGTTCCCTGAAAAAGACGCTCCGACTAATAACATCGAGGCAAAAATTTTATTCAATCTCATAGAGCACTTCTAATTATTTGTCTGTCCTTGCTCAGAGTCGGGAAAAGTCATTGAAAAGCGCTACACTCATCAACATCAGCAGCAAAGCTGCCCCAATTCTGAATCCAATTTCCTGAACCTTTTCAGGTACAGGCCTGCCTGTTATTACCTCAACGAAGTAATACAAAAGGTGTCCTCCATCTAGTACTGGCAAAGGCAAAAGATTAATAATGCCTAAGTTCACACTAATCAAAGCAAGAAAACCTAAAAAATAAACCAACCCGACATTAGCACTATTTCCTGCACCTTGTGCAATAGAAATTGGCCCACTCAGATTTTTAACGGAAATATCACCGGTGACTAACTTGCCGATCATCTTAAAACTGACCGATACTAGCTGCCAAGTTTTATCTAAAGCGACAGCAAAAGAATCAATAACACCATATTCTAGCTGCTGCTTCATATTATCTGGCCAAGCCTCTGTCGTTGGCGCGACACCAATAACACCTTCAAGCTTACCCGCTGCGTTTTCACGTGATAATGGCGTCACAGCCATGGTTAGCAGTTCACCATTACGTTTAACCGTAATATCGAGACTTTTACCAGCAGACGCTTGAATTAGCTCAACAAATGCAGTCCACTGTGTATAACGCTCGTTGTTAACAGCCACCAAAATATCGCCGGCTAACAGGCCTGCACGACCCGCTGCGCCATCTTCACTAACTAAAGCTAATGTTGGCAGAATTTTGGGACGATACATACCCAAACCAATCGCCGTTATTGGCAGCTCTTTTTCAGGATCAAAGTTCCAATTCTGGGTATTTAATGTGTACTGCTGCGTGGCAGTATCGCCATCAAGACGACTTAATGGTGCCACGGCAATATCAACTTGCTGGTTACCAATATGCCCAGCTAAAGCCAGATTAACCTCTTCCCAATCTTTTACTTTTTGACTACCAACCGAGATAACCTGTAGCGGCTCTTTTACCACAATTTGTGCAGCAGGAGTACCTGCTATCGTTGAGTCAATAACCGGTTTAATTGCCGGCACACCAATTAAATACATTGCATAAAGTGCGACGATTGCAAATAAGAAGTTGGCGATAGGGCCCGCACTTACAATCGCAATACGCTGCCAGACATTTTTGCGATTAAACGCTTGTGACTTTAATGCTTCGGGTACGTCTTCGACACGCTCATCGAGCATTTTAACGTAGCCACCTAGGGGGATCATGGCTAATACATATTCGGTACCGTCTTTTCCTGTACGGCGCCAAATCGCTTTGCCAAAACCAATTGAGAAACGTTCAACTTTAACGCCACACTTTCTCGCCACCCAAAAATGACCATATTCATGTGCGGCAATTAAAATACCTAACGCAACTAAAAAAGAACCTAGGTTCCAAAAAAAATCTATCATTCACTTCCTCTGAACTAATTGAGCTTACTAACCGCTTCTAATGCATATCGACGAGCCTGAATATCTAACGCCATAATATCGTCAATATTGGTTAATGGTTCTGCAACTACATGCCTAAAGCTCTGTTCATTAATAATCGCTATATCGGTAAAGCGAATTTTGCCATTTAAAAATGCTTCCACTGACACTTCATTGGCTGCATTTAACACAGTTGTCGATTCCTGACCCTGCTTACAAGCTTCAATCGCTAAGGCCAAACATGGAAAACGATCAAAATCAGGTTCTAAGAAGCTTAACTGTCCGACTTTGAAAAAGTCTAAAGGTTCAACTCCTGAGCTAATTCTTTCTGGAAATGACATACAATGCGCAATTGGGGTGCGCATATCTGGGTTGCCCATTTGGGCGATAACTGACCCATCACGATACTGAACCATTGAGTGAATTAAACTTTGCGGGTGAATAACCACTTTTAATTGTTCAGGGCGAGCATTAAACAACCAACGCGCTTCAATGTACTCTAAGCCCTTATTCATCATGCTGGCTGAATCAACAGAAATTTTTCGCCCCATTGACCAGTTTGGATGCTTACAAGCTTGTGCAGGTGTCATTGAGGAAAGCGACGATAGCTCAGAAGTTAAAAAAGGCCCACCAGAGCCCGTGAGTAAAATGTGCGACACACCCGCTTGAGCTAGGTCACAACGCCCAATTTCAAGCTGTGTGCGTTCAGCTAAACACTGAAATATTGCATTATGTTCACTATCAACTGGGAGCACTTCTGCACCCGAGGCTTGCATCGCCTCGATAAAGAGCTGACCTGACATCACTAACGACTCTTTATTGGCCAGCAACACGCGCTTACCGGCTTTAATCGCCGCCAAAGTTGACGGCAGTCCGGCAGCACCGACAATGGCAGCCATAACACTATCAACGTCAGCGTGACTCACTAGTGATAACAGCTCATCTTCACCGGTTGATACCTCAATCCCTAAATGGCTTGGAAGCTGTTTTTTCAGCTCTGCTGCGGCTTTTTCGTCAACCATATGAGCGACTTTAGGACGATGTTCAATACAGATCTCAAGCATTTTATTTACATTAGTATTTGCCACCAATGCGAACACACTAAACTGCTCAGGATTACAGGCTACCACGCTAAGAGTACTACTACCTATAGAGCCTGTAGCACCTAAAATCACCATTTTTTGCATATAGTTACATCCAAAAAGCTATATAAATTAAGGTAAAGACCGGAAGTGCAGCAGTAAGACTATCGATACGATCCAATATTCCACCATGTCCCGGTAAAATGGTGCCCGAATCTTTAATGTTGGCAACCCGTTTAAACATGCTTTCAGACAAGTCACCAACTGCAGAAGCCAGCGCAGTAAATAATGTCACTGCAATCAATAAACCTAACTCTTGCTCTGGAGAGAAATACATAACACCTGCAACAATCAACATTGAGGCAAGCAAACCACCGATCAAGCCTTCAACGGTTTTAGCAGGGCTAACGTTCGGCATGAGCTTGTGCTTACCAAAAGATTTACCAGCAAAATAGGCTCCAGAGTCAGTAGCCCAAACCACTAACATAACTAAAAAAACTAGCGTACCACCAAAATAAGGCGCCGCATCGCTGCTCAGTGCTTTAAGAGACAGGAGGGAAACAAAACACGGAATTAATGTAAGCTGACCAAACATTGATTTCAGCATATGACTTTTCTGCCAAAAGCCAGCACTTTTAGGGTATGTAATAACCATAAAGAAAGAAATTAACCACCAAATCCCTCCCATGGCAATCACTCCGAGAAAAATCGGATGCATCATACCTCGAAGCCAAATTTCGTCCGCTGGTACGAAAAGGTTAAGCGCGATCAGCAGCACGCCAATAGTAATAGTGAAGCTCCATTGTGTCATTTCACACTGACTATCAATGATCCGCCCCCACTCTTTACCCGCGATAAGAAATACGCCCAACAGTGCCCAAGAAAAATACTCAGTTGGTAGGCCAAAAATGGCACCAAACACTAAAGGGATTAACCATATTGCTGTTATTATTCGTTGTTTTAGCAAGAAACTGCCCTCTTAAAATTTTTACAAAGCGCTGATGGTATCAATTTGAGTACCCGTCAAACCGAAACGGCGCTGGCGGCTAGAAAATTTAACAATGGCATCTTTAAAAGCATCCTCGTCAAAATCAGGCCATAACATTTCAGTAAAGACTAGCTCTGCATATGCAGCTTGCCAAAGGACAAAGTTGCTAATGCGATAATCACCACCAGTACGGATCATCAAATCGACTTCTGCTTGCCCATGCATGCAAAGCTGCTCATTTAATGCTTCCTCAGTGACCTCTTCGCTACTCATCAGGCCAGATTCAACTTTCACAGCCAATTTTTTGGCCGCCTGCATAATATCCCAACGGCCACCATAGTTAGCCGCAATATTAAGCACTAAGTCTTTATTTCCTGCCGTCTGCTCTTGAGCTGTAACAATCTGTTTCTGTAGGCGAGTCGAGAATCGGCTAGTATCACCGATAATATTCAGTCGCACACCGTTTTTATCGAGTAACTTTATTTCTCTAGTTAATACGGTGAAAAACAAACTCATTAACAAGCTGACTTCTTTATCAGGTCGACGCCAGTTTTCGCTGGAAAAAGCAAACAACGTTAATGATTCAACACCTAAGCTTCGAGCTGAACTGACCGCACGCCTAACCGCCTTAACACCGGCCTTATGACCAACGACTCGAGGCTTGCCTTGTGCTTGTGCCCAACGCCCGTTGCCATCCATAATAATTGCAACATGTTTAGGTATCGATTGTTTTACCAACACAGCTAACTTGTCCGGCAAAATCTCTAACAAATCTGTGTCAGATTGAGAATCGATTGACATCTATTACAATCCTTTAAATATACAAACGCCGCGTAGTATACCTCTACACGGCGTCTGAACTCTATAGCCTGTTAGCTTTTCACGCTCAATATTCGACCACCCATTAAGCTTTTGGCCTAAGGCGTGAGCCATAACATACCTGAGGTTGCAAAAAAGCGCTATAAACCATGATAGCTTCTAATATTAGAACTCCATCAATTCCTTTTCTTTTGCCGCTAAGATTTCATCGACTTGCTTGATATGTGCATCAGTAAATTTCTGCACTTCATCTTCTGTACGGCGCACGTCATCTTCTGTGCATTCTTTCTCTTTCTCTAATGCTTTAACATCAGAGTTTGCGTCGCGGCGAACATTACGAACAGCAATACGGCTGTTCTCAGCTTCTGCACGAACAACCTTAATAAGGTCTTTACGGCGCTCTTCAGTCAATGCAGGAAGCGGAATGCGGATAGTCGCACCAGCTGACATTGGGTTCAAGCCAAGATCTGAGCTCATAATTGCTTTCTCTACAGCAGCAATCATTGTACGGTCAAATACTGATACATTTAATGTGCGAGCATCACCAATAGATACACTTGCAACTTGCTTCAACGGTGTAAGTGAACCGTAGTAAGGTACTTTGATGGTATCTAATAAGCTCGGGTGAGCTCGACCAGTACGTACTTTAGCCATTTGAATCTTGGTCGACTCAACACATTTACCCATGCGAGTTTTCGCATCATTCTTAATTTCGTTTATCACGTTATTCGTCCTTTAAGGTCACTAGGAGATAGTTATCTGTTAAACCTAAACTCTATATTCAATCATGTTGGTAGAGGGTTTAGCAAATTCATTTACTAAACCCACCAAACGACTATGCGATTTATCTGTATGACTTAAACCGCTACAGTAGCCATTAATGTACTCCACCACAAATATTAAAGTGAAGTCACCACATTTATCATTTGATGACAATCCATAATCTGTACAGATCATCCCAATGTTAATTAACCCGCGTTAATTAATGTACCTTCTTGCTCGCCCATGATAACGCGGCGCAGAGCACCTGGCTCATTCATATTGAACACAAGTATTGGCATGTTGTGGTCTCGGGCTAAGGTGAATGCAGCCAAGTCCATTACTTTTAATTCTTTATCTAGCACTTCGTTGTACGTCATTGTATCGTACTTTACAGCTTCAGGGTTCTTCACTGGATCGTCAGAGTAAACACCGTCAACCTTGGTCCCTTTAAGAACCACTTCGGCTTCAATTTCAATGCCACGTAAACATGCTGCAGAATCAGTTGTACAGAAAGGGTTGCCTGTACCTGCGGCAAAAATAACAACTCGGCCTGTTTTTAATAAACTAATCGCTTCAGCCCAATTGTAATCGTCACATACACCCTTAAGCGGTATTGCAGACATTAAACGTGCATTAACATAAGCACGGTGCAATGAGTCTCTCATTGCTAGACCATTCATCACAGTGGCAAGCATTCCCATATGATCGCCAACTACGCGATTCATGCCAGCTTGTGCAAGGCCTTCACCACGGAATAAATTACCACCACCAATGACAACACCAACTTGAATACCTAATTCAACAAGTTCTTTTATTTCCTGTCCCATACGGTCAAGTACTTTAGCGTCGATGCCGAAGCCTTCTTCACCCATCAAGGCTTCACCACTTAATTTTAAAAGAATACGGCGATATGCAGGTTTAGGATTGGTACTCATATTTATTAGTCCTGATAATGGCTTTAGGGAATTGTATACTTAAATAACTTCACAGTGCATTATTGATGCTCAGCGGCATAAAGTTATTTCAGTCAATACAATAAGACCGCAGCAATTGCTACGGTCTTAGTTTAGCTAGCAAAAAGGATTAACCTTTAGTAGCAGCGATTTGTGCAGCTACTTCAGCAGCAAAATCTTCTTCTTTCTTCGCGATACCTTCGCCAACTTCTAAACGAATGAAGCTTGAAACTGAAGCGCCTTTCTCTTTAAGAACAGCACCAACAGTTTTCTTTGGTTCCATGATGTAAGCTTGGCCAGTAAGAGAGATCTCACCAGTAAACTTCTTCATACGACCTAGAACCATTTTCTTAGCAATCTCTTCAGGCTTGCCTTCGTTCATAGCGATTTCGATCTGAAGTGCTTCTTCTTTTGCAACAAGATCAGCAGGAACATCTTCAGGGTTAACAAATTCAGGCTTAGAAGCAGCAACGTGCATAGCAACGTGCTTAAGAGTTTCTTCGTCAGCTTCACCAGCAACAACAACACCGATACGCTCACCGTGACGGTACTGAGCTAGATTTGCACCATTGATGTACTCAACGCGACGAACGTTGATGTTTTCACCAATTTTAGCAACTAGAGCAACACGAGTTTCTTCAAACTGTGCTTTAAGATCTTCAATAGTTACTTTAGATGCTGATGCAACGTCAAGTACTGAGTTTGCAAACGCTAAGAAGTTAGCATCTTTTGCAACGAAATCAGTTTGGCAGTTAACTTCTAATAGAGCAGCGAAACCTTCGCCATTCTTAATAAGGATTGCGCCTTCAGCAGCGATATTACCCGCTTTTTTAGCCGCTTTTGCAGCACCGCTCTTACGCATGTTGTCAATTGCAAGCTCGATGTCACCGTTAGTTTCGGTCAAAGCTTTCTTACAGTCCATCATGCCAGCGCCAGTGCGGTCACGAAGTTCTTTAACTTGGGCAGCAGTAATTGCCATGGTTAAATCCTCTACAGATAATTCTTCAAATTCAATAGATATAAAACAGGGGCCTATTTTAGGCCCCTGTTTACCAATCAAGTACCTTGGTTAATAAGGGGGATGAAAATCATCAACCCTATTATTCAGCTTCTACGAAACCGTCTTGCTCAGCTTGCACAGCTAGGTCTTGGTTACGACCAGATTTAGCAGCAGCAGCAACAGACTCAGCGTATAAACGGATAGAACGCATAGCATCATCATTACCAGGAATGATGTAGTTGATACCGTCTGGAGAAGAGTTTGTATCAACAACAGCAACAACAGGGATACCTAGGTTGTTAGCTTCTTTAATTGCGATGTGCTCGTGATCAGCACCGATTACAAAAATCACGTCTGGAAGACCAGCCATGTTTTTGATACCACCAAGAGATTTTTCTAGTTTCTCAAGTTCACGTGTACGCATAAGCGCTTCTTTCTTAGTAAGCTTGTCGAAAGTACCGTCAACTGACTGGCTTTCAAGATCTTTAAGACGCTTAATTGATTGACGAACTGTTTTCCAGTTAGTCAACATACCACCTAACCAACGGTGATCTACGTAGAACTGGTCACAAGAAATAGCAGACTCTTTGATTGCTTCGCTTGCAGCACGTTTAGTACCAACGAAAAGAACCTTACCTTTCTTAGAAGCGATGTTGCTGATGAACGCTAATGCTTCATTGAACATAGGCACAGTGTGCTCTAAGTTAATGATATGAACACCGTTACGAGCACCAAAAATGTATGGTTTCATTTTTGGGTTCCAGTAACGAGTTTGGTGACCGAAGTGAACACCGGCTTGTAGCATGTCGCGCATTGAAACTGTAGTCATTTTATTTACCTTAAATATTTTTAGGGGTTAGACCTCCACATATCCCATATCTTCGACCCTATAAAAGGGCACCCCGAAGAACGTGTCGATATGTGTGTGATTTAGTATTTATCGTTAGCCATGTATAATGGCGGCTTGCTTGACTCCAATCAGTCACCATATAGGGAACTGCCAAGAGTGAAACATAACGGCGCGCTTTATACCATAATTGAAAAAAAAACACAAATATTTACGTCGTTTTTAGGGCATAATACCGCTAATGCAAGACGACAAATTAAAGACATTAAAGAGACATTTGAATGAGTATAGTAATTAAGACACCTGAAGAAATTGAGAAAATGCGCGCCGCGGGGAAACTAGCAGCCCAAGTTCTTGAAATGATCGCACCGCACGTTACTGCTGGCGTCACCACTAATGAGCTCAACGATATTTGTGCAAAATTTACCGAAGACAATGGTGCAATTTCGGCACCTCTTGACTACCATGGCTTCCCTAAATCAATTTGTACATCGGTCAACGACGTCATTTGTCACGGCATTCCGAATGATAAACCATTAGTTGATGGTGATATTGTTAATATCGACGTCACAGTGATTGTTGATGGTTACCATGGTGACACGTCAAAGATGTTTTTAATTGGCGATGTCAGCCCTAAAAATGCACGCCTTTGTCGTATCGCTCAAGAAAGCTTATATGCCAGCATTAAAAAAGTTCGTCCGGGAATGAAGCTAGGCGAAATTGGGACGCTAATTGAAAAGTTCATTAAGTCTAAAAAGACAGGACTAGAGAAGTACAGCATTGTGACCGATTACTGTGGCCATGGTATTGGTGCAGTGTTCCACGAAGAGCCACAAGTGATGCATTATAAGAATAATGACAAAACAGTTCTTCGCCCTGGTATGTGTTTTACGATTGAACCAATGATCAACGCAGGCCGCCACACCGGTATTTTAGATAAAAACGACAACTGGACAGTAACCACTTCTGACGGTAAAAATTCAGCGCAATGGGAACATACACTCTTAGTGACCAAAACAGGTGTTGAAGTATTGACCTTACGCCAAGAAGAAAAAGATCTTCCGCGCATTATCAATCATTAATATACTTGAAAATGGGCATGAGTCTTCATGCCCATTTTATCACGTTGTAAGCATCATCAAACAAATCATAAACTTAAAAATATCACTGCATTACACATTACTAAACAATCGCCCTGCTCCCTTTGTCCCCCCTATTTTTCAAGTTAAATCATTCTCGTTCAACGCTGTTTTTCATATTGATATAATTTATAGTCACAAAGCGCTTCAAATTTGGATTTTTTGCATAGATAATCAATTTACACTGACCTTATAAATGCATTAAAGAAAATAATAATGAATAGTGCCCAGACAGCCAAAAGTGTTCTCATTGACTTAAACAACACACTGCTCGAATCTTTTAGTGATAATTCTGATATTCGTGCCATCGTCAATGAACGATGTTTACATGTCGATGCATTATTGCAAATTCAGTGGCAGAAACATGGCTTACAACAGTTTGCTATCGCGTTAATTGCAGTAGGGGGTTACGGGCGGGGCGAACTCCACCCACACTCTGATGTTGATATTCTGTTTTTAACTGAAGGAGAGCTAACACCAGCCGCTGAGCAAGCCTTAAGTTCATTTATTGCCTTCATTTGGGATGCAGGGTTAGAAGTCGGTCACAGTGTACGCAGCATCAACGAGACCATTGCGCAAGGCAGTGCCGATATTACTATTGCAACTAACTTACTTGAATCTCGTCACTTGTGTGGCCCGCAATCTTTGTTCAATATGCTTTATAGCGCGATTCGTGAAGACGACTTTTGGCCTAGCAGCGATTTCTATGTTGCTAAGCGCGATGAGCAAACTGCCCGCCATACCAAAGCAAACGCATTTGATTTAGAACCCAATTTAAAAAGCTGTCCTGGTGGGCTACGTGACATTCAAACCATTGCTTGGGTTGCAATGCGTCATTTTAATGCCGATAAATTAGAAGATCTTGTTGTACATGAGTTTTTAGAGCCTCACGAGTTAAATGAGTTACTAGAGTGCCAAGACTTTTTATGGCAATTACGCTGCTGTTTACATTTAATTTCAGGCCGAGATGAGAACAGGTTGCTATTTGACTTACAGCGTCAAGTAGCTGACTTAATGGGCTATGAAGACAAAACCCAGCTGGCTGTAGAACAATTAATGAAGCGCTATTACCGCACTGTAAGGCGGGTAATGGAGTTAAACCAAATGTTACTACAGCTATTTAAGCGTGCCACATTAGGCCATATAAAGGCACTCGAAGTCGTGCCAATCAATAACCTATTTCAACGACGTGGCAAGTTTATAGAAAGCCTACAGCCTGATTTATTCGACACCCCAGAAAATATTTTGCAGTTATTTTTATGTGTCGCCAAAAACTCTAATATACAAGACATCTATGCCGTCACATTACGTAGCCTTAGGCAGGCAAGACGAACTCAAAAACAAGCATTAATGTTTAATGAGCGCTGTCGTGAGCTATTTATTGAAATAATACAGCACCCACGTGGTATTGTGTCGCTATCGCTGATGCATAAGCATGGTATTTTGTCTGCCTATTTACCTGCTTGGCGAAATATTGAAGGACAGATGCAATTTGATTTGTTCCATGCTTACACCGTTGATGAACACACACATAGGTTACTGCTTAATATCGATAGATTTTCTCAGCAAGAGCAAAAAGAAGAGTTCCCGCTAGGTTCAGTACTGATCAATCAACTTCCTAAAAAATGTTTACTGGTGTTAGCCGCGATATTTCATGATATCGGTAAAGGTCGCGGTGGCGATCATAGTAAGCTCGGCGCAGTCGATGCACTCGAATTTTGTAAGTTACACGGTATGAGCGACCATGACGGACGCTTAGTGAGCTGGTTAGTTGAGAGCCACTTAATAATGTCTGTCACAGCACAAAAGCGTGATATTTCCGACCCTGATGTTGTCAGTGATTTTGCCACTAAAGTGCGCGATGCAGTACACCTCAGTTATCTTTACTGCCTCACTGTAGCTGATATTTGCGCCACCAACGAAAAAACCTGGAATAGTTGGAAGGGATCGCTTTTACGCGACCTGTATTTTGCAACCCAGCGGGTATTAGCACGGGGGAAAGAGAAACCCGTCGATATTAGGGCTCGGGTGCGTGAACACCAAGCTAAGGTCAAAAAAGATCTATTACGTCGTGGTATTAAAGAGAAAGACCTAGACACATTATGGCAACGCTTTAAAGCAGACTATTTTCTGCGTCATCAACCCAATCAAATTGCATGGCATGCTGAATCGATAATCAAACATAAAAACGATGATGCATTGCTAGTTCTTATCTCTAAACACATGACTCGTGGCGGTACGGAACTCTTTGTATATGGCAAAGACAAGCCTAAATTGTTCGCCACGGTTATGGCAATTTTAGATAATAAGAATATTAATGTTCACGACGCAACCATTATGATCTCGAAAGACAAATATGCACTAGACTCTTTTGTCATTTTAGAACAAGATGGCAAACCGGTTTCGCAACTTTCGCGGATCCAGGGCATTAAAAAAACGTTAATCAAAGCCTTAAGCAACGATTCACCAAAGCTTCCCAAATTTAGAAACCTTTCTAGAAGAATGAAGCCATTTAAAGTCGCGACCCAAGTCAGTTTCCCCCCTACCCGCCGCCACGGCACCAGTATGATGGAATTGATCGCATTAGATTCACCGGGGCTACTAGCAAGAATTGGTGAAGTATTATATCGCTGCCAAATTCGGCTACTGGCAGCAAAAATCACCACCATAGGTGAAAGAGCTGAAGATTTCTTCTTACTGCAAAACGCCGAAGGCGAGCAGTTAGATGAAGCTGAACAAGAAAAATTACGAGAAGCACTAACAAGTGCACTTTAACGATTAAATTAAACAATAAAACCGGGAGAAGTTAATGGAGGCTTTACGCCAACGAATAGAGGCGGCTTTTGAAGCTCGCGCTGAAATAACCCCTTCATCTGTAGAAGCAAGTGTTCGTACTGATGTAGAAAAAGTCATTGCGATGCTCGATTCAGGTGAAGCTAGAGTTGCCGAGAAAATTAACGGCGAATGGCATGTACACCAATGGCTAAAAAAAGCCGTGCTACTTTCTTTCCGCATCTTTGATAACGGCCTTATAGACGGCGGCGAAACAAAGTACTTTGATAAAGTTCCTATGAAGTTTGCCGACTATGATGAAGCTCGGTTTAGAAAAGAAGCCATTCGCGTAGTGCCTCCGGCAGCAGTTCGTAAAGGTTCATTTATCGGTAAAAATACCGTATTGATGCCTTCTTACGTTAACCTTGGCGCTTATGTCGATGAAGGCTCAATGGTTGATACTTGGGCCACTGTAGGTTCTTGTGCCCAAATAGGTAAAAATGTGCATTTATCGGGCGGCGTAGGTATTGGTGGCGTACTGGAACCCTTACAAGCTGGCCCTACCATTATTGAAGATAATTGCTTCATCGGTGCGCGTTCAGAAATTGTTGAAGGCGTAGTGGTTGAAGAAGGCAGCGTGATCTCAATGGGAGTTTACATTGGTCAAAGCACACGTATTTTTGACCGTGAAACAGGCGAAGTCCATTACGGTCGAGTTCCTGCTGGCTCTGTTGTTGTGTCGGGCAATTTACCATCTAAATGTGGTACATATAGCTTGTACGCGGCCATTATTGTTAAAAAAGTCGACGCTAAAACACGCGGTAAAGTAGGTATTAACGAACTATTACGTATCGTTGATTAATCTCTTTTCTGGCGCCATTAAAAACCACTTTCCAGCGGAATTTTAATGGCGTCAAAATAGCGTTCATTACATGACTTAAGCAACTAGATAAAACCGCTAGAACACAACAGTCTTATTGCCATATACCACCACATCTTCATTAATCACTAGTTGTAATGCTTTACTTAAAACACTTCTTTCAACATCGCGGCCACATTTAGACAGCGCCTCGACACTATAGCTATGGTCAACCGGAATAACATCTTGCTTAATTATCGGGCCCTCATCTAATGAATTAGTGACAAAGTGAGCCGTAGCCCCAATAATTTTGACTCCTCTTTCCCACGCCTGCCGATAAGGTGACGCCCCAATAAAAGCTGGTAGAAATGAATGATGAATGTTAATTATTCTATTGGGATATTGGCTAACAAACTCAGGGGTTAAAACTCGCATAAACTTAGCAAGTACTATGTAATCAGGGGTATAGCTATTAATTACAGCTAACATTGCCTGCTCATGTTCAACACGATTCATATCTTGATGGCTAATAAAGTGAAACGGCACATCAAATTTATCAGTCAGTGGCGCCAATAAGTCGTAATTACCAACCACTGCCACAATTTCAGCGTCTAGTGCACCAGAATATGACTTTAGCAACAAATCGCCAATGCAATGGGCTTCTTTCGTCACCATTACCACGATTCTTTTCTTGCCCACATCGACTAATTTAGTATGATTTATTGCTGGTAGTACACGTTGCAATTGTGCTAATAAATTGGCTGAATCAAAAACGCCTTCAAGCTCGGTACGCATAAAAAAACGCCCTTGGGCATTATCAACAAACTCACTGTTTTTAATAATATTGAGGCCGTGTTCAAAACATGCTGCGGTGATCTTAGTGATGAGTCCAGGCGCATCAGCACAATCAATAATCAATACTTTTCGTTCCATATGCCCTCTCGCGGTCAGAATTATCAGGTAAACATTTGCTTGTGATTGCTTAAATTGAGTCAGCATAAGTACCATGATAAGCAAAGGCAATTTTGATAATTGCCGTAAAATTTACCATTATTACAGCGTTATTTTTAGTGTATAAATAATGCTAACCCACTAAACGTTACGTAAACGCAAAAATGATTACCATGAACAAAGCGACTAATTTTAATACAAGTTTCATAAGGGAGAGTAGAGCAAGACAAACCTAAATGGCGAGAGCATTATGGCAAATTTGTGATGATTATCTGAGTTATGAGTTGTAATAAAAAGCCAAATTTCACCTAATTTGGCCTCTTAATTAATGAAGGGTTAAAGGTTATTGATACGCTCACACCAGCTCGGAAGCCAAGCTTCCGCTGCGACCTCAGGCTCCATGGTTTCGCCAGCATCAATTTTTAAAAACTCGCCAACCTGCTTGGCCCCTAGATCTTCAAAAAGCGCGACGAGTTGCTCTGCCGCCCCACAGTATGTTTCATAGCTTGAATCCCCTAAGCCAATAATTCCAAAAGCTAGTTCTGGTAGGTAAGGGGCGGTTGACTGCATCATTAAAAACCACGGCAGAATATCATCAGGCAGATCGCCTTGCCCTGTTGTTGAGCATATCATCAATAAAAGTTCATCTTGCGGCGGAACAAAGTCTACAAGTTCGTCGCTTGAATATAAAACAACGTCATAACCTGAGTTCGCTAACAACTGCTGCATTGTTTCAGCGACATACTGCGCCCCACCGTACACCGTTCCAAAAACTAGATTAACTTTTTTCATGTTTTACTTCGCCTACAAGCTATTTAGTTATACCCTTAACATACTTTATCGATGAACGTTGCTGCAAGCTTCGCAGCAATTAAAAGTGAATGTGTACGAGGAAGTCATGAAACACTCTTGCAGACTGAAACACCGTAAACACCTTAACCGTGCAGCGCACATTAGAAGAATGTGCTACTTCCATACTGTACTGAGCTTGAAACATTCGCAAGATTTGCACAGTAGTTCACAAGTATCATTAATTGCACCAAAAGAAGATGTTAAAACAAAACCTTAATTTACGGCTATTTGCACGGCATTGTTAATATTTGACAATGCCGCATCTTCCCAGCCTAAGCCAGTAAACAGATCGAGCCATTCCTGTTCCAATTCGGTTTCGATATTGACTCGCTCGCCGGTTCTCGGGTGATTAAAACTCAGCTTTTTGGCAATTAACCATAATCTATTCACTTCAAAGTGCGTTCTAAAAAACTTATTTTGCTTACCATCACCATGTGTTGTGTCACCTAGAATTGGGTGACGTAAATGCGCCATATGCCGACGTAATTGATGTTTACGGCCGGTATGAGGTGAAAGATGCACCAAAGCATAACGACTCGTTGGGTAACGGCCTGAAGTAAATGGGATCTCACTGTTTAAAAGTGGTTGATAGGTGGTCACAGCATGTTGTGCCGCTTTATCTGGATCAACGTCTTTATCACCTAAATCATCTAATTCAACTTTTAGCGAGTAATCTAATGTCGCCCCTTCATGCATATTGCCGCGCACAATAGCCAAGTAATGTTTTTCGATAGTGTGTTCGGCAAATTGTTCACACAGTGCATTGGCCATCTCACTACTTTTAGCAAACAGTAAAATACCCGATGTAGGTCGATCTAAGCGATGCACAGGAAATACGTGACACCCGACTTTGTCTCGAGTCAATTGCATCGCAAAAAAGCGTTCTCGTCGTGCTAAATAGCTACGGTGCACTAATAAGCCCGCGGGTTTGTGAATAGCAACAATATCATCATCTTCAAAAAGAATTTCGATATGCGGTGCAGGCTCATCTTCAAGCGCTAACGCGTCAAGCTCTGTTGGTTCTGATGCAGGGAAAGCATCATCAATTGGAGTTAATTCTGGTTTACTTTGTTTCACTTAATAGCTCGTCTAATTCTTTGAGAATATTGGTAATACAACAAAATTTAGGCGTATCCGCCCATACTTGCTCCGCCATAGGGGCAACAGCGATTGCCGTGGGTAACGCGATGCTGTTATCCAGTAAATAATGCATTTTAGGGATAAAAATAAATTGTAACCACTGCTCAAACCGCAATGTATCGCAAGCAAATGGAGCACGGCTTTGCAATGCACTTTGCGAAGGTGCAATATCGCTCCATAGTTGTGTACGAACGAGTTCATCTTGTAAGTTAATTAGCTTCTTTCGAGTCAATTGGGTTAACAAATTCATGCTCCTAATGCTGAAATATTCAATATCACCTAGACTTAAACTTCAAAAGAAAAACCCCGAAGAGTCAATTCATTTTAATCGTCATAGTTGCAAACAGGTCAAGAGTGTCGAGATAGATGATGCTGGAGTTAAACGGAATACGACTTGATTGCAAAAATCGTCACACGTAATTTAGCATCAACCCACGCGCCTTAAGTTCAACACGCTGCGGCCCAAAAATAATTTTAAATTACTAAATGATATTTCGCTTCCGATCATACCATCTAGCCTCAGTTATCCCTATAATGTGCGCTAATTAAAACTGACTTGATAACGATATGACTGAAATAACGACCCTTAGCCAATTTCTTAAAACAGCTAAAACCCAATTCCAAGTTTATGATATGGGCCGTAGAGTACAACATATCGATATGATGGCTTTTCACCAGATTGAAGAGTTGCTGACTCCGTACCCATCCCCCATTCAAGGCCATGCTCAGTTTGCTATTGTATTTTGGGATGCAAGCCAGCAACATTACATTTGGTTTATCAAATTAGCCCTCGATGAGCGCGGTTTACTTTCACCCGCTCCTCGCCTGCAATTTATCAAAATGATCATCGAAGCATTAGGCAGGGATCCAACCCAACCACTGACAGAACAACAGCAAGAACAACTGGCAAACCACCCGTTTAATTTTAAGCCAACACAAGAAAAATTGGCTGTATTTAACGCATTAGTGCGTAAGCAACTTGGTGAAAAAGCCTCTAGCCAATATGAATTTGCTTATCAGTATTTATCTGGGCAATGTGCGCCAGAAAACTGGCAAAATATCGGTATGCAAGGTATTGCAGATATTTGCGTTAGGGCAAAAGAATTGGATCACCAAATCCATATCAATAACAGTTTTGAGCGCGCTGCCACTGAAGTGCAAATTGCCATGTGCCAGTGCCTAGAGCATATGACGATTGATAATAACTTAGCCGATGTTCTTCTTGCAAAGTTTAAGGGCGCTTCGACTGACAACCAAGCCTACCTGCTAAGAGCGTTAGCCTCTAAGCCAGAGCAAAGCCAACAAGCCATTGCGCACCTTGCAGCCAATGATGCATTAACAGCTGACATGTTAATTACTATTGCAGCTAGAAATTGGACAGCATTAAAAGACGAAACAACGCTAAATATCTATCTAGAAGGCCTTGCAAAACAAGAACAACACTTCTTTAACCAGATCTTTGCTGATATTGTAGCAATTCCATTTATTCGCACTCAACTGCTCACTCAATTGCGAAACCCTAATCGAAGCGATAAACTCGCTGCCGCTATTGGCGGTTTATTCAAGGTAATGAAAGCATGATGACAGATTTTTTACTCATAGTTGCTGTTGTGGTGATTGCCGCCTTTTTCTGGCAGTTACGACAAATGGCTGAAATGAGCCGTATTTTCGCAACTAAAGAATGCCAAAAACAGAAAGTACAACTACTTGCTATCGCTCAAGAAACAGCAAAACCAAGTTTAGGCGGTAGTACTGGGTTTACCTGGAAAGTGAAATATTTGTTTGAATTCAGCACCGACGGTATTAATCAGTACCGGGGCAACTTATGGATGCACGGTAAAAAAATCAAAAAAGTACAATGGCCTATTTTTCCAGAACCTGAATGGCATGATGCTCCAGAGTCTAAAGGTTCAGTCGGGGGTGGCTGTGGCGGACGAGCAAAAAGTAAATGCAACTCTGGTGGCTGTAAGTAAACGCATTATGGTGCGTTGATGCTAACGGTAAACCATAGCTAGTATTTTATTAAAACACAGAGAAAAAGCGCGCCCCTCTCGGGAACGCGCTTTTGCTGTTTCTTTGTAAGCTCATCCTGCTATTTTATGCTCCTTGCACCATCCATGCGTAACTTTGCTCCCTGCACAATCCTTGTATCCTTTTTCCTTGTATCTTTCGACACTCGTCCTTGTAACTCAGTAATCCATATACCAAGCTTGCTCATCCTAAGCGTGTCCAATATCATCCTTGAGAGTCCGTTCAAAACTATCCCTAGGTAAACTAGGTAGTTTAGCTATCCATCCTGGAAAGCCTACCCACTCCTTGGTCGCTCTGGCAATCAATCCTTGAAAGCCTCGTCCTTGCCCTATCCATGTTGAGTGCGAATCCTTCGTCACTCTTTAGATCATCCTGATCTGTGAATCCATTCCACCATGCTCCTTGCACAATGTAATAATAGGTTAAAATCCAATAAAAACCTGCAAGCAAAACATTTTCGCAACAAGAACTCACATTACCAACACTCAACCAGAGCAGCTAAATCATTGTTTAAATTACAAAAGAGTAAAAAAAAGCTAAAAAAATGTAAATTGCCACCCTAATATCTCACGAAATTGTAAGAGATCTCTTACATTAAATCGGGCCATTGACCAAAATGACTAAAAATCTAAGTCACTAGTAAATTTTACAGCCTTGATTCACTCTCGATAATTTTTCCTAAAAATTGCGCGGAATAACATAACCCAGTCAGCCATTAGACTATAAACAGGATACTGAAATGTTGCTGGTTTATTTTTCTCAAATATAAAATGCCCAACCCAAGCAAAGCTGTACCCTATAACAGGCAACCACCAAAGCATCAGCCATTGCTGAGTTAAGAGAATGAAAATCGCCACAACAATAATCAACAGGCTCCCAGCATAATGGAGTACTCGGCATGTTAAGTTTTGATGCTGCGAGAGATAAAACGGATAAAATTGAGCAAAACTTTTGAAGCGTTTAGCCATTTTGTCGGCCTCGATAAAGCATTAACTCACCTGTCACGCTTCCAATCGCTAACTCCTCTAGTTTATCGAAGCCTTGAGTTGAAAATAAAACGCGGTGGAGCGGATCACTTACAAAAACACCAACACCATCGAGATCAGGTTGCTCATCACACCAGCTTAATACTGTTTTGACCAGCTCGCTACCGTAACCCTTACCTTGCTCATTGGTTGAAATTGCAATGAATTGTAATATCGCGAAATGGTTGCTTGGTAAACTCTCAATAATCTGATGCTCTTTTTTCATCCAGGCTTGGGTTGATTTCCAGCCTGCACTAATTAGCATTTTCATACGCCAATGCCAATATCGAGCTTCACCCAGCGGAACTTGTTGAGTCGCGATACAGGCCACACCCACTAATCGCTTACCTAAAAACAGCCCAATTAATCCCTGCTCTTGCTGCCAAAGCTCATTGAGCTCTTCTCGTATTGCTCCACGCAATTTTTGTTCATATTGCAATGTATCGTCACAATGTAGTGCATCAATTAAAAATGGGTCATCGTGATATGCATTGTAGATAATTGAGGCAGCTATTCGTAAATCTTCAGCTGTTAAATACACTGCTTTGCAAGCTTCCATAGCTTGTTTTTCCATTGGGTCATTCCTTGAACCACTTAATTTAACACCAATGTAACAAGCTTGTGAGAAAGTGCAATTATTAATCAATTTTGCTTAGTCATCAATTTAGGTATAGAACTTGCTCAAATCGGCCACTAACAAAATACTATCTGGAGCATGATAGAGCAAAATCAGATACATCAACTCAGCACTGCCATGCAGTAGCGCTGCATGTTTTTTCAAATGCCTTAAAGGTAGGCTTTGACATAGATGCCTAAATAGGGCTATTTAAACCTCTATATCAAAGCCTCATTTCAATACACAATTAGATTAAGGTGTAAGCTTTATCGCCCCAGCCAACTAAGGCATTTTCTCTAATTACCAAAGAAGTGCATTCATCTTTTGTTGTTTTACCATCGCCTTTCATACGCTGTGTTCGATAAAACAGTACATGTACCTCTTTACCATCTTCAATAAATGCTTCATTGAAATCGGCAGTTCCCATCAATGTGATCACTTGCTCTTTTGACATTCCAAGCGACAGCATTGATAACTTTTCTCTATTGCTTTGTTGGGTTTGTTGCCATTTATCACTGCTCTCCCAACTAGAATGACCATCATCAACATTGATCATGCAGCCACTTAACCCTATGCTTGCCATCCCAAAAAACGCTAAACTGATTAGATTATTGTTCACATTAACTTCCTTCATTAATATTGATGTTACTTAACACTAACCAAGCAAAGTTCATACCACAATAAAAACTCAATACTTATAAGCACTTATATAAAAATGACGATTTTAAAATTAACCAAATAGACTAAAGCAGTAAGGAATTTAGCCAACGATGAGCCCTCTAGACCAAGTTCTCCGTGCCGCAAAACAACTCAGCGATGAAGGTAGAACACCCACTTTGGCATTAATTAAAACAAAATTAGGTGTCAGTGTGCCTTTGCCGGTACTAATTCAGGGGTTGCAGCAGTACAAGACTATGTCTTCAACAGACCGAGACTCAATCAATAACAGCGCTAAAGAGGCGCCAGAGCTTGAACCTCAACTTGCAAACGCCGAACAGCTTAAAATTGCCGAATTAGAAAAAAATATTACTATGCTCAAAAAACAATTGCTCAGCATGGATAAACGACTCGCTCAGCTTGAATCAACCTCAATTGAGCAAAATGGAGCCAGCCAATAATGCATGTAATTGAATTAAGATTCGAATGCTTCGATAACACAACAATTAGCGCGGCAGAAAAAGCCATTAATGGCTTATTAGAAGCGTATCGCGCTAATGGTCAAATACTGGGTCGTGAGTTTGCAGTCGCTTTTAATGATGGTGAGTTTAAGGTGCGGTTAATCACCCCAGAGAAAAGTAGCTTCGCTCAACGCTTTAACAGTCCTTGGGTCAACCAAGCACTCACCGAATTAACCTGTGCTAAATTACTTGCCCCTCGTGAGAAGTATATCGGCCAAGACATTAATTCAGAGGTTTCAAGTCAAGACACTCCAAGTTGGCAGCTGCTTTATACAAGTTATGTGCACATGTGTTCACCACTAAGAAACGGTGACACACTGCAGCCCATACCGCTTTATAAAGTTCCAGCAACAGCCAATGGCGACCATAAACGGATGATCCGTTGGCAAACCGAGTGGCAGGCTTGTGATGAGCTGCAAATGGCGGCAGCGACTAAAGCTGAGTTTGCAGCACTCGCAGAGCTTACCAGCCATAAGAGTGATCTTTTTAGGCGCGGTTGGGACTTAAGAGGACGAGTCGAGTTTCTCACTAAAATCCCCACCTATTACTACCTGTACCGCGTTGGCGGTGAAAGCCTGGAAAATGAAAAGCAACGCTGTTGCCCAAAGTGTGGTAGCAACAACTGGCTATTAGATGAACCATTGTTAGATATGTTCCACTTCCGCTGTGAACCTTGCCGTATTGTCTCAAATATTTCTTGGGATCACCTTTAACTTGTTAAACTTAAAAGGTCGATATACAGTACGCATATCGACCTTTTTGCATTTAATATCAGTGTTGCTGCAGGTTATTTACCAAGTAAATTACGCCACATGATTTTCATTCTTTGCCAGATCCCAGGATGGTCCATTTCCGGCAGTGGTTCATCCACCAGCAATACCGGAGGAGCGACTCGAGTGCTGAGCTCGCTGATAAAACTATTGAGCGAATCGGCCAGTTTATGACTTTGAACTTTGCCCGGTATTTCTATCCAAACCGAACCATCAGTATTATTAACTGTGATCATTTTATCTTCATCATCCAACACGCCAACAAACCAGGTCGGTTCTTGTTTTAACTTCTTTTTCATCATCAGATGACCAATAATGTTCTGCTGCAGATAGTCAAAATCAGTTGCACTCCATACTTGCAGCAACTCACCCGTTCCCCACCGCGAGTCAAACATCAACGGCGCAGCAAAGTAGGAACCATAAAAGGTGCTTAAATCGGGGTGTAAAGATAATTCAAGCGCATGTTCAACATTATCAAATGTGCCCGGTTGCACTCGCTTAACCGCTTGCCACTGCAGTGCATCGTCGGTTTCAACGTCTACATCGCCCAAAATACACTCAGAGGCTTGCTGCTGAGCAAAATAGCGAGGGTGTTCGCCTAGCATATCAATATAGGCTTGTTGATAGTCCTTTAAAAAAATATCCAGCGCAGGTAAAGAAGTCACTTAAGCCGATCCCAAAATCAGTTATAATAAAAGCCTATTTTGACATGGAAACCGTATTGATGACACAACATCATGATCCCTATAGTGATGCACCTGAACTTTCAGAACTAACATTAGGAAAGTCAACAGGATATCAAGAACAGTACGATGCTTCGTTACTACAGGGCGTGCCACGTAAATTAAACCGTGATGCAATTGGCCTAACAAATGAATTACCTTTTCACGGTTGTGATATTTGGACTGGTTATGAGCTCTCATGGCTAAATGCCAAAGGCAAACCTATGGTGGCTATTGCTGAATTTAACCTAGCTTTCAACAGCCAAAATCTGATTGAGTCTAAATCATTCAAGCTATATTTAAACAGCTTTAACCAAACTCGATTTGAAAATGTACAAACGGTGCAGGCCACGCTAACTAAAGATTTAAGCGAATGCGCTAAAGGCGAAGTAGGCGTTAAAGTGGTTGAACCTAAACACTTCAATCAACAGCGAGTAGTTGAGTTACCAGGCACTTGTATTGATGATTTAGACATTGAAGTCGATGACTATAGCTTCAACTCTGACATTTTAAACGACAGTATTGACGACAAAGTGATGGTGGCTGAAACGTTAACGTCTAATTTGCTCAAATCAAACTGTTTAATTACCTCTCAGCCGGATTGGGGCAGCGTAATGATCCGCTACCAAGGGCCACGAATCAATCGTGAAAAACTGCTGCGCTATTTAATCTCTTTTAGGCAGCATAATGAGTTTCATGAACAGTGTATTGAGCGAATTTTTGTCGACTTAAAGCGCTATTGCCAATGTGCAAAATTAACTGTTTATGCTCGTTATACCCGGCGGGGCGGCCTTGATATCAACCCGTACCGCAGTGACTTTGAAAACCCTGCTCCCAATCAACGATTAGCAAGACAGTAATCACCGTTTGTTAATACTGAAAAACCGAGCCTTGTGCTCGGTTTTTAATTATAGCGGCTTAAAATGCTGCTCAACCCACTAAAAGATTTCACCCCTAAACAAAAAATCCAGTACACAGGGCGAGTACTGGATTGTTCACTTTGCAACCATCAACTTAAAAGTTGATCATTTATAACTAAAATCTTAAAGGCTTATGCCCGCTTTCTTTAAGTCTTTCTTAATCACATTAAGTGGTAAGGCAACATAACCATCTTTTTCAACAATTTGTTGGCCTTGCTGAGACAAGATATAGCGAATGAACTCACGGTCCATTGGTGAAAGCGCTTTGTTTGGATGCTTATTGATATAAACATACAAGTAACGTGATAATGGGTACTTACCACTTGCGGCATTTTCAGCGGTTGCAGCTACGTAATTAGTGCCCTTTTTAGAAACGGCAACAGCTTTTACGCCTGCGGTTTTATAGCCAATGCCCGAATAACCAATCGCATTAAGTGACTGAGATACAGACTGAACCACTGAAGCTGAACCAGGTTGCTCGTTCACGTTAGCTTTAAAATCACCTTTACACAGTGCTTTCTTTTTAAAGTAACCGTAGGTACCCGATACCGAATTACGTCCGTATAACTGTACGTCACGGCCTGTCCAGCTGCCGTCAAGGCCAACATCACCCCAACGTGTAATGTCGTTGCCACCACATTTGTTTGTAGAAGAGAAGATCCCATCGATCTGCTCCATGCTCATACCCTTGATTGGGTTGTCCTTATGAACAAAAACAGCTAACGCATCAATTGCGACTCGAATAGCCGTTGGCTGGTAGCCATAATGCTTTTCGAAAGCCTCAACTTCGTTAGGCTTCATTTTACGACTCATCGGTCCAAACTGAGATGTACCTTCTGTTAATGCTGGCGGCGCAGTTGAAGAACCCGCAGCTTGAATTTGAATATTAACGTTAGGATAAAGCTGTTTAAAGTCTTCTGCCCATAACGTCATCATGTTAGCCAACGTATCGGAACCAACTGAAGATAAGTTACCTGACACACCACTTGTTTTTTCATAAGTCGGTAAAGACTGGTCGATTGCTGCCATGGATGCCGCAGAAAATACAGTCGCCGCAGTTAAACTTAACGCCCCGACAAGTTGATTCAATTTCATTCTTTGCTCCAGTGTTTAAATATCGTGGTTTCTTAAGACGTTGTCAGTATTCACTTCTATGATGACAAGTCTATTACTATTAAATGACACTTAGATGACAAGGCAGGATTTATGGTGGATTACTGTAAAAAAACAAAAACAGGCAAATGCCTGTTTTTGTTATAGAGGGTGTCACTTTGCCGCTTATCAATTCGGAGTGGGTTGCTTATACTCAATCAGGTTTGCTGGGATCACAAAACTAAATCGACTACCTTTACCTAACTCACTGGCAATCTGTAGCTCGCTCTGGTGATGATTCAATGCATGTTTAGTGATTGCTAAGCCTAAGCCAGTACCGCCACTTTGCCTTGACCGAGCGCTATCTACCCGATAAAAACGCTCAGTTAAACGACTAATATGCTGGGTTGCAATTCCTTCACCACTATCAATAACACAAAACTCTCCACCAGCAGCAACCTTACGCCAACTGATCTCAATGCTGCCGCCGGGTTCAGTATACCTAATCGCATTAGAGATCAGATTAGAGCAAGCACTTCTGAGTTGAAGCTCATGACCAAACATATTGAGCCCTGGCTCACAATATAGTGTCACTTGATATTGCTCTTGTGCTAGTGCCATTGCCTCTTCGCGTAAAATGTCCATCATTAGCGCCATGTTCACTTTAACATTCAGCTCTAAATCATCAGCATCTTCTATTCTTGACAACACTAATAACTGCTCAACCATTGAACGCATCCGGTTGGTCTGTTGCTGCATTTGCTCCATGGCTCTAATATTAGGGTTATCTGGCTCGGCCATTGATTGCATCACCTCCAAATAACCTTGTAATACAGTTAATGGCGTTTTTAACTCATGTGAGACATTAGCTACAAACTCTTTACGCATTCCTTCAAGCTGGCGCACTCGGGTAATATCTCTTGCTATCAGTAGTAATTGGCCTGAGCCATACCCCATTATGCGGATTTCGAGTAACCGTCCTTCAGATAATGGCGAGGGTAACTCTAATGGTTCTTGGTATTCCCCACCTTTTAGATAGTTAGAAAAATCAGGATGCCGAATCAGGTTGTCAATTCTCTGGCCATTATCTTGCGGCCATACAAAACCTAATAACAACTGCGCTAATTTATTACACCACAGTATGCTGTGATCCGAATTCAATACGACGGCCGCATCAGGCAAAGCTTCTGCACCTTGGCGGAATCGCCCTAATAAAAACGCTAATTGCGATATACGTTTACGGTTTTTCCCTTGTAAACGATAAATACCATTAAACACCCCTTCCCAACTACCACTACCGTTTGGAGGCGTTAAACGACGGTCATGCCATAACCAATAGTTTAGCCGTGATAATTGCCGATAATGCCACACAAGCAAACCGATACAACCGAGGATCAGTATCCAAAAAACTTCATCGACGAGTAAGCCTGCAACTAAACAAAGCAGCAGAAAAGCTATCAATCGAGAAATGAGTCGATACCCAGAATATGAATCAAACATAGAACGACCATATGGGAAAGCGAAGTCTAGGGTAGCGCAAGAGCTACCTAGAACTTATTAAATGTAAGGTTAAAGTTTGGTTGAAAAACGATAACCTGCCCCTCGAACCGTTTGAATAAGACGATCATGCCCAGTTTCTGTCACCGCTTTACGCAAGCGCCTTATATGGACATCTACCGTTCTATCTTCAACATAAACATTGGTACCCCAAACGTTATCAAGCAATTGTTCGCGGCTGTATACACGTTCTGGGTGTGTCATAAAGAAATGCAATAAACGGAACTCCGTTGGCCCCATATCTAAAGCCTGCTCTCCAACAGTAACACGGTGGCTTACAGGATCGAGTTGTAAACCTTGTACCGTTATTGGGTCTTCGAGACAAGTTGGCGCTGCACGACGCATAACCGCCTTAATACGTGCCACCAGCTCTTTAGGTGAAAAAGGTTTAGTTATAAAGTCATCCGCGCCCACTTCAAGGCCGCGCACTTTATCTTCCTCTTCACCACGTGCAGTTAGCATAATTATAGGGATATGGCGCGTAAACTCATCTTCGCGCAGTCGTTTTGCCAGTTGGATCCCGCTCCCACCAGGGAACATCCAATCAAGCAAAACAAGATCAGGATAAGGCTCAGTTAACATATCAAGTGCTGACTCGTAGTCTTCAGCCCCACTTGTAATAAAGCCGTGTTGTTCTAGCACGAAAGTTAACATCTCGCGGATCGCTAACTCATCTTCAACTATCAATATCCTTGCAGTCATAATCGATCTTCTGTCAGTGAATTTCTACGAATCTATTATTGGTCAGTTTTATTACATTAATATTAAACGACTGATATTTTGCCATAATTAATCAATCTATTCTCATAAAGTTAGTCATAGCGCTGATTATAAAAAGCAAAAAGGAGGCTAAGCCTCCTTTTTTTCAGTTCCCGTTGACTTAGAACTTATGTTCTAAACCGAGGCCGATATATTTGTCACTACTTTCAAAGCCTTCTAACGAGCGGCTGGTGTAAAAAGCAAATAACATTGTTGGCTTACCCAACTTATAATCTGCCCCTACTGACCATGAATCACCTTTATCTTCTAGCTCTTGATACTGTCCTTTTAGCAAAACATCATCAATGGCGTAAGACGCACTTAAAAGGTAACCTTTCTTTGTTTCGCTATCTTCAATAGCGTTACCGTCGCTATCAAAGGTCTCTTCTTGCTGTTGGTACATTGCCGCTAATCTTAAATTGGCAATTTTACCTTGCACTGTGGCCTGTAATACATCGTAGCCTTTTACAGCAGAATCATAGGCAACTGAAATATAAACCGGTGATTTCTTAAATTTGGCATCGCCGTACATTGCGGCAAGGCTATAACCATTTTGACCATATTGTGACGCTGAGCCTTCAGCCGCGTATGTTACACCGACTCTAAAATGGTTGAATGAAGGGGTAACATACTCCGCCGTTTGCTCTGGGCGGTTTTCACCTTTAAATAAATTTTTCAAATCGCCTGAGTATTCATTAAAGTAATCCATCTTACCTTGAGCTTTCTTAACCATGGTGTCGTTACGGCCAATAGCCACTGAACCAAAGCTTCCTTTTAAGCCCACAATTTGGTTACGCGCTTTAAAGTTTTCTTTGTCGTCATCACCGGTTGCAACTTCATACTCAACGGTATAAAAGGCTTCTAAGTTATGTTTTAATTCAAAAGCTCCCTTTACACCCAAACGAGAAGCATTAGATTGAATCGTTGTTGTTTGTTCACCATCTTCATCATTAGACTGCGCAGTAATATTTAATTTACCATAAACGGTTATTGGGTCTGCTGCATAAGCAGAACTAAGCGTTGTCGTTACCAGTGCTGAAGTTAGTAGACTCTTACAAAAAACGTTCATCGTTTAATCCTTTCGACATTCATTCGTCTTGGTTATTGGTTTAGTTATTGACTTGGACGGCGTCATAATGAACGATGTTTGTTACACTTTTATTTCAGTTTTAATTGGTTCAGCTTTAGTAACCAAGAAATAACCCTTATCTAAATAAGCAACCCCCTAAAAACAAGGCTTTCAGCAGAAATGATGCAAATGTGACAGTTTCATGAATTATGACAAGCATACTGCAGCACAACCTTGAAAGGCGGTTTACCCGAACCCCACAATCGCTTACACTGCGGCTTTAATTTTGACTGAGCACTTATCTATGTGGTTTAAAAATCTAACTGTATACCGCTTTAACAAGCCTTTCTCTGTTGATACTGAATCAATGGAAAAATCACTGGAAGACTTCACCTTCTCTCCTTGCTCCAGCCAAGATATTAGCAAGTTTGGTTTCTCTAAAGCACTAGGTAAGCACGGCGATACCTTGGTACATACCGCCGCTGACAGGCACTTAATTAGTGCGACAAAAGAAGAGAAAATTTTACCTTCTCAAGTCATTAAAGAAGCATTAGAAGATAAAGTATTGCAACTTGAAGCTGAAGATAACCGCAAACTGACTAAAAAAGAGAAAGACTCATTAAAAGATGAAATAACCACGACGCTATTGCCAAGAGCGTTTTCTCGTCGCAGCCAAATTCGCGCATTAATACTGCCTGAAATCCAAATGATCTTAGTGGACAGCTCAAGTGCAGCAAAATCTGAAGAGTTAATGGCATTATTGCGTAAAGCCCTTGGCACGCTGCCGATTATTCCAATGAGCTTTAAAACTCCAATTGAAGAGCAGCTAACGGAATGGTTAAAAGATGGCAAAACTCCAGCCGACTTTGATATGCAAGACGAAGCAGAGCTAAAAAGCAACGCTGATGATGGTGGTATTGTCCGCTTTAAACAGCAAGACCTGTCTGAAGATGAAGTCTTAGCACACATCGAAGTCGGTAAGCAGGTGCATAAATTAGCATTACATTACAGTCAGTCAGTTGCATTTATTTTACAATCTGACGCAACCTTAAAGCGCTTAAAATTTTCTGAAGAGTTTAGAGCCGGTAATGATGACCTAGGCACTGAAGACCCAATGGCACGTTTAGATGCCGACTTTGCCTTAATGAGCAGCGAATTAATCGCTTTGGTCAATACCGTTGTGGAATCGCTCGGTGGACTAGAAGACAGCATGTAACTAATCCAATGACAATGACTTGAGTATTTAGCGGTTCCCCTCATCAATTAAAGTGGCCCCCCTACTGTTACAGTAATACTCATTTCCGCATAAAAAAAAGGCGCCTTAAGCGCCTTTTTTAGTTTCGCTGTAACGTTATTTCGCGATCAGCTTACCGTCTTTTTCAAACGGCCAATCAATACCTATCCAGGCTTTTAAGAAAGCTTTTTGAGCACGCGATGGTTTTTCAACACTACTAATAGTTTGCTTACCACTCTTTTGTTCACCCAATGTCAACGAAACCTCTTTTAATTTATCATTGCTAAATAAGGTGACGTTTATCGTATCTCCAGCCTTAAAGTCTTTTATCCGCGCTTCAAAACCTGCAGCGGTAACTTTCAAACCATTAATAGCAACAATTTCATCGCCAAGTACGATGCCTGCATTCCACGCAGGTGCATTACGCAACACACGAGACAGCACTAAACTGTCGTTAGCAAGAGTAATACCAACATAAGGCTCAGACTTAGCATCGTCACCATAACCTACAACTAAACCCGCTTGTTTGAGTAAACGGTCAAAGTCCAACGTCACCGGGGTATTAACGTGCTCTTGCCACCAATTGTCATAACTGGTGCCAGACACTTTATGTAATATGTTTTTCACGTCAGCAACTGTGAAACCCGCTGGGATACGATGCGACTTATATAGCTCACGATGCACATCTCGATATGAGTGCGCCAAGTCAGTTTCATCCAGTAAAGAAAAATCCAATGCTAACGAAGTTAGAAAACCTTCTGAGTATATGTTGGTGCTATGGTTTGCTGCATAATCACCACCGGTACTCACCCATTGGTTAGCACTCGCACTCGCAACCGATTGAATTTCTCGGCCAGGAGTTTTGCCGCTCTGTTCAATACGTTTGGCTAAGTCTTCAAAAAACTCTTCCGCTGTCATGACCCCTGCACGAAGCAGCAGTTGGCTTTGAAAGTAACTTGTCGACCCTTCTGAGATCCACAGTAGTTCAGTGATCCCTTCATGCTGATAGTCATAAGGCACGAGTCCCTCTGGTCGATAAGCTTTTACATTCCAAGTGTGAATAAACTCATGAGATGCCGTTTTAATAAAACCGAGGTAATCTTTAGCGTCACGATAACTAAAACGTGGACGCTGAATAATGGTCGAATTTAAATGTTCTGTTGCTCCACGTGCGCCACTTGTTGCATGCACCATGTACACGTATCGATCAAAAGGATAGTCATCCCAAATAACCTCAGCTTGACCACTGAGTTTGGTTAAGTCTTCAACCATCTTATCGATGTCATAGTTACCTTCTCCCCAAACAACAAGTTCATACTGTTTATCATCCGCAGTAAACTCTCGATGTTGGCTAATGCCAGTTTCAATAGGAGAATCAACTAAAATGTCATAATTACTGGCGGTAAAGCTGTGCTTATGCTCCCCTTTATCCATACCCGAATAACTGTTCCAATCACTTGGCACCGCTAACGTCACCTTAATGGGTTCATGTTTAAATTCTGGGCTGTAAACAAATGTTCCACTGGCATCTAAAAACGCATGCGAAGCGTCAATATGGTTAACGCGTTGTCCCAATTTGTTAGCGTAGAGCTGGTAAGACACCGTCACTGACGTTGGTTTTTCAAGTGCAACGGTCCACTCACCACTCGCAGTACGCGTCCAAGGCAATGTTCTACCGTCTGCATCTTTTGCTGTAAAAAGTCGGACTGAATCCGCTAATGGCAACACTTGATACTTACCGGTACGCCATACTGGAAGGTTAACCACCAAAGCCGCAGATTTAGTTTGTGGAAAACTCACCTCAACATTAGCCAAATGATGTTCTGGATTAAGTAAATTTATAGTGTAATCAACGTCTGCAACGACCATTGAAGACATGAATGTGCTAAAAGTTAAGATTAGTGGGACGACTGGTTTCACTCTTGCTTCCTTCTGTTATTATTGTTTTTTCACAAAGTCTGAAAGTATAACATTTGACTTGATGACACCAATTAAAATAACAAAAAATTAGCTATTGAGCATAAGCTCTTAGTAAGGAATCATTTTTACATGCGCATTGTGTTAACTCTTTGTTTAGTCGTGCTGTCTTTTTGCAGCCAATTTAATGCCCATGCTACTGGGCGAGATCCCATCGAGACTGAGCGACTGTTTAGAGAACACCCAAATCAATTACGCCACTCAATTAATCAACACTTTCCGAAAACGCCTAACTTTATCAGTAACAAAGCTATACATGACTATGCTGTTGTCAAAGGAATGTCAGATACCGAAGCAAAATTTGAATTATTACTGCATGCAAGGCTTTCACTAGATCTGTCGTCAAAAAGTGCTGACCGATACACAGTTGCTAGAAAATTAATCGACCAATTAGCAATGCTCAGTAGCACACCATTTGAAAAGAGTTATGTGCAAATGCTTAATGGACGTTACGTTGGTAGGAGTAAGCAAGATTATAAAACCGCCGTCAATTTATACCAAGGTGCACTAAATACACTCGCTAATACCCATGGTGTAAAAGAGCAAGTATTACGTTTTACCATTAACGAACATCTCAGCATGCTCCATATGATGATGCATGAGCATGATGTTGCATTACAGCATCTGCAACAAGCAAAATTAATCGCAACTAAACTTGCTAGCCCCTATTTTTCGGCGAGCGCAGAGTCTGCATTGGGTAAGTATTACTACAAGAAAAACCGATACGCTGAATCACTACAGCATTACTCTATTGCGATTAATCATACCGACAGCCAAAAAAATCCAGTTCAAGATGCACATATCAAATTACAATTGGCCCGTGTATATCGCAACTTAAAATCGTGGGACGAGGCACTTCAATATGCCAATGAGGCTGCAGAGCTATTTAAGCGCACTGATAATGAAGCCTATTTGTCTTCATGTATGACGGTCATTGCAATGATCTATGCCGAACAAGACTTATGGAACAAGGCCATTGATTACTATTTAAATGCTCAGCAAATTGATGCCAAACAAGGCCATTACATTGGCCAAGCTCTCAATCTACACAATTTAGGCGAAGCATACTTTAAGGTAGAGGATCCCCAAGCCTCGATTTCACATTTAATGCGCGCTAATAAAATTTTTAACTCTAGAGGTAGCAAGCATTACTTGGTATATAACCACCTGTTAATCGCTGAAGTACATAGTAGCATCGCGGATTGGTCAACCAGTTTACAACATGCTTACCTGGCCGCAGACCTCGCTAAAGAGATGAATCTTAATAACGAGCAAATAGAAGCATTAACCCTAAGCTCACAAGCTTTAAAGCAACTTAAACAATTCGAGCAAGCATACAATGATGCGCAGAAAATCATTAACTTACGCGTAAAAACCAATGAGCCAGAGAGTGATAAACAGCGCAGTGAAACCTCACTTCAATTGCATAAGGTAAAACTAGAACTTAACCAAGCGAACAATGCGCTACAAATAGAGCAAAGCCAGCACTCAATCTATTACATAGCGCTAGTAATCTGTACCTTGCTGATATTAATGCTAGCTGCACTTGCGCTATATTTGAGGATTTCACAAAAAAAATTGGCCATTGAACAAAGCCATCTTCAACAAAAAAACCTCTTAGACCCCTTGAGCAAATTGCCTAATTACTCGGCTTTTGCGCAAACATTTCCAGCGGCAATTAATACCATTAAAACCTTGGCCTTGGTTTCGTTAACTGAACAGCTTAACAGTGACCTAGCGCAAGGTCATGAATGCAATGCAAAAATGAACACACAACAATTAAATGCATTAACGGCTGGTTTACACTGTCAAACATTTTTCATTAGGCCTGGGCTGTTTTTATTATGTATTGATAAAGTCATAGCGCCAGAGACCTTACTTAGCGATGTGAGACAAGTGCTCACCAGTGAAGCTGAAACCACGGTACATATGGGTATGCTTAGTTTACCGTTACTTGCTGATACAGAAGTTAAGCTCTCTGCCAAGCAGCACTTTGGCACCTTGCAGATGATGTTATCGGGGGCAATGAGCTTAGGTAACCAACAAGATTATTACGTCACCTTTAAACCGTTAGATTTTGCACCTGCTGCGATGTTCGTTTCGCCTCTATATCTCACTTTAGAGAAAAGTGTTATACGAGGTCTAATCAAACTAGAGACCAACGGAGTTAAGGATGATATTATCTGGCCTCGATGGAAGCGTCACCAAAACATCGATTTGGGAACTCAATAATGCTAGTGTTTAACTAGCGTCATGCGCTTGCATTTATCATTTAATAAACGACCGATTATTGCAGTTTAAACCATAAGTTTAAGCCTTAGACAGTTAATCTTCACGTCTTGGTAAGGGACAGAATTTAATGAAAGACGCCGACGCTAACACGTCGCAATTGAACGTGTTACAGCAAAAGCTTTATTCCGCAAGACAAGCACTTGATGAAATGAGTGAAGATCAAAATGAAAAGCTGCAACTTCTGCTGCAATTTATTGCTCAGTTAAGCTTGGCCTGTAAAGGGCAAAATGTTGAGCTTGATAATAAGCTCGCTAAACTGCGCCATAAATTAACCCGCTTTAACCAGATTGATGATGCGGTACCTGACTTAAATGACATAAACGCTATTTTGAAGCTGCAATACAGCCGCGTGACCCAACAACTCGACGAGAGCCGAGGTTCACTGACAAATATAATCAACCATCTGCAACAGGTTGAGTCCATACCGACTAAGCTCAAAAAAGAGATCTCATTTTTCAAAAAAGAACTGACCAAACCATTTCACACCTATTGGGATTATATTCCTAGCGTGAACAAAATCGTTCAGTTTTACGATGAAGTTCTTGCAGAAAAAGTACTGCAAGGCGATCAATTTAAAGTACTGCCACGTCACCGCAAATCAGCTCAAGAGCTGTCGCAAATGCTGTCTGAAATTGAGTTCAGAAAAGAGCAACGCGATCTAATATCTACTATTAAAAAATCACTCATAGAAGATTTTGAACTTGATACACTACTGAATGCTTATCAAGTTGTGCTGGGGTTGTTACTCGACAATATCGCCAAAGAAAAGACGGCTTCACAAGCATTTTTATTCGTGCTTAATGACACGCTCACCAATGTGCGTGATGTCGTAACAGACTCCTACACGCATACCATTAAATCTTTTCAGGTAAGCAAACAACTGAATAGAGAAATGAACAATCAAGTTGATAACGTTAGTGAGTCCATTGCTGAAATTAATGATATCAATCAACTAAAAACTCAAGTTTCAGTGCAACTTTCGGCCCTACGCTCGGCGTTAAACCTGAAAGAAGCATTAGAAGCCAAAGAACAAATTAAGTTAAAAGCGTCCGTTGAAGCGCTGCGGGTCGAACTCAACGACTTAAGCAAAGAAACCGAGACCTTTAAAAAACGACTATTTGAACAACAAAAATTAAACAGGCTTGATGCGTTAACACAGCTCCCCAACCGCAGTGCGCTTGAAGAGCGTATGGAAATAGAATACCGCAATTACCAGCGAACTAAGCACCCTCTTTGGGTTGCGGTTGCAGACATTGATTACTTCAAGTCAGTCAATGATAGCTACGGCCACAGTACTGGCGACAAAACGCTACAAGTCATTGCGATGGCGCTTAAAAACTCTTTACGGGACACCGAGTTTGTTGCCCGTTTTGGTGGTGAAGAGTTTGTGTTATTACTGCCCAATGTGGAAGATGATGATATTAAGCCTTTGCTCAACCGCGTTCGAGAAAAAGTAAAAAATATTCCTTTTAAGTTTAAAGATCAAAAGATTACGATTACTGTTTCTATCGGTGCTGCCCGTATTGTTGAAAATGAACTCATCAGTGAAACCTTTGAACGAGCTGACGCGGCGTTATACAAAGCCAAGCATGAAAGTAGAGATAGAGTCATTATTGACCTTTAAAAGTTAACCCTAGGCGAACCTGTTCGCCTAAAAAGACTATGATTAACTATCAAAGCTAAGGAGTTGCTATGATAGTTAAAATCAGTCCAAGAGGCAGCCTAGATCAACTTTCGCAACTAGAAGTTGATCGCCTCAAACAAAATGCAGAAAGTGAGCTGTACCAACTTTACCGCAGCTGCTCTTTGGCTGTACTCGCCTCTGGTTTACAAAGCGACAATGCCGAAAGCTTATTTAACCAATATGGTGATTTTAATATCAATGTGCTCAGACGAGAGCGCGGCATAAAAATAGAGTTAACCCAACCGCCGCAAGCAGCTTTTGTTGACGGCCATATTATTGCGGGCATTCAAGAGCACCTGTTTTCAGTCCTACGCGACATAGTCTATCTCGATGACAGGTATCACAATTTAAAGCATATTAACCTCACCAATGCGAACCACCTTACCAATGTTGTCTTTGACATACTGCGCAATGCCCGCTGTATGCCGATGCTTGACCCCAACATAGTCGTTTGCTGGGGAGGTCATTCCATCAACCCGATTGAATATCAATACACTCGCGAAGTCGGCTACCAGCTTGGTTTACGCAAACTCGATATTTGTACCGGTTGTGGCCCAGGCGCGATGGAGGGGCCGATGAAAGGCGCTGCGATTGGGCATGCAAAACAAAGGGTTAACAATGCTAGATACATTGGACTGACCGAACCTAGTATTATCGCTGCCGAGCCGCCGAATCAAATCGTTAATGAGCTAGTGATTTTACCGGATATAGAAAAACGTTTAGAAGCGTTTGTAAGGCTAGGACATGGTTTTATTATTTTTCCTGGCGGCGCAGGTACTGCAGAAGAGCTATTGTATTTATTAGGCATTTTGCTTAATAAACAAAATAAGGGTATTCCCTTCCCGTTGATCCTCACCGGCCCAAAAGAAAGTGAAGATTACTTTTTACGTATCGATGAATTCATTGCAGCAACGCTTGGAGCTGAAGCCCAAAATAAATATCAAATCATTATCGATGACCCCGCTAAGGTTGCGCGCATTCAAAAAGAGGCAATGGAAACAATTAAAGTGTTCCGTAAAGATAATGGCGATTCATACCAGTATCAGTGGTCTTTAAAAATTGAACCTGAATTCCAACTACCATTTGAACCCACACATGAGGTGATGAGCCACTTAGATTTGCACAATCATGTTAATAAAGCGGTACTTGCAGCCAATTTAAGAAAAGCCTTTTCTGGTATTGTAGCTGGCAACGTAAAGATGGACACTATCAAGAAGATTGAACAACAAGGTCCCTTTGAGCTAAAAGGGGACCCTAAACTCATGGCGTTAATGGACCAATTACTTAACGCTTTTGTTTCACAACAACGAATGAAGTTACCGGGAAGTACGTATGTTCCCTGTTATAAAATAATAAAATGAATAAATTCTTAATTGTAGATGGTATGAACATCGTGCGCCGGATCCATGCTGCACAACCTAACGAATCTGATATTAGCGGCTTAAAAGAGCGCGTGAACGGCGCTTGCCAAAAGCTAATTAAATACCACCAGCCATCTCACGTTGCTATCGTCTGGGACGGTAATGCATTGTCATGGCGTAAAGCGCTGTATGAAGATTATAAAAAAGGGCGCAAACCTATGCCAGAAGCATTAGCCAATGGCCTTGCCGATCTCAAAACCTATTTAGCCACACATCATATTGCCTCGCTCAACGCCGAAGCTGAAGCCGATGACGTTATCGCAACGCTGGCCACGAAACTGGTAAACATGGGTGGCGAAGCCATTATTGTGTCTACCGATAAAGGATTTTGCCAGCTCAATCACCCCAACATCAAACAGTGGGATCACTTCAACCAAGTGTACTTAACCGTTGAGGCAATGGAACAAAAGCTTGGTGTCGAGCATAAGCAATTTATTGATTACCTTGCACTAGCTGGCGACAGTGGTAACAAAATTCCCGGCGTTCCCGGAATAGGCCCAAAATCAGCGGTTGAGTTATTAAAAACATTCCGCTCATTGGCAAACATTTATGGCTCTATTGAAGAGGTCGGTTCTAAGCAAGCAACCAAGCTTGAAAAAGGTAAACAACTTGCCAGGCTCAGTTATAAATTAGTACAACTTCAATTAGATATGCCGCTTAACGCAAACCTAAAGGATTTCAGGTTACCGAGAAGCAACTAACGGCCAAGCTGTTAACAAAAAGTTACCAAACTAGATTTACCATCAATTGGGGGCATAGTATTGTAAGAGCTACTCAATAATCGACTAAGGAACCCGAGCCCCGATGAAATCTAGAGTCCCCGTTATAATTGGATCTATTTTTGTTGCCTATATTGCCTTTGTTGCCGTCGTGATGCTGTCTTATCAACCCACTCCAGATGAAATGGATTGGGAAGATAGGCAAGTTTACAATAAGGAAAAAATAGCAGAAATCACCCTAGGGCAAACTATTGAAGAGATAAAAATGCTGTTCGGTAACGCTGACTTTAGTGAAGCAAAAATAGTAAATCAGCAAAATTTACAGGTACTTTTTTATCGCACTCACCATAAAAAGTCAGATGGTGAAACAACAAAAGAAGAGTGCACCCCACTACTGTTTAAACAAGGCTTGTTAATTGCTTGGGGGCAAGACACTTACCAGCAGTATCTTAATGGGACCGCGGCTAGCCTGTAATCTTTCAAGCCATAACTACATACTTTATAACGGTAATTTATCTTACTTAAAATGGGCAAGTTAGCTCGACTCGCCCAACTTATACTTTGGCTAAAGATAGGGCTTAACAATATTAGCCATCATTTCAATATGGTCATCATTATCATTTAGCGCTGCAATATACCTAAACTTTTTACCACCAGCAGCAGTAAATAATAATTTGTTTTCGCCTGCAATTTCTTCAAGCGTTTCAAGACAATCTGCACTAAATGCTGGGCACACTACGGCAATATCTGAGACGCCTTTTGCCGGTAACGATTCCATCGTTGCATCAGTATAAGGCGTTAACCATTTCGCTTTACCAAAGCGCGATTGAAACGTAGTTATGTACTCTTCTTCTGTTAAACCAAGCTTGGCAACTAAAAGTTTACTGGTCAGCATACAAAAACAATAATATGGATCGCCTAGATGCAGATTACGCTCTGGCATACCATGATAGGACAACACTAACTTTTCAGGTTGACCATTTAACGTAAAATCTTTAGTAATCGACGCCGCTAACGCATCGATAAAGTCAGGGTTGTCGTGATAGGTATTAATAAAGTGCAGTGCGGGTAAGTAACGCCAAGTCATTAACTCTTTGGCGATCGCGTCAAAAACAGAGCCCGTTGTGGGCGCAGCATATTGAGGGTACAAAGGTAATACGACTAAATTGTCGACGCCTGCTTTATGCATTTTTTGTAACGTTGATGCCACCGATGGTTGACCGTAACGCATGCAAAAATCGACTAAAACCTCTTCACCAGCCTGTTCATAGTACGCAGATAACTTTTTTGTTTGTCGGCGGGTAATATCCATCAAGGGAGAACCGTCAGTCGTCCAAACTTGCTTATATAACGCCGCAGATTTAGCCGGCCTTACACGCAATATTATCCCATGAAGAATAATCATCCAAATTAAGCGAGGTATTTCAATCACCCTAGGATCGGCTAAAAACTCAGCTAAATAACGTCTTACCGCAGATGCTGTTGGTTCATCTGGCGTGCCGAGATTAACCAATAATACGCCTGTTTTACCACGTTTTTTATGTCCTACTTCCTTGGTTAATCCTGAAAAATTGGCCAAGAGAACTCCTTAAGTTACCATTGTTAAAATAACTATCGACGAAAAATTCATGCAGCATTAACGCTTGCTGTGCCTGCAAACCACCTTAGCATGATTATTACCCATTACGTATGAACAAGCTTATAGATCAATGTATTATAAAAAAGCTGACAACATAAAATATTGTCAGCTTTTCAGTTACTGTACCCGTTTACGCTTTCGTTATATCGATTGCACTAACGTTTATGCCAACATGACTTAATCAAAATCAAGCGTAACCCCATCCATAGAACTAGAGCGACTTGAATCTGAACTTTGCAGTTTAATCATTAAGCGTAAATCATTTGGTGAATCAGCATGATGTAATGCATCGGCATAGCTAATTTCGCCGTCACTGTATAACCTTAGTAACGCCTGATCAAAAGTCTGCATGCCCTGCTCGTTCGACTTTGACATGGTTTCTTTCAATGAATGCAACTCATTTTTAGCAATTAAGCTCGCCACTCGCGGCGTATTAATTAATACCTCAATCGCCGCGCGTCTGCCAGAACCATCACTTTTGGGAATCAATTGCTGTGCCACAATACCGCGTAAATTGAGCGACAAATCAAACAATAACTGAGCATGCTTATTTTCAGGCACTAAATGCATAATGCGATCAAGTGCTTGGTTAGCATTGTTAGCATGCAACGTTGCCATACACAGGTGACCGGTTTCAGCAAATGACAAAGCAAACTCCATGGTCTCTTGCGTACGGATCTCGCCAATTAAAATGACATCCGGAGCTTGGCGTAACGAACTTTTAAGTGCGGCATCAAAAGACTCAGTATCAATACCAACTTCTCGCTGAGTGATGATACTTTGTCGATGGTCATGCACAAATTCCACCGGGTCTTCAATGGTCAAAATGTGCCCTCGAGCATGGGCATTACGGTAACCGACCAACGCCGCTAATGAGGTTGATTTACCGGTCCCGGTTCCGCCAACCATGATGACTAAGCCTCGCTTACTCATAACGAGATCTTTAAGAATGGGCGGCAATTTTAAGTCATCAACTTCAGGTATGGTTGTTTCAATACGACGCATTACGCAACCTGGCGACTCTCTTTGCCAAAAAGCGCTGACACGAAAACGTCCATATACTTTATCGGCAAAAGCAAAGTTACATTCACGAGACTCATGAAACTCACGCTTTTGCACATCCGTCATTAATGATTCAACTAACTGAAGAGACTGCTCTGCAGTAAAAATGTCCTCGGTTAATGGTACTAATTCGCCATCAATCTTTGCGCTAGGCGGAAAGCCTACCGTAATAAACAAATCAGACGCTTTACGCTCGATCATGGTCTTTAAAAAAGGACTAGCATCCATAAGTATTTACCCGTTAAAAATTGGTTTGCTTATTCGAGCTTTTCAGCATGGCATCTTCACGGCTAATTTGACCGCGGTTAACCAAATTCTGTAGGCATTGATCCAGCGTTTGCATACCATGAGCCATACCGGTTTGAATCGCCGAGTACATTTGTGCCACTTTATCTTCACGGATCAAGTTACGAATAGCTGGAGTGCCCATCATAATTTCATGTGCGGCCACACGCCCTCCACCCACTTTTTTAATCAAAGTTTGCGAGATAACAGCTTGCAGAGATTCCGACAGCATCGTTCTCACCATGCCCTTTTCACCTTCGGGGAACACGTCAACCACACGGTCAATCGTTTTAGCCGCAGAAGTGGTATGCAATGTGCCAAATACAAGGTGACCGGTTTCAGCTGCTGTCATCGCTAATCTGATAGTTTCCAAATCGCGCATTTCACCTACGAGTATCACATCGGGATCTTCACGTAACGCACTACGCAGCGCAGCATTAAAACTGTGAGTATGACGGTGAACTTCACGTTGGTTAATCAAACACTGTTTATTTTGATGTACAAATTCGATTGGGTCTTCAATCGTCAATATGTGGTCATGACGATTTTCATTCACGTAATCAACCATCGCAGCCAAGGTGGTACTTTTACCCGAACCAGTTGGACCGGTAACCAACACTAGCCCCCGTGGAAAACTCGAAATTTTCTTAAAAATCTCAGGAGCTCCCAGTTGCTCTAAGCTTAAGACTTCGCTAGGAATAGTACGGAACACCGCCGCGGAGCCGCGGGACTGATTAAAAGCATTGACACGAAAACGAGCAAGCCCAGGCACTTCAAACGAGAAATCGATCTCTAAATGCTCCTCGTAATCCTTACGCTGCTTATCATTCATTATATCGTAAACAAGACTGTGAACACCTTGATGGTCTAAAGCAGGAAGATTAATCTTTCTAACTTCACCATCAACACGGATCATTGGAGAAACCCCCGCAGAAAGGTGTAGATCTGATGCTTTGTGCTTTACACTAAAGGCAAGTAATTCTGTGATTTCCATAGTTTGGGATATCCATTCAACCAAAAATAAACAACATGACAACAATAACAGACAGACTAGCACTCGCCCAGTACCGGATCAGCCAAGCGGCAAAAAATTCCTTACGTGAGCCAGATGAAGTTAAACTGCTTGCGGTAAGTAAAACTAAACCCAATAGCCAAATTATAGATGCCTATAAAGCAGGGCAAAGGCTATTTGGAGAAAATTATGTGCAAGAAGCTGAAGCCAAAATCTTAAGCCTTAGTGCTGACTATCCCGACATAGAGTGGCATTTCATTGGCCCACTTCAATCAAACAAAACCAAAATCATTGCCAGCCGGTGTGATTGGATGCACACCGTTGATCGTCAAAAAATCGCACTTAGGCTTAATGAGCAACGACCCGATACTTTACAACCTTTAAATGTCTGCATTCAGGTCAATATTAGTCAAGAAGCCAGCAAGTCTGGGGTTAATGCCGTTGATGTATTGTCATTGGCTCAGCAAATCGACGCATTGCCGAATTTAACCTTACGCGGTTTAATGGCGATTCCCTCTGCCCATGTCGATAGCCACACCGCCACTGAGGAGCTCGCTGCATTACAACAACTGTATCAATCTTTGGCAGCACAATACTCAAGTGTTGACACGCTATCGGTCGGTATGAGTAATGACTTGGAGCTAGCCGTTGCTCACGGCTCGACAATGGTACGCATTGGCAGTGCCATTTTTGGCGCCCGTGATTAACCGCTCTTTATAATTAAATAGCTATATCTGTAAAATATCTTTTATTATGAAGCTTGGTTTTAACGCATTTACCCTCATATCAAAACATACAAGTTTAGATAATGTTGATTGATAGACTTAAACGCTGTACTCACTAAAATTACAAAGAGAATTCCATGTCACAACAAAAAGTCTGTTTTATTGGTGCTGGTAACATGAGCCGTAGCATTATTAGTGGTTTGGTTAACAGTGGTTATACGCCGCAATGCATCACAGCGTCAAACCCTAGCCAGCCGAAGTTAGATGCTCTGCATCATGATTTTGGCATTAACATCACAAATGACAATATGACCGCCGCCGCAAATGCAGATGTTATTGTATTAGGTGTAAAACCGCACTTAATGGAGCCTGTAGGTAAGCAACTGAGCAGTTTAGATCTATCCGAAAAGTTAATTATCACCATTGCAGCCGGTGTCACCGCCCAGCGTTATAATGATTTTTTCAAGCAAGAGATCAAATTAATACGCACTATGCCTAATACCCCAACCCAGATAGGTGTAGGCTTAACAGGCTTATATGCTAGCGATGAGATCTCACAAGAACATAAAGCCTTGTGCGAAACATTAATGGCGACGGGTGGCGAAGTCATTTGGGTCAACAAAGAAGATGATTTAAACCAAGTCATTGCGTTAGCAGGCAGTTCACCAGCGTACTTTTTTCTGTTTTTAGAAGCTATGGTACAAAGCGCTGTAAAAGGTGGCATGTCGGAATCAAACGCGAGAGAAATGGCACAGCAAGCAGCACTTGGGGCTGCGCTGATGGCGAAGAAAAATCCTGAATTGAGCTTGGCACAGTTACGCAGCAATGTTACTTCTAAAGGTGGCACAACAGCGCAAGCGATTGCCACTTTTGAAGACGGTAACTTACGTCAGCTCGTTGATAATGCAATGAGTAATTGCATTGCTCGCGCTGAAGAAATGGCAACACAATATTAATTCTTATTATTTAACGTAAAAAGTAGAGCAAAAAATGAATGCATTAAGTTTTTTAGTCAGCACAGTATTCGATTTATATTTGATGGTGGTCATTTTACGGATCTGGCTACAACTTGCCCGCGCCGATTTTTACAATCCATTTAGCCAGTTTATCGTTAAAGCAACTCACCCTATAGTGGGTCCATTACGACGTATTTTGCCATCATTAGGCAATTTTGACAGTGCATCATTTTTATTGGCGATCAGCATCGTCATCATAAAGTTTGTACTACTAAGTTTAATGGCGGGTGCGCCTATTCATGTACCGAGTATTTTACTGGTATCGCTAGTATCTGTATTTAAAGAAGCCGGTGTATTACTATTTTGGATGCTGATCCTACGCGCTATTTTAAGCTGGGTAAGTCAAGGTCATAACCCAATTGAAATGGTTATGACTCAACTGACAGAACCTCTTCTTGCGCCAATTCGCCGTATGTTGCCACAAATGGGCGGCTTAGATTTATCATTGTTAGTAATGATGATCATTCTTAACTTTCTCAACATATTGCTTGCCCAATATGTGCCTTTTTGGGCAAACGTGTAGTGGTAGCAGTATCAATGCAGCAGGGAAACCTGCTGCTGAACCTATACGTACAACCTAAAGCGAGTCGCGACCAAGTCGTTGGCCTACATGGTGAGGAGCTAAAAATCGCCATCACTGCTCCGCCCGTTGACGGAAAAGCCAATACCCACTTGGTCAAGTACTTATCTAAAGCATTCAAAGTGCCAAAAGGTGATATCACGATCCTTAAAGGCCTTACCGGGCGCCATAAACAGTTGCAGATCCTATCGCCAAAGCTCATTCCACCAGCAATACAAAACTTGTTATAAAATCTGCAAATTTTAAGCGATAGCGGTGCAACACACTAAAACGCTATACTGAAAGCGAAACTATTATCTAAGGAAGGCCAATATGATCCGCTCTCTAACTGCTATTTTTTTACTCAGTTTATGCCTCATTAATTATGCATATGCTGAACAAAAACAAAAAGTAGGCAACTTTGATATTCATTATGTAGCCTTAAGCAGTACCTTTTTAACCCCCAGTATTGCCAAGGCTTACGGTATCAAACGTAGTCGATATTCTGGGGTATTAAATATTGCAGTCCTTGATAACAGCGTTGAAGGCAACCCCGCCGTAAGAGCTGATATAACAGGCGTAGCTAATAATTTACTCGACGCACGTATCCAATTAGCCTTCAGAGAAATAAGAGAGGGCAATGCCATTTACTATATTGCCGAAGTGCCCTACCGAGATGATCAAACGATTAATTTTAAAATTGAAGTAAAGCATGGTAATAAACTCAATACGTCGCTCAAATTTAGCCAAAAGTTCTATGTTGATTAATCTAGCTAAATGAGGGTGATTGCCCTCATTATTGCGAGCAGCTAGCTAGCCCTATATTCACCAAGCTTAATCCAATTGATTGACAGTATTATCGCTTAGCTTAACCCGCTGAGCTAGTTTCCATGGGGCTAACCAAGTCAATGATGACCAAACCTTTGCTATAAAATATGCAGCTGCATCATTAAACTTTAACGATGTGATGATCCAATAGCCACGCCACATATATAATGCAATTCAAATCGTGGTTCGCTATTATTGCCGCCATAATTTATCTCTTTCAAAGGTCTGTCATGAATCAAATCGTTCTCGCTAGTGGTAATAAAGGAAAGTTGAAAGAATTTTCCGAACTAATGGCCGATTATGGCGTAGAAATTCTCGCGCAAAGTGAATTTAACGTTTCAGAAGTCCCAGAGACCGGTACCACCTTTGTCGAAAATGCCATTATTAAAGCCCGCCACGCCGCGCAAATAACAGGGCATGCAGCGATTGCCGATGACTCTGGTTTAGAAGTCGACTTTCTACAAGGTGCACCTGGCATATATTCAGCCCGTTACGCAGGTGAAGGGGCACAAGAAAAACAAAATTACCTTAAGTTACTCGATGCTTTAGAAGGGCAAACACAACGCAGTGCGCGTTTTCAATGTGTATTGGTTTATATGCGCCACGCTAAAGACCCGACCCCCATAATTTGCCAAGCATCATGGGAAGGGACTATCGGTTTTGAAGCATTCGGTGGCAATGGCCATGGCTATGACCCGATTTTCATTCCAGCCGAGCACAAATGTAGTGCAGCAGAGCTTAGTAGTGATGAAAAAAACCAGTTAAGCCATCGTGGTAAAGCCTTAGTATTGCTAATTAACTCAATGAAGCAACAAGGTATTATTAGCTAATGTTGACTCTGCCACCTTTAAGCCTTTATATCCATATACCTTGGTGTGTCCAAAAGTGTCCTTATTGTGACTTTAACTCACATGGTCAACATGGAGAGTTACCACAGCAAGAATATGTTGATGCGTTGATAGCCGATCTAAAACAAGATCTGCACTATGTGCAAGGTCGTACATTGCACACAATTTTTATTGGTGGCGGCACCCCATCTTTATTCGATGCAGCGCAAATTAAACGTCTGCTTATTGAGGTTGATAAGCTCATCAAGTTTAGCAACAACATAGAGATCACCATGGAAGCCAACCCAGGGACTTTAGAACATGATGACTTTGTTGCTTACCAGCAAGCAGGGATCACTCGTTTATCCATCGGCATCCAGAGTTTTTCCAGCGACAAACTCAATCTACTTGGCCGGATCCACGATAAAAATGAAGCGCAAGTTGCAGCGCAACAAGCTAAGGTGTCAGGCTATCAAAGTTTTAATTTAGACTTGATGCATGGCCTACCGAATCAAAGTTTTGATGAAGCGCTCGCTGATATTGAAACCGCAGCAGAATTGGCACCGCCGCATTTATCCTGGTATCAGTTGACCATTGAACCCAATACATTGTTTCACTCAAAACCACCTCAATTGCCTGACGATGAAAACCTATGGCAGATCTATGAGCAAGGGCAAAAACGCTTGGCAGAGCTTGGTTATGTTCAATACGAAATATCTGCCTACGCCAAAGAAGGCTTTCAGTGCCAACACAACCTTAACTATTGGCAGTTTGGAGACTACTTAGGCATTGGTTGTGGTGCGCATGGTAAAGTGACTCAGGTGGATGACAACACCATTTTACGCACCGTAAAAATCAAGCACCCCAAAGGCTATTTAGCCGCAAGCAATTACACAACAGATGTAACGTTAGTAGAAGATGAAGATAGGCCATTAGAGTACCTAATGAACCGCTTAAGGCTCATGACACCTATCCCAAAAATTGAGTTTGAACAGCGTACAGGCCTAGACAGAAAAGTGTTAAAAACAGGTATAGAGCAAGCCTGTGCAAAAGGGTTGATGACTCAAAACGATGCGTTTTGGCAGCTAACTCCCAAAGGCCATATGTTTGTAAATGACTTATTATCACAATTTCTGTAAGCCAATGAATAGATTAGTTAATATTAATTTAAATCATTAAACTGAAATATTTACTAACAGTTATATCAAAAACTTAGCGTCAAGCTTCTTTAGGATAACAACACAACCCTAAGGAAGCTTAAAGATGCCAATAAATACAAAAGTTAGTTTGCTCGCCCTATCCCTTTCTGCCTGCCTAAATTGTGTTGCCTACGCAGCGCCGGCTCCAACGGCTTATTCAAATCAAAGCGAGCCCGTTATTAAGCAAGCTGTGACTGAATCAGAAAAAGCTAACCAGTTATTTGAAAGCATTTTCATGGACAACGTATTAGCCAGTCCAATCGCGCAAACCTATTTAGGGATCAAAACTGACTACGGCCTATGGGATGAGATAAGCGATGCTGCAACCGATGCAGACATAGCACGTACCAAAAAACATTTGGCACAATTAAAGCAGGTTGATACCACCAAACTAAACAGACAAACATTGTTAAGCTACCAGCTACTAAAACAAAAGCTTGAGCAAGAGATTGAAGATGACCAGTGGCGCTACCATAGTTACCCAGCAAACCAAATGTATGGCGGCCATTCGCAAATAGCCTCTTTGTTAATTAATCAGCACCAAATTACCAGCATAACCGATGCGCAGGCTTATATCAGCCGCTTAAATGGGGTGCCAAAGCGTTTAGCTCAATTACAATCAGCGTTAGCAGTACGTGCCGACAAAGGCATTATCGCCCCTAAATTTGTATTTCCCTACGTGATATCTGACAGTCAAAACATCATTACAGGTGCGCCATTTAATGATGGGCAAGACAGTGCTTTATGGGCCGATTTTAAGCGTAAAGTGACAGCGATTTCTATCAGCGAAGATGAGCAGCAACAATTACTAGCATCGGCAAAAGTAGCATTAATTGAACAAGTTAAACCGGCCTACAATAAACTAATCAGTTACATTACGACCTTAGCCGCAAAAGCGGATACTCGCGATGGCGTTTGGAAATTTCCTCAAGGGGAGCAGTTTTACAACAATGCTTTAGCGCGTACCACGACCACTGATATGACCGCGAATGAAATCCATGAGCTTGGTCTAGCAGAAGTCGCACGCATTCACAGTGAGATGCGTGAAATAATGAAAAAAGTAAAGTTTGATGGCGACTTACGAGCATTCTTTACCTTTATGCGAGATGATCCGCAATTCTATCACGCTGATACCGCAGCTGGCCGTCAAGCATACCTACAAGAAGCAAAGGCATTAATTAACACAATGTCGGGTCGCTTAGACGATGTGTTTAAAGTTAAGCCAAAAGCGTCCATCATAGTTAAGCAAGTCGAAGCATTTAGAGAGCAATCTGCAGGTAAAGCGTTTTACAGTAACCCTTCACCCGATGGCAATCGTCCCGGCACTTATTACGCCAACCTGTTTGATATTAAAGCAATGCCAAAATATCAAATGGAAGCGCTGGCATATCATGAGGGAATACCCGGACATCATATGCAAATTGCCATAGCACAAGAGCTTGAAGGGGTTCCTAAGTTCCGCAAGTTTGGAGGCTATACGGCTTATATCGAGGGCTGGGGTCTTTATAGCGAATACTTCCCTAAAGAAATGGGCATGTATGCTGATCCTTATTCTGATTTTGGCCGCTTAGCAATGGAGCTATGGCGCGCCTGCAGACTCGTCGTCGATACAGGTATTCACGCTAAGAAATGGTCCCGAGAAAAATCGATAAACTATTACGTATCTAATACGCCAAATGCTAAGTCTGATGCGATTAAAATGGTTGAAAGACATATTGTGATGCCATCGCAAGCAACGGCATACAAAATCGGAATGATAAAGCTACTCGAGCTAAGAGCAAAGGCACAAAAATCTTTAGGTGATAAATTCGATATCAGAGATTTCCACACCATTGTATTAAAAAATGGCCCGTTACCTTTAGATGTACTCGAGTCTGAGATTGATTTTTGGATTGCAAATACGCTCTAAATCAATGGGGAATACCCCGAAAATAAGCCACATTTAATTTTGTGGCTTATTTTTACGTGATCTTGCGATCTTAGAACATTACTGCGTAAAAATTCGCCGCGCAACAATAACGGTATGAAGCCCTACTTTAAGAGCCGTATAGAAAGTGACTCAGATAATGACTCGCTTGCCATTCAAAATAAACTATCAATAAGCAACAAACACGCAATAAAAAACCACTCAACAGAGTGGTTTAATTTATTAGGTCTAACTGTCTTCAACTTTTATATATCGTAAAAATCAACTTGAAATGTAGGGTACAGCTAGAGCTCAGCTATTTTTAAGAAAAAACCCCCGACCAAATACCGGGGGGAACCAAAAATAGGATGTGGTTTCAAAGCCAGCATTGTTTTAGTTGTATAAAGCTATGCCGGCGTTGATCCAAAACTGCATAAAGCTGATTTGTATAGCACAATAAAGAGGGGTCATTCTTAATTCTGTTATAGGGTTCAAATCATTTTGAATCAACTGAAGCCATTGTATTTTATTAAAAACAAACTGCAACAATAAATACACCATAGCAAACATTAGCACACACTAAATACACATAAGTGCAACCAAACCCGAAACCGCAAGGCATTGAATTACAATGAAAAAACAAACTACAACTTTGAACTTACATCCACACAACCCGGCACTGGCAAATGTAACAAAGTGTATCTAGCTATTATTTTCGCTTTGCATACAAGTCTTTATACTCTTCATCCCAATAAGGTGGGTTGCTGATATGGTCTTTAATAAAATCAATAAAGGCACTCACTTTAGGTGCAAGGTGTTTACGTCTTGGATAAACCGCCTGCAAAGGCAAGTTATTGGTCAATTGCCATTCGTCTAAAATAGGGACTAAAGTACCTTTTGCTATCTCGTCTTCCAATAAATAACTAGCAAGATAAGCAACCCCTAACCCACTTACTGCAGCCGTTTTTAGTGCTGGAGCATTATCGACTCTAAAGTTGCCAGACACTCCAATTTCACAATAATCATCGCCTTTCTTAAACTGCCAAACGGTATGCTCGTGCCATTCGCCTTGATACACAAGACAGTTATGTTCCACCAGCTGCTCTGGGCGAGCCGGCATGCCACGTTGTGCGACATAAGAAGGGGAAGCTACAAGTAGGAAGTTACACTTCATTAATGGTCTAGCAACCATACCTAGAGGCAGCTGTTCAGACATCGTCAATAAAAGGTCTAAGCCTTCGCTAACAACATCAACTTTATGATCAAGTAAACTGACTTGTAACTCGAGCTCTGGGTTTTTGGCCATGAAGTCTGGTAAGGCAGGAATAATATGCATCGTGCCAAATGATTGCGAGATCCCTACTTTGAGCACCCCGCGTGTGGCATCATTCAAATTATGTACACTTGCAACGGCCTGATCGGCATCTCTTAGCAACTCCTCGCCTTGAGAATACAATAATTGCCCTGCTTCAGTCAGGCTTAAGCTGCGTGTGGTTCGCTGAATTAGCTGCACACCTAGCTTATGCTCAAGATCAGCAACCTGTGTACTAACTTTGGATTTAGATATGCCTAATTTCCGTGCCGCAGAACTAAAACTTCCAGCTCGTGCTACATGGGTAAAAATTGCGATTGGTTCTAAAAGTTCTAACATGTAAATCGCCTTAAGGTGTTTACGAGAATAATAGTACTTCCATCGCTAAGATAATCCCAATTACTAACAATGTGTTACGCAGTATTATCTTAAGTGAATATAAGTATTCTAAAGTAGAGTTATTATTAAACCAAAAATTGGTTTTTACTTTTATTTTTAGGAGTATACCAAAAAAACCTTAGAACTCATTAAATATGTACTTTTGTATTGGCCTACGGCACATATTCTTAGTAATGGAGCGGCGGGAAACACTGCGGTTATATAACTCAGCGCTTTATAGAGGTTTTTATTAATGATTATCGAGCATGGCTAATGCCAAAAACGAAAACCCCTGCACCAATTCGATGCAAGGGCTGTTGCAATTAAACGCCAGCAACACAACAGGCTATGTTAGCCAGGGTTATTTCCAATGGCGATTCATCATCGCTAAATCAAATATACACAAACTATTCAAGCAGCTCTTGTGTTGGCGCGCCGACTAAAGAGTAGATCGCGAGTTCAGGAATTTGGGTTTGCATTTCTTTCTCTAACACTACTAATGACTTAAAGCTGTCGCACAACTTGTTGCCTCGCAATTCTAAGTCTTGCGCTTGACTATCCATCTGACGTTCAATGTCGTCCCCGATCGATTCCATTTGTGCCGAAAAAGTTTCCATTTTTTGCTCAAAAGACCCACCTTCACTAGACAGCATTTGGCTACCGATTGATACCAACATCGTTCCAATAGAGCTCTTAATTAATTGCTCCATTTCCTGTTCAAATTCTTCATCAAAAGCGCGCTCTAATGATGACTCCGTGGCACCTAAATAAAATTTATCACCACTTTGGTAGGCCACAGTTTCAACTCTATTTTGTAAACTAACTGCCATTTGGTCAAAGGTAGCGCCCGTTGCATCCCCGATCAAAGGCGTTAATACCATACTAACTGCAGTTGAAGCCATCACAACCGCTTCATTAACCAATTCAATGACTTCAGGAACATCTGCAGATACTCGCTCTGCATACTCTGCTACTAACGACTGCTGCTGTTGACTCAGGGCTACTTTATTGCCATTTACAAACAACTGATCCTGTTCAATACGGTAACGTTCTGTACCAGCTTCGCTAATCAATAGTTTCTGAGGTTCTACAGTAACGTCATAGTGTAACGACACCTCACACTCGTTGTTAGAGTTGGGTTCAGAATCATCATGAGCATTCGCTAGTTGAAAGCTTGACGCAGTTACGAGTACAGCACAAAGCCCAACGGAGGTAAGAAGTGTGTTCATAGCTAGAATCCTTTATCGCATTATTCACATTAATAATTTAGATAAAGCAGTTACCATGCCAACAGTTTATACCATTGTTTTAATTGACTAATTAACAAAAAGGCACATTCAAGAAAGGAGTTTGCTAGATATGAATAGCCAATAATGCTAACTATTGGCTAAATTTCACCACGGTATAATGTCAAACAACTTTAAAATATTGACCGACCTAGGCATTGCGAAAGCATTTCTAGCGCGGCGGTGCCAGCTAATGAATTGCCATTAGCATCTAATTCTGGAGACCACACACATACAGACATGTCACCTGGGATCACGGCAATAATACCGCCCCCTACGCCACTTTTACCCGGCATACCGACTCGGTAAGCAAACTCCCCCGCACCATCATACAAGCCAGAAGTCGCTAATAAAGCGTTCAACTGCCGAGTTTGTACTGCGGTAATGACTTGCTTTCCGGCTAAGTTTTGGCCGCGATTGGCTAAATATAGCATCGCTTTTGAAAGGTCTGCACAGCTCATTTTTAATGAACAATATTGGAAATAAGTCTTTAAAACCGTATCAACGTCGTTATTAAAATTGCCAAATGACTTCATCAAGTAGGCAATAGCAGCATTACGAGCACTGTGCTTGTACTCAGAATTCGCTACAACATTGTCATAAGTGACTTTATGGTTATGGCTAAGATCACGAACAATCTCTAACATTCGTTGTTTTGGCGCACCGAGTCGCCCTTGTAAAAGGTCAGCTATAACCAAGGCTCCCGCATTAATAAAAGGGTTACGCGGTAAACCTTTTTCTAATTCGACCTGCACTAATGAGTTAAATGACTGTCCCGATGGCTCTTTGCCTACTCGAGACCAAATTTCAGACTCTTCATAATGCATTAACGCCAATGTTAAGCTAAAGACTTTTGAGATACTTTGAATAGAAAAGGGCTCGAGATAATCTCCAGCCCCTATTGTGACGCCATCAGGGGTAGTCACAGCGATACCCATTTTTTGGGCATTGACTCCAGCAAGAGCAGGAATATAATCAGCAACTTTACCTTTGCCTAAAAGAGGCCGAACTTTTTCTACGACCTCCTCAAGTAATGCCAATTCAGGCATTAGCTCCACCAAATATCGTATAACTCGCCGATTTCAATGTTAGACACGGGTTGAGCTTCAAAGAATTTTTTCGCCGCAGCTCGATCTTCATCAGTACATTTACCAATATCTTGAGTCGCTATAATACCTTCCCACTCTTTATGACCACCGCCATGAAAACCAAGACCTCTAGGCTCGATAATTTCATCAATAAATTGATCAACAATCAAATCAATCTGCTCTTCAGAAACAGAGGCATCAAACGTCCAATTGATATCGAAACCAAACTCTTGAAATTCATCAACGCGTAATTTTTTACGTAAACGACGACTGCGATTAGCTGCCATGGTGGAACTCCTCAATGGTAATAAACAAAATAATTTAACGGGCTCGTTAACGCTTAAACACGTTCAAACATGATATCCCAAACACCGTGACCTAAACGGTGCCCGCGAGCTTCAAACTTTGTTAACGGGCGGTGATCCGGACGTTCAACCACATCACCTGTTGTTGATTGGTTTTTATAACCGGGTGCACCACTCAACACTTCTAACATGTGCTCACTGTAGTTTTCCCAGTCAGTGGCTAAATGAAATACACCGCCGACTTTAAGTTTACTACGGATAAGCTCAACAAAAGGAGCCTGAACTATACGACGTTTGTGATGACGCTTTTTATGCCAAGGATCAGGAAAAAATAGCTGAACACGAGCCAAACTTTCTACTGCGATACTGTTTTCTAATACTTCAAGAGCATCATGGTGGTACACTCGTAGATTCGTGACGCCTGCTTCAGCTGCAACCGATAAACAAGAGCCAACACCAGGCTTATGCACTTCAATACCAATAAAGTTCAATTCTGGTGAAGCCTTAGCCATTTCGACTAATGAAGCCCCCATACCGAAACCAATCTCAAGCACGGTATCAGCCTCACGGCCAAAAACTTCAACTAAGTCGATAGGCTCAGGAGTGTAATCGAGCCCCATTGAAGGCCATTGCTGTTCAATTGCTTGAGCTTGCCCTTTTGTCAGGCGGCCCTCTCTCAAAACAAAGCTTCTTACTTTGCGAAGATATTTACCTTCGTCATTGAACTCAGCGGTTGTTACGTCGCTCATTATCGCCCTCGCTTAAGACAGCTATTAATTAAAAAGAAAGGCATTATCCAAAGTTAGACCTTTAGCGCAAGCCCTATAGACGCAAAATTATACCAATTATTGCAGTTTGTGCGAGTTACTGACGTTGATTAGCAAAAAAACCTCAACAACGCGCCAAATAATATAATAATTCAAAAAAGTTTTGATACATGCCAACTTAGTTATTAACCAGTATTGATTAACTGCAGCTTGTGTAAATAGCGCCTGCTAGTTACACTGCGGCGATGAAAACTCCCCCGCTATTTTCAGATAGAATTATTCGTTGGTACGACATAAATGGTCGTAAACAACTCCCCTGGCAAATAAACAAAACCCCATACAAAGTGTGGATTTCAGAAATAATGCTGCAGCAAACTCAAGTTGCAACGGTCATTCCATACTTTGAAAAGTTCATGGCTCGGTTTCCTAATATTGAAATCTTAGCCGCTGCAGAACAAGATGAAGTGCTGCACTACTGGACAGGGTTAGGCTATTACGCAAGAGCCCGTAACCTGCATAAAGCTGCACAGCAGATTATAGTGCTTCATCAAGGTATTTTCCCTGTTGAGTTTGAAAAGGTACTTGCATTACCAGGTATTGGTCGCTCTACAGCAGGCGCCATTTTGTCGTTATCGCTTGGGTTACATCACTCTATTCTTGATGGCAACGTGAAACGTGTACTAGCCAGGCATGGAGCAATTGGTGGCTGGCCGGGTAAAAAGTCAGTCGAACAACAGTTGTGGCAACTTACTGAGCAGTTAACGCCAAATGTTGAAATTCAAAAATACAATCAAGCGATGATGGATATCGGTGCCACTGTTTGTACCCGCTCTAAACCTAACTGCCCTATATGCCCAGTAGCAATTGATTGCCAAGGCCAGTTATCGGGCCGACAACACGAATACCCAGGCAAAAAGCCTAAAAAAGTCATTCCAGAAAAATCAGCTTGGCTACTGGTCATAGAACAAGACAATCATGTTAAATTGCACAAACGGCCACCGAGTGGTATTTGGGGTGGGCTATGGTGTTTTCCCCAGTTTTCAAGCCAGGCAGAGCTTGAACTTTACTTAAGCGACCATGCATTTAAGGTTAACCACCGAGAAAATCTAATCGCTTTTAGGCATACATTTAGCCATTTCCACCTCGATATTCAGCCTGTTTTTGTTTCAATTAACAAAATTAGCGATAACCAGATCATGGAACAAGACTCCTCGGTCTGGTATAACTTACCTCATCCACCTAAAGTTGGTTTAGCCTCAGCCACTGAGCGGATTCTAGCGAGTTTAGGTTCAGCATTAAATAAGGAGTAATCATGGCTCGCACAGTAAATTGCGTATATTTGAAGAAAGAAGCTGAAGGCCTAGGCTTTCAACTCTACCCCGGCGATTTAGGCAAGCGTATTTTCGACAATGTCAGTAAAGAAGCTTGGGCACTTTGGCAGTCAAAGCAAACGATGTTAATCAATGAGAAAAAACTCAATATGATGAATGTCGATGACCGTAAGTTTCTTGAAGAACAAATGGTCAACTTTCTTTTTGAAGGTAAAGATGTGGAAATCGAAGGTTTTGTGCCTGAGAAAGATGATTAATCATAAACATAAAAAAGCGCTTATTTAGCGCTTTTTTTGTACCTATAACCCACTAAATGTTACCTATGTACGTCCTCAACCACAAAACTAACATAAGAAGATATTGAGCCTAAATCAATTTTATTTTGATTTTGTATAACGCAAATACAGCACTTCCAGTAAACTCAGCACGATCCCCCATGGCTCACTCTCCCCAGTGGCTTTGCATTAACAACTTCTGTAGCGTTCGCCACCGAATGAGTAAGCGCATTACGTAGTGATCGATATACAATGTCAACGTTCAAATTGAAGTTTTTTAGTGATTGATACAAAATTGGCAGATATGTCGTTGTCACAAAGCGCAAAAAGCAATTGGCTTAGCAAATTGAATAGCTAGAGAGCTAAACGATGCGAGGTGCATCCAGAAAGAGCGGACTGAAAACGCTAATAGCCAGTATGAAGCGTCAAGGTTTGACTTCGAAAGCCGCACGTAGATTTAAGTGTACAACGGACAGCGAGCATAAAATGCTTGTTGATCTAAACCTATTGGCTCAGAACGCTAACGCTACGGCTGCACAGCAAAAGTGAACGGGGGCCACAAGTGAAGGCTGATCAGCGATACGCTCACAATAGCCCTATTCCGTCACGGGTTATCTGATCAGGCTATTGTTATAAAGGTCGAGATAGTCAGTGTTGTTCAAAAGAATATCGAGAGCTCATAGCTGCTTATAGTCCAAAGCAAAGTATGAACAGAAAAGGAAATTTCTGATGCTTGTGTTAACAAGGTCTGTTCCCACAGCTAGCGTGTAACAAGTTTGCACGTCTATCGGATTAGCATGCATGAAGAACAAGGGATAGACCACATTTGAACTGATAACTTTTGTCCATTTCCTTCCATCTAAGGAATTGGCATAAGGGGAGTATCATTGAGATTTTCAATACTAAAAGTTATAGGCTGCTTATCCAACGCTAGTTATCATTAATGCCAGTGCGAATAAGGTCGGGAACCAATCCTTATCGAAAAGTGGTATTTCAATACACTTAACCTATGAAAAAACTAAACCGATAAAATTTCATGCAGCATATTAATGGAGTAAGCCCGCGATATCAGCCTGCTCTTCAATCTATACGGCTATATAAGGCGGCATGCCAAACCAATTAAGTCACCAATTTGTTTACCATAAGCGCACGAAATCAAAAAAACTAGCGATTATGATGTTCAAAAGTAGTGTGCATTTTACTGCTACTTCTTTTCTGGCTCATTTTTTCGTGTCTAAGTTAGCTGGTTTATGACTAACAGTACGCCAAATTATCCTGGTTAACATAAGCAGCAACAGTATTTCTATACTTTTGTGCAAATACTGCACAGTTTTATACCACTGGCAGTAATACGTTGAATCCACCACCTAAAAACCAACGGCATAGAGCCCATTAGCCACTATAACTGAAAACCTGTGAAGCAAGGTCGCGTTCAAATCATACGGCTTATTAGTATCTAATAGCATCTGCTCACTAATCATTAATTTAAATTGATAAAACATTCATTTTGCGGACATAAAATCAGCAAATATCGCCCTTTTGTTCTAACTAATAAAAAGTAGGCACATCAAAGGTACTAAAAAAGGGTTGCCTAGCTAATCGTCCCCGTTTCCAAGGTGAAATAACAACCGAAAAAGCTAAAAAATAAGCTGCGAAGTACAAAAGATTGTTCTTTATTACGGAAACGCACACAAACTGAGCGAACAGTCATGGGAATAACAAAAAGCACTTGCAGGATAAATTCCATCGCTATATTATGTGCGCACTCCAAACGACACAGGCTTTAAAGCTTAGTTTGAAGTTGCAAATCTAACGCTTATATTTATATAGCTTAGTTGCCCGAATAGCTCAGTTGGTAGAGCAGAGGATTGAAAATCCTCGTGTCCCTGGTTCGATTCCGGGTTCGGGCACCAACATTTTATAATGAGTTGTCTATAAAGGATGATTTGTTAGCAAGATAAGCCGGCATAGCTCAGTTGGTAGAGCAACTGACTTGTAATCAGTAGGTCCCGAGTTCGACTCTTGGTGCCGGCACCATAAAAATAAAAAAGCCACTCAATAGAGTGGCTTTTTTATATCTGCAATTTATTAATCAGCAATCATCTTTTACCTTAAAGGTTTGCACATCTATCAATGTAACACTATACCACTAACCAAATTGCCACTTAACAGTACAAGCACATCGGTAAGTATCGAAAATTGCTTCGATCCGCGACTACTCAGAAACGGTGCTTAAAAGTTATTATGTTCATATTTGAAGTCATCCCTCCGCTTTAGCTCAGCACTTTGGTTTTAGCTTCCGATCTTGGGTACAAAATACCATTGGCTTTATCAGATCCTTGCTGTTCAATTCTCGATCCATGCTCTTGCTCTATAGTGTAAAACAAGCAAACCATTATCACTCACCAGTGAGCCTTAGGTTGAAAAAATTAGCGCTTGCTGGTTTGACTCGATTTACTATGAACAAATAACGCATCAAGCCAATGTTGCCTAAGCAGCTAAGACACGACTTCTCACATCAAACAAAACAGTTGCCCGTAGCCGAGTCCTTTATTGATAACAGATTAAAGGCCAGTACCAGCTGCCTAACAACCCCCTTCCCTTTCAAGCTAAAGGCTATGCAAAATCAAATACTGATGGTGCAGGTGTTCGCCGCACACTAGCCATGCTCTAAACAGTAAATATTTCCCTTAAACGCTAAAGTCACGATAGTAAGTAGTACTACGCAGCGAATAGCTGACATAGCATGCTTTTTTTCTATACAAACCAACTAAACATTTGCACTTAAAATAGATAAAAGTGACTGTACGGCTATTTGTTAGGCATATTTCATAAAAAAGCACTTGCGTGATTGGGAGCATCGCTATAATATACGCGCACTCCAAACGATACAGGCTTTAACAGCTTGGTTTGAAGTAGCAAATCTAACGCTTATATTTATATAGCTTAGTTGCCCGAATAGCTCAGTCGGTAGAGCAGAGGATTGAAAATCCTCGTGTCCCTGGTTCGATTCCGGGTTCGGGCACCAACATTTTATAATGAGTTGTCTATAAAGGATGATTTGTTAGCAAGATAAGCCGGCATAGCTCAGTTGGTAGAGCAACTGACTTGTAATCAGTAGGTCCCGAGTTCGACTCTTGGTGCCGGCACCATAAAAACAAAAAAGCCACTCAATAGAGTGGCTTTTTTGCATCCTAAATTTAGTACTCAATCAGTTGCCCACAAGTTGACAGCCGCTTATTACCCAAATGTTTACAGTTCGCATGGCATTTGAGTTTAGCTATGACTTTTCAGTTAAGCGCTAAACAGGGTATTTTCACCAATAATGGTTCAAGGAAATGTAATGCTAAGTGGACTGAACAGATAATTTATGACTGCAGAGATTTACAACAATTTTTATTATGGTGATTTAGGCTTATTCAGTGATAACGACAAACAGAGATAAACAATACGATAGCGGCCTTTTCACATGACTTGACGGCAACTCATGTGAAAAGCTAGCCCAGATCTTAAACAGCTTCTTCGTTTTCTTCACCAGTACGTATACGAATAACACGTTCAACATCAGTCACAAAAATCTTACCATCACCAATTTTACCAGTCCGTGCGGTATCAACAATAACGTCAATAGCTTGCTCTAGCTGCTCATCTTGAATAACTAATTCAATTTTTACTTTAGGTAAGAAATCGACCATATATTCGGCGCCACGATATAGTTCAGTGTGGCCTTTTTGTCGACCAAAACCTTTGACCTCAGAAACAGTCATCCCCGTGATCCCTATATCAGCAAGCGACTCGCGCACATCATCTAACTTAAATGGTTTAATAATGGCTTCGACCTTTTTCATTGTAAAACTCCTAAACTTGCTGAAATGATTAATTTTATAATTTTGTAGCTTAGCATGCAGCCTCTCAACTCTGAAGTCTAATGTTATTGAGCTGCGCCCTTAAAAATGAATGCAGTCTTCTTATAACGGAACAATCTAAAAAATCAACCTAGGATTACTGATACAACCACTATACTCGCTACCACTCATCAGAAGCTATCAACAGTCGCAGGAAGCGGTATAGCTTGCCCAAGGAAGACATGCATGAATAACAACACCAATGGCTTTACGCTTGTAGAGCTGATGCTCACATTAGTGATTTTTACGACACTAATATCGATGATCGTTCCATCATTGACATCTTTATACGCTTATATAAGGGCTGAGCTCAATATAAGAAAAATTCAGCAAACCATACTGTTTGCCCGCAATCAAGCTATCGCCTATAACACCCGAGTTACTGTATGCCCATTGGACGGTAACAGCTGTTCAAAAAACTGGCATTACAACATTTCTGTTTTTAGCGACTCAGGACAAAAATACTCGCTTGATGGTAATGATCAATTAATCTTACAAATTGGACCATTCCATACCAGTGATCTCGTTCAATATAACCGCCGTGGCATTAGGTTTCAAGGAGACGGTTTAGCATCTGGTACCAATGGAACCTTAAGCTACTGTCCAGAAAAATTTAATAGTGAGCTGTCAAAAGCCGTTATTGTAAGCCAATCAGGTAGGACACGGTTTTCAAAGAAAAAGATCATTAGCTGTAAAAATAATAGCTGTCATCTCTAAGCATATTAGTCGTATTCACTCCTAAAAAAAGCAGCCTAAAAATGGCTTACTTGCTTAAAAGTAAGCAACACAAACCCGTACTCACATTCGAGAGTAAAAAAACACAACCTGACTGAGGATAGCTGCATAATGGAAACCTGAAAACTCACAGAGCAGTTTGCTCATAGCGAAATAGAGCTAGCTCTCTATAATCATGATAAAGATAGTGCTTTTACTGTATCTCACAATCAAATAACATACACTGTAGCAGTCATCGCCGTAGAGTATATAAAATGAATCGTGGTCAATATTATCAACGTGCTTTTACATTAGTAGAAGTTATGGTCACCCTTGTAATAGCAACCATTTTGATAACCATTGCAGCCCCCTCTTTCACTGATTTTTATGATAACTCTCGTAGCGAATCTGCAAATAGTGTAATCAAACAGTCATTTACTTCTGCGAGGAGCAATGCAATCAGTTATGGAGCAATAGTTGTTTTGTGCCCGCTAACAGGCTCGACATGCGGCAGTGATTGGATTAATGGTTTTGATGTTTTTATCGATGGCAACGCAAATGGTACTTATGAAAGCTCAGGCGACCAGCTCATACGTTCAATTGACGCCTTTAACAGCAAGGATTTTATTAAAACAACCGTCAATACCATTAGTTTTTCAGCAGAAGGGATGCTGACAGGCACAAGCAGTTCACAACGCTTCATTTATTGTCCGTCCAGCAAAACCAATGAAAATGCTAGAGGTATCGAGGTTTCAATATCAGGAAAAATAAGCACATTAACAGGTGCTGTGAACTGTAGTTAGACTTGCAAACCAAATCACCTAAGAGTTAATTTATCAAGACGCTGAGCATCTCGGCTTTGAAATGGCTCATCGAGCAATACACATTCGTCAACAGACTTGATATAAGCCGTCATGTTTTTTGCTTTTTTAGCCGATTGTGTAGCTGGCAATGATGCTATCAATCGTTCTACCTGACTGATATCCCAACGATAAAATACAACCTGTTTTTCGATAGTTGTATCGACATAACATTTGAAATCCTTTTTTACCACATCGGCAGCTTGGGCTTTGCCTACACAAAAAACTGCAAAGCTCGCGATTAATATCCACTTCATTACCAGCACCCTTCTGGGCTCTTAGCCCCTGTTTCTGTTATTTGAAGATTTTTACAGCTAGCATCTCTTGCTGCCTGAGCACCTGTCGCGCTAGCTGTTAATGTGAAACTCCCAGAACCAGTAACTGTACCACTCAAGCTGTAATAACCACTTTCAGACACAAAAGGGCTTTTGTTAAAGCCCAACTCAGTCATACTGGTCGTATAGGTACGATTGTCCAAATAAAATTGCTCTTGTCGGTTCGCAGCATCACTGAGTAATGCTAACCCCTCTGCCCGTACACCTTTTGCAACATACTCTATGTATGATGGATAGGCTATAGACGCTAAAATACCGATAACCACGACCGTAATCATTAGTTCTATTAAGGTGAAACCATTTTTAATTCGCATATATAACCTAATCATTAACGTGATAATAAATCTTGTTCACTTCAAGCCCACCACCAACACATTGACTATTGCCAGAGCCGCATTCTGGGGCTGCTGGACAATCTACGCTGCCTTCGGCACACTCTTTAAACTCAATGTCATCGCCTGCGTTACCAATACCTATTAGGTACATATTATCGCCATCAGGCGGGATAACTAGCTGCGGTGTATCTGGAATGCTATCACCCATCTCAATGTATTCTTTAGTAAAAGCGCGGGTTCCTCTATGTAAATCGAATCCATAAAGCCTACTTCCCCCCGATACTAAACACTGGTTATCGGCAACTTCATCACCGGGTACATAAGTAGAGAAAAATACCCTACCCTGAATAATCGTCGCAGCAGAAAGGCTTTTTTCGCCCTCGGTCACATAGTCATAATACCAACCTCGCTTAGTCGAAAAGGTGACATTTTCAGCCTCTGTGGAGGGCGCTTTACTGGAAACATTATACAAGCTATTCATGCTAATCACTGCCGGAACAGTATTATCGCCAATGCCGTTAAATGATTTAGACACCACATTACGATCTTGTAAAGCAAAGAACTTATCACTGCGCAATACACCTAAAGGGTGTGGTCGATTACCAGTACCCACCACAACTGCATCATAAGGTACACTCTGATAAGTGATGCTGGTTGTGGTTTTATCACCGACAGTAACACTTACCTCTGACACGTTGGTAAATGTAGTTTGTGCCACTGCAGCTTCTGCAAAAAAGCGTCTATCTGACTCTAATGAACTATTACCTAGTTCCGCAAATTTAAATGCCGTCCAAGGGGCAGTAGAGTCACTAGGACTAGTGCTTGGTAAGTCCATACGCCAAACGTTCGCACCGGTATCTGTAGCATAAATTCTGTCGGTTAGTTTATCACCATTACTATCAAGCACTGCAACTGAGTTAGGGATGCTATCAGCAATTCCTGGAAGCGCTGTCATAGTTGCACTAGAAGTAGGCCCAAATGAATGAATTAATTTTCCTGACTCAGCATCAACAATAAATACAGCCCGACCTTGAGTATCTGCAATACCGATTGCAGAACTATCTTTCGTCGCGGGCGAGTATCCGCCGCCGAATATCAGTACAGGCTTTGCACTGGCAATGTCGGTGTTGCCAGCAGGCCAACCAGGAATATAGGTCACCACCGGCTCTGCCCAAGATTGCCCTAACTCCCCCATACCAGAGCTGTTGGAGTCGATTTTCCACATAAATTTAGGTTTATCTGGGTTCGTAATATCTAACGCATAATAGGACTTACCACCACGACGCATGCCTACAAATACCCAAGCCTTTTCAATTGCACCACTGGTCGCGGTTTTAACATATGAGATAGGTGGGCTATCAAGCCCATATACTGAATGCACGCCAGTTGGCACATTCGCTTTTAGTTCAGGAAGGTTGGGCAACAACTCATATGGCATAAACGCCCAGGACTCTGACACACTATCACCTTCATCCTTGAACATATGTAAAAAGCCGTGATTAGTCCCAACGAGCACCCGAACATCTTGAGCGTCTGCAGTGCCAAAATTTATTGCCAGTGGTTTCGAATGCAGTGGATCACCAAATATGTCATCACGAGGGTCAGATGTAGATGAATCACCATCTTCATCGTCAGTATCTTTTCCTTTAGCCCAATCAAAATAAGTCGATAGACTTGACTTACTAACCCCCATATAGCTTGCTAAGTTGGTATCTCCACCAGCTCTTGAAGACGCCATGCTTTTACTAAATTCAGCCAGCGCCCCATTTGAACCAAAATCACCGTACAAAGTACGGCTAGCGCCTGTTCGCAACTCATGTAAAACACCACCAGTACCAACATTGTTGCCATCGCCACCACCACTACTAGCGCTACAAACAGAATTAGGAGTCCAATAGGAGCAGGCACTATCACTCAAATTATCGTCATCACCAATAGCGCTCGCACCATTTTTATCAATAATTTCGCCATCGCTATTTACTTTAAACTTTTTAAGATTTCCCTGCCAACGAGGGCCTTTATTTGGCAAGAACATTGAATAATAAACTGAGTCGAACGTCTGGGTTCTATCAAAATTATTAGTTGCTACAGACGGAGAGGTAAAACTTGAGTTAACCTCTAAAATTTGGGCAAAAACATCCTGCAGTGCCGCCTGTAATTGAGTGGCATCTTTTGCCGCAAAATACTCAGCACCACTAAGTTCCGCCGTTTTACTTAAAATCGGCGCAGCATCATCAGCGCCATCACTAAAACCAATCGTATAAGTGGAGACAAACTGATCTCCTTCAAGGCTTGGGTTAACATCTTTGCGGTACATAATGCTTGCCAAAGCAGGCAAATAACTACTATCAACAACTTCAGATGATTTGTAACCATCCATCGCCTTAACCAATTTATTTGCATCATCATCTGCAGTTGGCGAACCATCAGTAATGTAAACCACATAGGCCCGATTTGAACACTGGCTACTTTCAAAAGGTGAGTCGTAACTACTGCCACTTTCTATGTCAGTGTCTCGATCAGGTGATATATTTCTTGCCGTTTTTGCAAAATAGACCTTCCCGCCAGAAAAATATCGATACGCCTCATACAGCGTTTCACACAATGGAGTATTCGTTTCAGCATCTAAACCATTGACCATTTCTATAAAATCAGTCTTTTCTGATGACTGTAAACGCTTAATACCTGAGATAACTCGTCCACCTTCAGAGCCTTCTCTAGAGTTAATGTTAAAGACAGCAAGCCCAAAATCAACGCTAGGAGTAGTTACCACGGTATCTTCAATAACCCGCTGCGCAATCGCCATTCGAGTCATCCATGTTTTACTCTTGTTCGAATGGTACCAATTAACATAGTTTTCAGTATAAACTGTAACCGATTCACCAGTCCCAAAATCCGTCAGATAGGCGCTATCAATAGCAGCTTGAATGTCCTCAGCAGACGATGTGTTTTCCTTGGCATAAGTATAAGGTTCAGGACTATCTGGAGACCCTAAACTATCAACAGGAAAGCCTGGGTAATAGTCATTGGTATTTTGAAAGCGTAAATCGTCTTCATTTGAAAAGTCTTCAAAACAGTCAACAAGAGTCAAAGTCCCACCCAATGTGTCGGGTAACTCTGACCATGTACCGTTATCACCTATAAATTTATACTCGCGAACGGAACCGGTAAAAAAGCCATAGCCTTTCAAGTACTCCTTTGATGCTTTACAGCCATTAACTTTGTTTTTAAAAAAATTTGTGCTACTCGGTTCAGGAACAGCCCCGCCCCCTTTGGCATAATAAAGTTTAGTACTCGATTTAAGTGACTCACCGCGGTCATAAAGCTCTTCAGTATATTCCCACGTGTCCATGCTGCCGGAATTGTCAAAAATAATCAGTACTTGTGGCCGATCCCCTGAACGTGAAGATGATTCAAATACGTACAGTTCGGTGTCATCACCATGACTAAAACCAGACATCATGACAAGCGCACTTGCCATTGCGATAATAAATCGTTTGATATTCATCACTATTTACCTGTTCCGGCTAAAACTTCTTGTTCGATACCTGCAACAACCGTTATTTGACCCATATTGTTACGACCGAACGTTGCTTGACTAGACACTTCAATAGGCACGCATCTGATAAGGCTTGCTTGAGAGGCCAAACGACTACGGACACAGTCAACGTCGCCGTCGGTCAGTCGTGTTAATGTACTTTCTACATTAAAGTTACCATCTTGGATCGTTGAAACTTGAGTGGGTAAATTCGCTAAATTAGTACCACGATTGTCAGCAATTAGCTGATCTTGTGCACCATGGGCATGCGCCACAGCCTCAACACGCTCAGAGCCAGCTCCAGCCATACGAATTGATTGAGTGGAATTGACGGCTAACGCAACACCGATAACAGTCATTATCAATAAAATAATGATGGAGAAAAATAACACCACACCCCGCTGTTTTTTCATCTGTATTTGCATTTTAACTATCCACCAGTATGGGGTTTTCTAACACGACGGTAGATGACATTACGCGGCGGCGAAAACCGTCATTGCTAGGGTTAATGGTTTTGTCACCAAGTTGATAACTGTTGTCGTTAGTATAGGTGCTGTCTTCTTCAACTGTACGCACCAGGATGTAAATCCTCAGCGCGACTAAGCGCTGGTTAGGCTCACCAGACCACATTGTGGATGTCACATTTGCAGCGGGCATAAAGCTATCAGCACTATTATCGTCGTTAGTATCGAAACCGTACATCACTCTAATATTTTCAATACCTTCAACTAATTGCTCATAACTGGCCCCAGATTTCATTCCACCGACACCTAATACTCGGCGCATTAACACAGGCACACCATTATCATTTTGAATAAATAGCACGTGGTGCTGGTACTCCCAAAAGCGACCATTATCAATAGCTGGGGCAGCTTGGTTGCCCGCAAAAATAACCGCTTCACTTAAATTAGTCGCCATATAGTATGCATTACTATTAAATGTGGTAACCGTTGGGCCAATAAGGCGCTTAAATTGTATGACATCAGTATTTGAACGCACTGAAGATAAGCAGGCTAGGCTATCGCCTCCATTGCCGCTTTCATAACCCCAAATTTTAGTAAAATTTGACACACTATTGGCGATAGGGAAACTGGCATTATTCAACCCCCCCCAATACAGTCATTACCCGATGCAATCGCAGGGGCTAAAATCGTGGTATTGGTACCAACATTTAAGTTGGTGCCGGTAAGCTCAGCCATAAAACCTGCTTGGCTGACATCACGCTCAATAAGGGCTAAAGCTACCCTGCCATTTTCTTGTAGCTGATTAAATTGGCTCGTTGTTGCCACATTTGATGATGACATAGCGAACATTGAAAATAGGCCAGCAGATAAAAAGAGGCTGATTAACATGGCGACCATTAGCTCAACTAGCGAAAAACCAGCTTGGAGATGTCTATCTTTTGCCGTATTCATATTTAAATAATAACCGTTTGTAACGAATAGATCCTACGACGTTTATTCGCCGTACCACACCCTTTTGCTAGGCTAGATTTACCGGTTGCAGCGCCGCCATCACTGAGCTCCCTAATACCTCGCCAGCTCATCACTACCTCTACGTTTCCATTAGCTGTCGCAAGCACGCAAGCAGTAGCATCATCAAGCTCTGTAAAGCGGCTTTCCCATTGGTATAGATCCCAAGCTAAAGTCTCATTTGCAGAACAGGTAACATTCGCTCCCACGGCAACATCGCAAGATTTGGGCTGAGTTAAGGTGCCTGTGTATGTGCCACTATAGGATGCCAACAGAGAGCGATTTAACCGCATACGGTTAACAATATCATTAATTAAATATGAAGCTTGAGTTTGCTGAAATGATTCAAAGCTACCGCGCTTGGCAACCAAATGAAGGTTGAAAATTCCAATAAGACCAACAACTAGAATGACCAATGACACCATTAATTCAATGAGAGAAAGACCTTGTTGTTGATTTTTCATTGCCAGCACCTCATTTGGTTTCAATCAACTACTTACGATAACATATGTTTTTTTAATGTTTGAAATCTGTAGCTTAGAGTAGTCTTTTAATGGTACAGGTTTATATAAGTTTAGTCGAATTATAGCTGGTAGCAAAAGAACGTACTTTTAGTAAAACTCTGCGCGTTATCAAATATTTTAAACAAAAAAAAAGAGGCCAAGGCCTCTTTATGTTTGTGGATACTTACCTGTGGGTTTAGCGTAATTCAGCTGGCACAGCAAAAACCGTGTCTTCAAGTCGTCCCTCAACTTCTGTAATGACACTTGGAGCCATCAGTGCGATAGCATCAACGACTTGCTTAACTAGCACTTCAGGGGCAGACGCGCCCGCAGTAACAGCAATACGTTTAACACCGTTAAACCAAGCAGCATCGACGTCGTCGGCATTATCTACCAAATATGCATTCGTACCTTGCTTTTGAGCTAACTCACGCAAACGATTAGAGTTAGAACTATTTTGTGAACCCACCACAATAAATAGCTCTACATCCTGCGCCACCTTGCGTACCGCATCTTGACGATTTTGTGTTGCATAACAAATATCATCTTTACGTGGCCCTTTAATCGCGGGGTATTTTTTTTGTAAAGATGCGATCACATCTGCAGTGTCGTCCATTGATAATGTTGTTTGGGTAACAAAGCACAGGTTCTCAGGGTCTTTGACAACCAAGTTAGCCACATCTGCTGGAGACTCCACTAAATGTACACCACCGGCAGGGTTATCGTATTGCCCCATTGTACCTTCGACTTCAGGGTGACCCGCATGACCAATAAGAATACACTCTATCGCTTTACGGCTAGCACGAGTTACTTGCAAGTGAACTTTAGTGACCAGAGGGCAAGTGGCATCAAATATTTTGAGCCCCCGTTTTTTAGCTTCTGCACGAACCGCTTGAGAAACACCGTGAGCACTAAAGATAACAATACTCTCATCGGGAACTTGGTCTAACTCTTCAACAAACACCGCGCCACGGTCTTTAAGGTTCTGCACTACGTAGCGGTTATGAACCACTTCATGACGTACATAAATAGGTGGTGAAAAAAGCTCTAAAGCCCGCTCAACAATACTAATTGCGCGGTCAACACCAGCACAAAAACCACGAGGATTTGCCAAAAGAATGTTCATAGTTATAGTACCTGCACGACTTCAAGTTCAAAGGTTAATACTTGACCCGCTAGTGGATGGTTTAAATCTATTGTGACTGAATCACCAACGACATCGCGAACCATACCGGGGATCTCACTTCCACCGGGTCCACCAAAACTGACAATAACACCAGCTTCAATTTCCATATCTGCAGGAAATCGACTTTTATCCATATGATGAATAGCGTCAGGATTAGATTCACCAAAGGTGTCAGCAGGCTGCAATGTAAAGCTATGCTGATCACCCACGCTTAAATGGCGTATCTCGGCTTCAAATGCAGGACTTAAGCTCTCATCCCCTAAATTAAACCGTGCAGGTTTACCGGTCGCTTTTGTGCTTTCAGCTGTTGAACCATCTTCTAGCAGAATATTCATATGGCACAAAATTGAATGTTCAGTCACTCAGACTACTCCTTTATGTCATCCGATTTTTTAGCATCGCTAGCCGATACAAAAGAATCTAAAATGATGAGCCCAGCGCCAATACAAATTGCTGAGTCAGCAATATTAAATGCAGGGAAATGGCTGCTGTTCCAATAAAAATCTAAAAAGTCGACCACGTACCCATGCTGTAAACGGTCAACTAAATTACCTAAAGCCCCACCAATCACTAGCGTATAGGCAAGGTTCAAACGCCACATTTTACTTGGCTGCTGGCGTAACCAAACCGACAAGATCACACTAAAACCAACAGCGATAAAGGTGAACAGCCAGCGCTGCCAGCCACCAGCATCGCTTAAAAAGCTAAATGCGGCGCCGTAATTGCGTACATAAGTAAAATTAAATATCGGTAACAAGGTTACCGATTCGTATAATTCAAAACTCGACAACACCCACTGCTTAGATAGTTGGTCAGCAAAGAACACTAACACAACTACCCAATACCAACGTAGGCCACTGTCTTTCCAAGACGTGGGCATTACAGATCCTTATGCAAACTGACGAGTCTCGCCTTCACCTTCGATGTTAGTTACACAACGCGTACATAGTGTTGGATGTTCTACCACTTGGCCTACATCTTCTCTATGGTGCCAACAACGTTCGCATTTTTCAGCTGTAGACTTACCAAGCTGTAGTTTAAGTGAAGTTAGTTCGGTCTCAATTGCATCTGTTGGTGCTTCTGACAGTGCAACCACTTTAGTTTTAGAGGTTAGCAATACAAAGCGTAACTCATCGCCTAAAGTATTCAGTACTGACAACAGAGCTTCATCAGCGAATAAAGTCATTTCAACTTCTAATGAGCCACCAACTTGTTTTTCACGACGTGCGTTTTCAATCACTTTATTCACTTCGGCACGAACTGATAGTAACTGGCTCCAGTAATCGTCACTGAGATCGGTATCTAATGTGACTGACTGTAGTCCGTCATACCATGTTTCAGTAAACACAAATTCACCACGTTTACCTGGTAGTAGCTGCCAGATTTCATCAGCGGTGAAGCTTAAGATTGGCGCAATCCAGCGAACCATTGCTTCAGCAATTAGGTACAACGCTGATTGACAACTACGACGTGCAACGCTGTCATCCTTGGCGGTGTATTGTCTATCTTTAATAATATCAAGATAGAAACTGCCTAACTCAACTGAACAGAACTGCATCAACTTTTGAGTTACGACATGGAAATTGTATTCATCATAAGCTTCAACTAGCTCTTGCTGTAAAGCCTCGGCACGGCGGACAACCCAACGGTCAAGTGCAACCATGTCTTCAACGGCTACCATGTCCGTTTCAGGGTTAAAGCCATTAAGGTTAGCTAACAAGAAACGAGCAGTATTACGAATACGGCGGTATGCATCAGCACTGCGTTTTAAAATCTCATCAGACACAGTCATTTCACCGCTAGAGTCTGTCGCAGCAACCCATAAACGTAGAATGTCGGCACCCAACTTATTGGTTACATGTTGCGGAGCAATAACGTTACCTACTGACTTAGACATTTTTCTGCCTTGGCCGTCAACGGTAAAACCATGCGTCAATACTTGTTTGTATGGGGCTTTGCCATTCATCGCTGTTGAAATCATTAGTGATGAGTTGAACCAACCTCGATGCTGATCACTACCTTCTAGATAAAGGTCAACTTCATGGCCTTTAAATTCAGGGCGTGAAGCAACAACTGACGAGAAAGTAGAACCAGAGTCATACCATACGTCCAATGTATCCGTCACTTTACGGTATTGCTCAGCTTCTTCACCAAGTAGCTCAGATGCATCAAGATCCCACCAAGCTTGAATGCCTTCTTGCTCAATGCGGTTAGCAACACGTTCCATTATTGACACGCTGTCAGGGTGTAACTCTTCTGTTTCACGATGGACAAACAAGGTGATTGGCACACCCCAAGTTCGTTGACGAGAAATACACCAGTCTGGACGATTTTCAACCATCTTATGGATACGGCTTTGGCCCCAATCAGGGATCCACTGTGTTTTTTCAATTTCGCTTAAAGCTTGCTTACGCAAACCATTTTGATCCATTGAAATAAACCACTGTGGTGTCGCACGGAAAATGATCGGGGTTTTATGACGCCAGCAATGTGGATAGCTATGGTTGATTGCTACGTGATTAAGCAATGCTCCCTTCTCTTCTACCAACGCCACAATATTTTTGTTGGCTTTAAAAACATGCTGCCCAGCAAAAATTTCGGTATCGGCTTTGTATACGCCATTATCACCCACAGGGTTGGCAACTTCTAAACCGTACTTTTGACCCACAACGAAATCGTCTTGGCCATGACCAGGAGCAGTATGAACAACACCAGTACCTGAATCGACAGTAACATGATCAGCAAGAACAACTGGAACATCAAAGTCATAGAATGGGTGATTAACGCGTAATTGCTCAAGCTCAGAACCCAGTACGTTTGCCAGCACAGTATGCGACTCAGCGCCATATCGTTCTACGCAAGACTCAACTAGGTCTTCAGCCAAAACCAACGCTTGAGAATGGCCATCTTTAACCATTTCAACTAATGTGTACGACACGTTAGCCGCAACCGCTAAACCACGGTTAGCTGGCAATGTCCAAGGTGTAGTCGTCCAAATAACCATTGAAATGTTATGTGGGTATTGTGTCAAACCAAACTTAGCGAGCAAGTTGCTCTTGTCGGTAACAGAAAAAGCCACGTCAATAGCTGGAGACATTTTGTCTTCATATTCAACTTCAGCTTCAGCCAAAGCTGAACCACAGTCAGTACACCAATGAACAGGCTTAACACCTTTGTGCAAATGGCCACTATCAATCACTTTTGAAAGTGAACGAACAATATTAGCTTCGGTGTTGAAATCCATTGTTAGGTAAGGATTTTGCCAGTCAGCAAGTACGCCTAAGCGGATAAAGTCAGCACGCTGACCATCAACTTGTTTAGCGGCATATTCGCGACACTTTTGACGAAACTCAGCTGCAGTAACCTTATGACCAGGCTTACCAACTTTTTGCTCAACTTTAAGTTCAATCGGTAAACCATGACAATCCCAACCTGGAATGTATGGCGCATCAAAACCAGACATGGTTTTGGACTTAATAATAATATCTTTAAGAATTTTATTAACTGAGTGACCAATATGAATATCACCGTTTGCATATGGAGGGCCATCATGCAAAATAAACGGTTTGCTCTCTTTACGGCTCTCACGGATCTGTTTATACAGTCCTTTCTCGGTCCAGGATTTTAACATCTCTGGCTCACGATTAGCCAAGTTACCACGCATCGGAAACACTGTTTCCGGCAAATTCAAAGTTGATTTATAGTCGCTCATTAATCCTATACCGTTTTGTTAGCTAAGCTATTAGCCTGCATCGCTACCGAGTAAAGCTCTCGCTCTATCGGCATCATTTTTAATTTGTTTTTTCAGCGCATCGAGTGATCCAAATGGCTGCTCGTCTCTAATCTTTGCCACCAACTCCACTTCAACAGTTTTTCCATAAAGATCACCGTCAAAATCAAGTAAGTGGACTTCTAACTGACATACTTGGCCATTCACTGTCGGTCTAAAACCAACATTGGCTACGCCTTCATAAACATCACTATCATTCCAATAAAGCTTAACAGCAAATACACCTTTTACTGGCGAGACTTTGCGCTTTAACGCGATATTAGCTGTGGGAAAACCAATGGTTCGCCCAATTTTTTGCCCATGTGCAACCTTGCCGCTAAGGGTAAAAGGATGCCCTAACAAACGCCTTGCTTGCTCTAAGTTACCGCTAGCAAGTAATTGTCTAATCGCGGTTGAGCTGACGCGTTTATCCCCTAGGGTAAAACTTTGCGTACTTACCACCGTAAAACCGAACTTTTCGCCGGCTTTACGTAACATATCAAAATTACCCTGTCGGCCTTGACCAAAACAAAAGTCATCACCAACCACTAAGTACTTAACACCCAGCGACTTGACCAATAACTGTTCGATAAAGTCTTCTGCACTGTAATGTGCAAACCTTTTATTAAAGTTAACGCATAGAATCCGCTCAATAGCCAATTCGTCAAGCAACGTAACTTTATCGCGCAACAAGCTCAAACGAGCTGGTGCATTTTCACCTCGAAAATACTCTTGTGGCTGCGGCTCAAATGTCATCGCTACCGCAGGTAAACCAAAGTGGCTTGCCTTGCTAACTAACCGATTAATGACTTCCGCATGGCCACGATGAACACCATCAAAGTTACCTATCGTTAATACGCAACCATGATGTTTCGGCAAAATGTTATGAATACCACGGATTAATTCCATTATCTTACACGACACATGAGAGTAAATATGCGGATTATATACCAGCTAGTCTTGATTATCAGCACTCAAGCCCCTGCTTTCATCTTCCAAGGCCTAATTCCGAAACAAACTAGGCTGATAAAGTAACAAACTGCAGCAATAGCAATCAACTTTAGCAGTTCAACGCCCCGCTCTAGTAATGATAAATCTATCCATGCACTTATCGGTAGCTGAAAATAATATATCACCCCAGCCATCGTCAACGTCGCAAGTAACGCTTTAAATGCAAACATCAGTGTCGGTACGCCAAGCCGATACACATTGGCTTTATGCAGGCCTCTGTATAGTAGACAGGCGTTGAGTAATGCTGACATCGACGTTGCAATGGCGAGTCCAACGTATCCAAACGGGATGGCAAAAATAAGATTAAAAAACATATTCGTGATCATGGCGATAATGCCATAACGTACAGGAGTTTTAGTATCTTGACGCGAATAATAGCCTGGCGCCAAAATTTTAATCAGCATAAAGCTGAGTAAACCACTGCCATACGCCATCAAGCTGTAAGATGCCATTTCAACATCTTCATAAGTAAATGCACCGCGCATAAACAACACCATGAGCATTGGCTTAGCCAGCATAATTAAGCCGCACATAGCGGGTAAGCCCAGCATAATAATCGCTTTAACGCCCCAATCCATCGTATTAGAAAAGGCTTGGGGTTCAGCATTCACATGCCGTTTAGATAATGCTGGTAAAATCACTGTAGCGATGGCAATGCCAAATAAACCCAATGGAAATTCAAGCAACCGGTCTGAATAATACAACCAGCTAATTGACCCCGTCATTAAAAAACTTGCAATAAAAGTATCAAATAACAGGTTAATTTGTGACACGGACACACCAAAAAGCGCCGGGATCATTAACGTTCTAATTTTGTTTATACCAGGATGTGACCAACCCCAGCTTGGCTTAACAATGGCTTTTTCTTTGATTAAAAATGGGATTTGAAATAAAAATTGAATCAACCCACCCAAAAACACCCCCCACGCGAGGCCTATTTCCGGTTGCTCAAGCTTTGGTGATAACAACAATGCAGCCGAAATAATGGCAACGTTAAGGAATACCGGAGTAAATGCAGAAACTGCAAACCGCCCCCGGGTATTTAGGATTGATCCCGCCAAAGCGGTAAAGGTTATAAACCACAAATAGGGGAATGTGATTTTTAGCATTAACGCTGCGAGTTCAAATTTTTCACCGTCTGGTTCGCCATTGATCCAGGACATAAACCAGCCAGCACCAAACAACGCAGTTATAACAGGTGAAGCGACTACACCGAAAATCGTTACTATAGTGACCAGTACACCCAATGTACCGGCAACTTTACCAATAAGTTCTTTTATTTCTGCGTCAGTGTTTTTTTCTTGGTATTCGGTTAAAACGGGCACAAATGCTTGTGCAAACGCCCCTTCGGCGAACAAACGCCTCAAAAAATTGGGGATTTTATTAGCAAAGAAAAAAACATCAGCACTACTACCAGCGCCCATAAGGTTGGCAATAACGACGTCTCTAACCAAGCCTAAAACGCGTGAAATTAATGTCATAGCGCTGACAATCATGCCAGATTTTAATAGCTTTCTACTCAAAATACCTCCTGTAAAGAGCTAAAATACTTCAGGCCTATCACGCACAAATTAGCGCTTGCCCCTATTGTCTTATAGCAATACCTGCTAGAATTATGCGTTATATTACACGAGTTAGGTTGGAGAACGCCAAGCTGGTTGGATTATTTTGAGTTTATCTAAATGATTCAGTCATTGTCATTGACAAAGTGACATAAATACGGCATATTCCTCGACCTTAAAAATACCAAACCCAGTTTTAGGAGTTGCACCTTGGCTAATAGCAAGTCTGCAAAGAAGCGCGCGATTCAATCTGAAAAGCGTCGCCAACATAACGCTAGCCGTAGCTCAATGCTACGTACTTACGTTAAAAAAGTAATTGCTGCAATCAATGCAGGTGATCACGAATCAGCTACTGCTGCTTTCGCTTCTGCACAACCAATTGTTGACCGTATGGCGACTAAAGGTCTTATTCACAAGAATAAGGCTGCTCGTTATAAGTCACGCTTGAACACTAAAATTAAAGCACTTGTTGCTTAAGTTTTAGTTTAAAGCTATTAAAAAACCGGCATTGGCCGGTTTTTTTATATCTGAAATTTGATACACCGCCAAGCATTTAACAACTTTTCTGTTCTAGCACTCCAGTCACTGATTTTTAAGTATTACTTTACAACTTAAGCGAGAAGAGATTGTAACACCGGCATCAGCGTATTCGTGCCACACCATGCAGTTATCTACATATCGCTACCTTCACACAGCATAAACCGTGCTAACCACGCTCATAAGTAGATCGCAAAGGCGTTGAAACACTGCTGATTGAACGTTCCTTTCATGCCAACAGCTATTCAATGCGCACACCTAACTGTTGCTCAGGCAGGCGCTCTGAACCATATACGGCACGAAGATGAATAGGCATACCAAAACAAACTACCCTATCGCATGGCATTACAACACTGTCGTCAATATGTCTTGAATAGCAGATTAGTTGGAATATTTCGAATGATTACCGAATTAGATACTTATGAAGCTGTGCTGTTGGGTGTGTAATACACAAATTGTAGACAAAAAAATAGAGAGGCATGCCTCTCTATTTTTTTCATTACAATTGCAACGTTAACGATAAAAGTGAATAAAAAGTCACTTGTAACATATTACAATTATTATGCTACTGCTTCTGTCTGTAAGCTTTCGCTATAGATATTATTAAGCAGTTTAATGATTTCAGCAACTTCATCACTCTTTAACGAGTAATATACTGTTTGAGCTTCTTTACGCGTTTCAACTAAATTGTCTTTACGTAACCATGCTAAATGCTGTGAAAGAGCAGATTGGCTTAGACCCAACTTCTTGTTCATTTCACCGACACACATTTCACCTTCATTAAGAAGGTAGCACAAGATAAATAGACGACGTTCATTAGCCATCGCTTTCAATAATACAACGGCATGGTCTGCTCGTTGCTGTATTAGTTCTATACTCATTACGAACTACTTCTCCTAAAACAAACCGACGGTCTAATATAGCGTTGCCTTACAGATATAGTCGGGACATAAAGCACACTTTTTGCTAGATTGTTTTAAAAAGTGCGACTTATGTAATAAAAACAAAGGAAAGTCATGAAGGGAATCAGTAACAAATTTAACGTAGCTGCTTTTTCGATCAGTTTTTTTGACTACCAAAGCCTTCACGCCCTAACGAAAAGTGAACAAGTTGTAGCCAAACTACAGCAGCAGACACTTAGTTCAGATTTTGTATACGATTTGGTTAAGTCACTAATATTATAAGTTAGCCTGAGACTCGCAGGTCGCATTAAGGACCTACTTACCGTGAAATGGGTTGAATCAAAACTCAATTTATTAGGGCTTTGATAAAGTCTATAAAGAGACTGTACAAGTTCCGATATGTTACCGTCATGAAGCCAAAGCAGTCATTATTGCTCTGATATTCTAGGCCTTTAACGCAAGCTGATGCCAAGAGTGTAAAAGAAAAGGCAGTGCTTCTTAACCACATAACTAAGCACCATATTACCGGTAAAGATCATAGAAAAATGTTGCTGCCCGCGTTAGAGATGCCGTTGCGGTTATGATCCGCTCAATTGGTACTGATAATGACCGTATGGCCCACACCAGAAGGATGAGATATTAAACGGGTGTAATAAATTCCAACAGCGGCTATGCCTGATCCAGATACAAACTTAATCAATGCCATGTTAAAACACAGTAATAACGTCACAGTTAAATTACAACTTACCTCGCAAAGCAGTGGCTTTGGCGCCAGACGATTCTACCAAATTGATTATAGCGTGAGCCAAAGCGCTTTTAAGCCATTATGAGCTCAAAGCGCCCCATGGCTAATAATGGGGCCATAATGGGTAATGACAAATCACCTGGTAGGCCTGACGTATCAATATTGCCATCACTCGGTGTACCGATACGTCAATAAGGCAAGATGGTGCTGACTATTTTGATTATCACCATAGTTCTGATGACACAATAGTTCTGATGACACAATAGACAAAATCGCTCCCGCAACCTTTCAACAAAATGTGGCTGTATATGCTCAGCTTGCTTATCTTATGCCGCAATCGAGCATTGAATTAAGGCCAGTAACAACACTATGAACGTCGTTACCGAATAAGCTTTACCTCAATGTATAATGAACCAATATACATCTGTGGTTTATAGCTCTTCTCTTAGAAAAACCGGGGAATTAACTGACGAGTCAGCTTCACTATAATAATAACCCGCACTATTAAACTGCACCAATGCATCAAGCGATTTCACGTCGTGATCCAAAATATACCGCACCATCATACCCCTAGCTTTTTTGGCATAAAAGCTAATCACTTTATACTGACCGTTCTTTTTATCTTTAAACACTGGTGTGATGAGCTGTGCGGTGAGTTGTTTGTGATTAACCGCTTTGAAATATTCGTTCGAGGCTAAATTAACAATAAACTCGTCGCCATGCGCTGCGGTGGTCTGGTTGATTTCATCAGTGATAATATCTCCCCAGAATTGATACAGATTAGTGCCTCTCATATTATTTAGGCGTGTCCCCATCTCAAGACGGTAAGCCTGCATTAAGTCTAACGGCTTCAATAACCCATATAAACCAGACAAAATTCTTAACTGCTGCTGCGCCTTTTGCAGGCTAGCCTCAGACAATGTATCTGCATCTATCCCAGTGTAAACATCACCTCTAAATGCAAAAATAGCTTGTTTAGCATTATCGGGCGTGAAGTTGGCTTGCCAACTCCCAAATCGAGCCACATTTAACCCTGCTATTTTATCACTCACTTTCATCAATGAAGCAATATCGCTTGGTGATAACTGGCGACAAACATCAATCAATAGTTCACTGTGTTCTAGCAGTGTAGGCATTGAATAACTTTCAGTACCCGCTGGGTGTTCGAAATCTAACGTTTTGGCTGGTGAGACTAAAGCTAACATGGTAATACCCTCTACAGATAAAAACTAAACTGCAACTATCATACTGATCAAAAACAAAAAAACCACGCTTATAAAGCGTGGTTTTTTAGATTGCGCTAATTCAAATAATTGAAGAGGGTTCTAAGCTCCAATTATTATTTATCAGTAGAGCGTACTTCATCAGTCCACTCGCCAGACTCAACCCCTTTGATCTCGGAGAACTGACCAGCATCAAACGTTGGTGATTTGCCGGCTTTAATTTGACGTTCATAGTCTTTTACGACTGCAAATGCCACCTTAGACAGCATGACTATCGCTGCAATGTTAACTAATGCCATGAGTCCCATTGAGACATCAGCAAAGTTCCAAACCAACTGCAAAGACGCAACAGAGCCGGTCATGACCATGGCCAATACTAAGACACGGAACCCATACAACACGTTTTTGCTCTTAGTTAAGAACATAATGTTATTTTCAGCATAGCTATAGTTGGCAATGATTGAAGAAAAACAGAACAACAAAATAGCAAACGCGATGAAGTATGAAGACCAGCTACCAAGTTCATTGCTCAGCGCAAGTTGTAATAGGCCTATACCTTTTTGATCACCTGGGTTATCTAACACGCCCGATAATAAGATAATTGCTGCAGATGCAGTACAAATCACAATAGTATCAACAAATACACCAATCATCTGTACAAAGCCTTGAGAGGCTGGGTGGTTAGGGTTAGGTGTCGCAGAAGCCGCAATATTCGCCGCACTTCCCATACCCGCTTCGTTAGAGAACAAACCGCGAGCCACACCTGCCATCATTGCGCCCATTGCGCCACCAGCAGCTTCTTCCCAGCCAAATGCACTCTTAACAATCAAGGTGATAGCCGCTGGAACTTGATCAATATTTAGTACTAAAACAACAAGTGCTATCGCTAGATATGCAAGCGCCATGACTGGGACAATTAACTCAGAAGCACGTGCCACTTTTTTGAGTCCGCCACAAATAATGTAAGCAGAAACAAGTACGATAACTAAGCCAACCATGGTTTTATCGAAACCAAATGCATTGTTAAGAGCATCGGTCATGGTATTAGCTTGGGCAGCATTAAAGGCAAAACCAAACGCGATGATAAGCAAAATGGAGAATAAAGTTCCCATCCAACGCTTACCTAGGCCTTTTTCCATATAGTAAGCAGGGCCACCGCGATACTGTCCGTCGCTATCTTTTACCTTGTACACTTGCGCTAATGTCGACTCTACAAAAGCAGTTGCCATGCCAAGTAATGCAATTAACCACATCCAAAATATCGCACCAGCACCACCAACAGTTATTGCTACTGCAACTCCTGCCATGTTCCCCGTGCCGACTCGAGCGGCCATTGAAGTACAAAAAACCTGAAAAGATGAAACGCCATCAACTTTTTCACGCCCTTGAATCACTAACTTGACACCGTGACCAAATAACCTGAACTGAATAAAACCTAAACGCAGCGTAAAAAGCACGCCCGCAGCAACCAAGACATAAATGAGCAAACTTCCCCACAGTACGCCATTGATAGCGTTAACTGTCGTTTCAATTGCATTAATTAACGACTCAAACATAATTATTATTTTCCCCATGACAAACATCAGTCAGTAAGTGAACGCTGAACGAGTTTGACTTGTGTTTATCCTTCATAAAGTATTTTAATGTCAGTAGATTTTCTTTTAGAATTATCCTGTACGTGATTAAATTACAATCACGCCTACCGCATTCCACGCTGCAAAATAGCATAGCACCGACAAAACCCTACGTGATCCAGTTCTCACTTCACCATTTAGCTGACAACTACATCACACAACAACCGACACTACCCCAACCAACTTAACCCGAACAACATAATTCCTACATCTAACTTTATTACACCTATCGGTGCAAATAACTTCCAATAACAAGATACAGAACACATTCTTGTAATAAAATTACAAATATAGTAATTCCCATAGAGGTTGTTTAACTTTTCGCTCACGTACATGGGGTTGTTTATGTCACATCAACAAGAGATTGTTTCCTTAAAGAAATTTGTTAGAGCCACCAACTTTTTAGCGACATCACAAATCTATTTAAAGCAAAACGTACTACACAAACGCGCGCTAGCCCATACCGACATCAAACCAAGATTACTTGGTCACTGGGGGACTTGCCCTGGTATTAACTTTGTTTATGCTAACGTCAATAGGTTGATCACAAAGCACAACCGCTCATTTGTTTACCTTGTTGGTCCTGGCCACGGCTTCCCTGCTGTACAAGCAAACCTATTTATGGAAGGTTCACTGAGCCACTTTTACCCTGAAACCATACCTTATAATGAAGCAGGTATCACTGATATTTGTCAAAAGTTCTCTGCAGCATATGGTTACCCTTCTCATGCCAACCCAGAGGCTCCAGGCCAAATTCTTGAAGGTGGCGAACTCGGTTACTCACTTTCAGTCGCGTGGGGCGCGGTACTTGATAACCCTAACTTAATAGCAGCCTGCTTAATTGGTGATGGTGAATCAGAAACCGGTCCACTCGCAGCCTCTTGGTATGCGAATCGCCTAGTGTCCCCAATCAATAATGGCGCGGTACTGCCGATTGTTCATATAAACGGATATAAAATTTCCGGCCCTACTCGTATGGGGCGAATGAGCCATGAAGAACTAGACCTCGAATTTAGAGGCTTAGGTTACCATCCGATCATTGTCGATGATCAATTAGAGCAAGATGTATACGAGCAGATGATTGCCGCAATGGACTTGTCATATGAAATGATTAATGCCATTCAAACCCGCGCACGAGCAGGTGAAGATATTGTTAAGCCGCGCTGGCCAGTTATTTTAATGCGAACCGCCAAAGGCTGGACTGGAACACCTGAATATGCCGGTAAAAAGCTTGAAGGCAATTGTGAATCTCACCAAGTTATTGTCAATAAATGTGCCAAAGATAAGGGCCACCTAGATGCTCTCAATACTTGGCTGGCAAGTTACAAGTTTAATGAGCTTTACAGCATCAATGACAAAGGTGAGTTGATTTTTGATGAAGATATCCAGTCACTAATACCACCAAAAGAGTTGGCTTGCGGCCGTCAACATCTCAGTTATGGTGGTGAAGTCGTGCGAGCATTGACCAACCCGGATCTCAATAAACTGGCATATGGACCAGAAACGCCTCGTGGACATCGCGGACTTTCGATGTTCAAGATGGGAGAGTGGATGCGAGATGCATTTAAATTAAACCGAGATCAACGTAATTTACGCATTTTCTGCCCTGATGAAACCTATTCAAACCAACTACAAGCGGTGTTTGAAGAAACAGATCGTGCATGGCAATGGCCAATAGAAAGCTGGGATCAAGATATGTCTCGCGATGGCCGAGTGATAGAACTGCTGTCAGAGAACTTATTGTTCGGGATGCTGCATGGCTACACGGTTACCGGTCGTCATGCGATGTTCCCCACTTACGAAGCTTTTTCTCAAGTCGTTTCGTCAATGGCGGACCAATACTGTAAATACGTTTATGCCAGCCAAGGAGTGCATTTCCGTAAACCTGTACCGGCTTGCAACGTGGTATTGTCCTCACTATTAGAACGCCAAGATCACAATGGTTATTCGCATCAAAACCCATCTTTCTTAGGTGCAATGCTAGAAAAACATCCAAAAATCATTTCAGCTTACTTACCTGCTGATGGGAACAGTACACTGGTATACACTGAGCGCGCTTACGCTGACAGAGACAAACTCAATATTTTAGTTGCCGGCAAAAAAGACTTGCCGCAATGGCTAACACTCGATGAAGCCCGCAACCAAGCTAAAGACGGCGTGATGGTGTGGGACTTTGCTTCAGATGATAATCCAGACGTTGTACTTGTGGGCTGCGGTGACTACGTTACGCAAGAAGCGATGGCGTCCCTAGTTCTGATTCGAGAAATACTACCACGCGTCCGCATTCGTTTTGTCAGTGTCACCGAACTGACCAGCAGTGGCTTAGGTAGCTTAAACTTCCAAAGCAAACCATGGCTAATGGATGAAATTTTCACCGCAGATAAAGGAGTCGTCTTTAACTACCATGGCTACCCCAATACTATCAAAAAACTGGTATTTGATTATAAAGGTAGTCACCGCTTTAGGATCAAAGGTTACGAAGAGGAAGGCTCAACAACAACACCATTTGATATGGGGGTTAGAAACGGTACATCACGCTACCATCTTGTTATCGATATGGCATACAAGTTGTTCCAACAAGGCGTAATTGATGAAAGCCAGCATATCGCTATCACAACTGATATGTTACAGCGCTTAGTTGATCATCGAAACTACATTAAAGCCAATGGTGTAGACCCAGAAAGTATCGAGAATTGGATATGGACACGTTAAATGCGTTAACAAGTCTAAAATAACTGCTTTACAGGGTGTTTATTAACGTAAGCACCCTTTTTTTACATCATTCGAAACAGCTAAATTAACAATAATAGTGGAAAATATAACATTTGCAGTTGATAATAGTGTCACCTAGCTAAAATACAAATGGATTATCCGTGATAAGTGCTAGTACTACTTAACGAATACTTAAGTATACGGAAGCGTTTTATAACTAAAACATTAAGGATTTTGAATGATGAACAACACACTAAAAGCAGTTCTGCTAACTTCGCTTTTACCTTTTGCAGCTAGCGCTGCCGATGGTATGAGCCCTTGGTACGTTGGTGGCGGTGTCGGCATCAACGACTACGAACCCAATTGTGATCAAAAAACCATGAAAACCTGTGGTGCAGACGATCCCTATGCATGGGATGTTTTTGCTGGTTTCCTTTTTAACGATTACTTCGGAGTTGAATTAGGCTATCGCGACCTTGGTCGTGCTGAATGGGTAGACTACGCCAACAAGCTTAATGATGTTGGTGCTAAAGGCATGAGCTTAGGTTTAGTAGGCTTCTTACCCGTAGCAGATCGCTGGAGCCTCTCGGCAGAAGCCGGAGCATTAAACTACATCATTTATAACAATAAGAACTATGGTTCTGAATATTATAGTGACAATGGTGTCGCGCCATACATTGGTGTAGGTATTGGATATGATCTTTCTGACAACCTTAAGTTACAAGCAAAATATCGTCGTTATGAAAATCTAGACGAAGAAAAATGGAATACGCTCTCCATGGAAAGTAACTACTATGGACTAGAGCTAAGCTACCGCTTTGGTAGTAAATCGCAGCCGGTTCTGCCTGCACCAGTCGAAGTCGTAGTGGGCGATTCTGATAACGACGGCGTCAACGATGATATGGACCAGTGTCCAAATACACCTTCAACACATAAAGTTGATGCTAAAGGTTGTACCGTTTACAAAGAGATTCAAGAAAGTTTCGATATCGAAGCACGATTTGACAATGATTCTGCAGCAGTCAAAGAAGCATCATTTGGTGATATCAAAGACCTTGCAAACTTTATGACTCAGCACCCAAATGCTGAAGTGACAATTGCAGGACATGCCTCTAATACTGGTGCAGCGGACTATAACATGAAGCTGTCTGAACGTCGTGCTACAGCGGTTGCTGATGTGTTAATCAACAAGTACGGCATTTCATCATCAAGAGTATCCTCTAAAGGTTACGGGATCACTAAGCCTGTAATCAATGGTAGCTCTGCTGAAGCAAATAAAGCCAACCGCCGCATTGAAGCACATGTGACCGGTACACAAAAAGTGCCAGCTTTAAAATAACAGCTAGGCAATATCTCCGCGGTTTAAACCAGCGGTTATATTCTGTCTAAAACGAGCTCACAGCTTCCTGCTGTGAGCTTTTTTATTTAAACAGTTGCACGTTAACCATCGCCCTCAGCGAACTATGACACAGTTATTGTTTTTGTAATGACGCTTAATATAAATACAGAAATAGCTGCTAATATTAATCGGTAGATGACAAAAGCATCTATTTGCTGATTTATTACGACTTTTCTGTAATATTTTTCCAAAATTAGTTCAAATGACCATTATAATGGTCTTATTACCAGCAATTACCAATCAAGCTTATTATTGCTCATTTAGAAGGATGTTATTTACATGGCTAGCACACTAGAACAACTTAAACCTATCACAACCATCGTTGCGGATACGGGTGATATTGAAGCCATTAAGCGTTACCAACCTGAAGATGCTACAACCAATCCATCACTTATTTTAAAAGCATCACAAATTCCTGAATACAGTAACCTTATCGACAATGCAATTGCTTGGGCTAAAAGCCAATCTAGTGATATAGCACAGCAGATTGAAGACGCAGGTGACAAACTTGCAGTCAACATCGGGCTCGAGATCCTTAAAATTATTCCAGGCCGCATTTCAACAGAAGTAGACGCACGTTTATCTTTTGACAAAACCGCCTCAATCGCCAAAGCCCATAAACTGATAAAACTCTACCAAGAAGCAGGGATCGATAAATCACGTATTTTAATAAAACTTGCTTCAACTTGGGAAGGCATTTGCGCAGCAAAAGAGTTAGAGCAAGAGGGTATCAATTGTAACCTAACCCTATTATTTAGCTTTGCTCAAGCACGTGCCTGTGCCGAAGCAGGTGTTTACCTGATTTCTCCTTTTGTTGGTCGTATTCTAGATTGGTACAAGAAAGATAGCGGACAAGAATATTCAGCAAGTGAAGATCCAGGTGTTGTCTCTGTTACCCGTATTTTCGACTATTACAAACGCTACGGATTTAACACTGTCGTGATGGGCGCAAGCTTTCGCAATACCGGCGAAATTATCGAATTGGCAGGCTGTGATAGATTGACCATCGGCCCTGCACTTTTAGAAGAATTATCTAACAGTAATACACCCATAGTGCAAAAACTACTTCCAGCAACCGAAGTGATTGCTCAAGAATCTTCAATGACTGAAGCACAATTTCGTTGGGAGTTTAACGAAGACCCAATGGCTGTTGAAAAACTAGCTGAAGGGATCCGTAACTTTGCCATTGACCAAGGCAAACTAGAGTTAATGCTAAAATCAAAATTAATGTCTTAATGGAATAGGACTCTACATGACCACTCTGACACAGCTTGCTAGTTGGCAAGCCTTAGAAAAACACAGCACAACAGTGCCACATATGCGGGAGTTATTTAAGCAACAACCGCAGCGATTTAGCCAAATGTCTACCAAAGCATGCGGTCTGTTTTTAGATTACTCTAAAAACAGAGCGTCTACCGAGACGTTGTCATTACTGTTTGACTTGGCAAAAGAATCGAAAATTGAAGAAAAAGTCAGAGCCATGTTTGCCGGTGATGTCATTAATAACACCGAGCAAAGAGCCGTTTTGCATACGGCACTGCGCGCACCAAAAGATAAGGTCATCAAGGTCGATGGCGTTAATATCGTAACTGAGGTGCACCAGACCTTAGACAAAATGGAAAAATTTGTCTATTCCGTCACTTCAGGTGAGTGGAAAGGCTTTACCGGTAAAACAATCACTGATGTTGTTAGTATCGGAATTGGCGGGTCTTTTTTAGGGCCTAAGATCGTATCTCAAGCATTACGCCCATATTGGAGCGGACAATTAAATTGTCACTTTGTGGCTAATGTTGACGGTACCGCCATTACCGAAAAGCTCAAAGGCCTGAATGCTGAAACGACGTTGTTTGTTATGTCATCAAAGTCGTTCGGTACCCAAGAAACCTTAACCAATACATTAAGTGCTAAAGAGTGGTTTTTAACACAGGGAGCTATGCAATCAGATGTTGCAAAACACTTTGTAGCCGTAAGCTCTAATGTCACTAAAGCAACAGATTTCGGAATTGATGCAAGTAACATTTTTCCAATGTGGGACTGGGTCGGCGGACGTTATTCTCTTTGGTCGGCTATAGGCTTACCCATTGCTTTACTCGTGGGAATGGACAACTTCCGCGCACTTTTAGCCGGTGCGCATGACATGGACAACCACTTTGCTAATACGCCGTTAGAGCAAAATATGCCAGTGATCATGGGACTATTCTCACTGTGGTACGGTAATTTCTTCAATGCACAATCGCATGTCGTGCTGACCTATGATCACTATTTACGTGGTCTACCAGCTTATTTCCAACAATTAGATATGGAAAGTAACGGTAAATCAGTTACTTTAAATGGCTCTGATGTCAAATACACCACTGGTCCTGTGATTTGGGGTGGCGAAGGCACTAACGGTCAACATGCTTATCACCAGTTGTTACATCAAGGCACTGCGCTTATTCCAGCCGATTTCATTATGCCACTTAATAGCCATAACCCTCTAGGTGAGCATCATGTTCAGTTAGCCTCAAACTGTTTTGGGCAAACTCAGGCATTAATGCAAGGAAGAACCTTTGATGAAGCCTTAGCAGAAGTCCGCAACGCTTCTCTAAGTGATAATGAGAAGCAACTCATCGCTCAACATAAAGTAATGCCTGGCAATAAACCCAGCAACACTCTGTTGATGGATAAGTTAACCCCAACAACACTTGGCGCCTTAATTGCACTTTACGAGCACAGAACTTTTGTACAAGGTGCGATATGGCAAATTAACTCATTCGATCAATGGGGCGTTGAGCTAGGTAAATTATTAGGCGATAAGGTACTAAAACGATTAACAGACTCAACTGAAACAGAAGATTTAGATACTTCTAGTAATGGCTTAATTAATTTATTTAAGCAGCAAAAAATCTAAATCCGTTTTGCATTTGCCACACTCCCAAAAAGCCAGTTTCGACTGGCTTTTTCTTTTTAGCGCTAAGCCTCACAAAAGTATAGATTTTATTCTTTTTTGCCACCAATCCATTTATAACAAGGCTGAACCACTAGCATTATTTTAACATTTTGCAAACATTTGTATTGCACCCTGCTTAGAAAACATGCTATTTATTTGGACACAAAATAAATAAAGGGAGGTTGCCATGAATAGACTTGATTATGGTAGTGCGCTAGAGAGTGTCGTTGAGAAGCCAAGCAGATCACGAAGCTCTAACAAAAAAAGGAAGTGGCGTGAAATTGAAGCTTTAAAAGAAAGACATCGTCTACTTAAAGAGCTACAAGATATGGATAATGGGTTTGATGGCAGTTTAGACACGCTCATCATGTAAAAGCCCAGAAAAGAGCGCCGTAGGCGCTCTTTTTGATTCTAAGCCGACATTTTAGCCTGCTCGATATACTCTTTTAATTCTTCAAATAACACACTGTCGTTTTCGCTAAATAATGGGTCGTCAATAATGCGAGCACGGCACATTTCGCGGATCTCTTTCCAATCTAGTTCTGTAAATAAGCTAGACCATTTAGGAAACACCTTCGCCTCTTCAAATTCCATATGCGACTGCTGCAACTCTACATAACTCTCTAAGTCAGTTACCAAATTTTCTTTCGGCACCACTATGTCAGACAAGATCAAGTTTAACGTCGCCATTAAAGATACTGAGGCATTTGCTAATTTTTCATGCTCAAAAGTTAAGGTTTCATTAATATAGGCTTTACCTTGCTTGTGCCAATAAAACTCTGAAATAACCTCTTCTAGTGGGTGGTGACTGTGCTCTGCATAACTTTGCATGTACTCAACGATATCACGGACTAAATTATAATTAACCAGATCACCACTGACTAACTTACTACGCTTAGCTTTTAAAATATTAAGCAAAATAGCAATATGTGCGTGATCCTTCATCAATCTAGCTAGCATAGTTTTCTCCATCCAAAATGATTGCACGGCATACAGTGAGTAATTAACTTCAAAAAGTAACAGCTAACTATAACAAAATGATAACGGTAGACTTCGTGACTAGGATCAATAAAAGCAGATTAAAAAATCAGTTCAAATAAGCAGCTAAATATCTATTTATATTAAATAAATCGCTACCTTGATGATTTAGTTAGATTTAATTCCAAACTAGCCAACAACCTAAGTTAGGGCATGAAAACACTGTTATGTTACATCAATCGTAGTTGCTTTACTGCCCAAACAGCTTATGCTGGCGTGACTTATTTAACGCCCAATTGCGGAAAATTCGCTAAATAGAGTGCGAGGTAGTTCAGCCAAAAAAATGATAAGCAAGCTAAAGCATATCAATTTATCGCATGTGACTTATCGACTTTAATTTAGAACTAACGATGCCTAATAACTGTAAAGGCACGAAACAATTATGCCAGAGCAGAAATCCAGCGCTGCCACAGCAAAGCAGGGTAAGCCCCTTTTCCTATACACAGACTTGAATAAAGCCTCACGGCCTAGAAAATACCGATAACCAATACATTGAATATTCTTCAAATAAAGCTCTGCTATTACAGAACAATAGAGTTACCATTATAGATTCAAACCACAGGAATAATAAGCAATGCAGCCGACCCATTTTATTGGTGCTCACGTTAGTGCCGCTGGCGGTATCGCCAATGCCCCAAAAAACGCAGCAGCCATAGGCGCTAATGCATTTGCGTTATTTACCAAAAATCAACGCCGTTGGGAAAGTAAACCATTAGAGAGTGAGCAGATAGCGCAGTTTCAACAAAACTGCCAAAGCGCCAATATTCTAATGGATGCAATTTTGCCTCACGATAGTTATCTCATCAATCTTGGTCACCCAAATGATGAGTTGCTCCAAAAGTCACGCCAAGCTTTTTTTGATGAGATAGCAAGGTGTGAACAAATCGGTTTAACGTTACTTAATTTTCACCCAGGTAGCCATTTAAGGCTTATTGATACCGACCAATGCCTAGCGAGAATTAGCGATTCGATCAATTTTGCGTTAGAGGGTTCAAATAACGTCACGGCGGTAATCGAAAATACAGCAGGCCAAGGTTCTAACTTGGGGCATAGCTTTGAACAACTTGCACAAATAATCGAAGCCGTTGAAGATAAGTCGCGCGTTGGAGTGTGTATCGATACCTGCCATATGTTTGCAGCAGGCTATGATATCCGCACCGAAACAAGCTGTAAGGCGGTATTTAACGAGTTTGACCGCATAGTTGGTAACCGTTACCTCAAAGCAATGCATTTAAATGACAGTAAAACTCACCTAAACAGCAAAGTGGACCGACATGAGTCTTTAGGTAAAGGCGAGATAGGCGCAGAAGCTTTTGCCACACTAATGGAATTTGAAGCAGTTAAAGGGATCCCGTTGATCTTAGAAACGATTAACAGTGATATCTGGCATGAAGAGATTAACTGGCTACGCTACTTAGCAAAGGCGTAAGGGACTTTATTAAATCACTTATTACACTAAGCTAAGCACTTGTAGATAACAGCAACCACTTTGGTCGGTTCACCTAAATCAATTTGTAACCAGACAATATGAGTACCAAACAACTCTTCGCCTTGTTTCATCGCGCTGAGCTTAGCATCTCTAAGCGATGTTTCGCCTCGACCGACTCCTGTGACCATTGCAAAACTGTCGCAATGGGTCACTTCAAAATCGTAGGCTTCATTTATTCGTTGGTGGATCTGCACATCACCATTACTGGCACAACCACCCAACAAACTAATTAATAACAGACTCACTACAATACGTAACACGGGCCAGATACCTTTGATTAAAACAGCGCCGCACAATATAGAAAATCGAGGCAAAAAAGCGTGACTCAGATCACGGTAGAAGGGATACCTAAAATACACCTCGCGCCACTTGTTAATGAGTGGCGGTAGATGTTACCAATCGCGCTACGCTACGCGCTACCACCAGCTTTTACGTAAACCACAATTACATTTAGCCAACAAAAAAGAGAAGCTGTAACAGCTCCTCTTTTTAATTTTTTAGCCGTATTTGTTACTAAATTAGTCAGCTAAAATCTCAAACAAATGCGCTTTTAACACGCTAAAATCTGCCGTCAAATTGGCCGACAAAATGGTTTTAGTGACTACGTTTGCCAATTCGGTAGGTAAAGGAAGCTCTATCGACAAAATGTGCTCAACAACCTCATTAAATTTAGCTGGGTGCGCAGTACCAAGGAAAATGCCTTTTTCTTCGGCTGCCATAGTTTGCTTTAATGCAAAAGCTGCAATAGCGGCATGCGGTTCTGACAAGTAACCAACAGCATTTAGTGCCTTAACAGAGTCAACAGTGTCCTCCTCCGACACACCAATACCTTTAATATCTGCAAGAGACCAGCCCATTGCCTTAACAATAGCTTCGACACGCGGCCAGTTACTTGGTTCTGCCACATCCATTGCATTCGACATTGTTCCAATGGTTAAATGCGGTGACCACTCGCCATGAGCAAGGTAGCGAGGCACGGTATCATTGCTATTGGTTGCAGCAATAAAGCGCTTTATCGGTAGCCCCATCGCTTTAGCAAATAACCCTGCAGTCAAGTTACCAAAATTACCACTGGGTACCGCAATAACCGGATCAGAGTCATTACTGCGTTTGAACTGTGCAACAGCTTCAAAGTAGTAACAAATTTGCGCCAGTAAACGACTTATATTGATTGAGTTAGCAGAGTTAAGATGCAAACCATCACGAATATCGCTGTCTTCAAATGATTGTTTTACTAGCGTTTGACAGGCATCAAAATCAGAGTCAATTGCCACTGTGTGGATATTGTCACCTAATGTAGTAAACATCTTTTCTTGTAATACACTGATTTTACCTTTGGGGTAAAGCACAACGACATTGATATTATCAAGTCCGTAGAAAGCATCAGCTACAGCAGCACCGGTGTCTCCGGAGGTGGCTGTTAAAATGTTAATCTTATCTTCTTTTGCTAACTCATTTAAACATTGCGCCATGAACCGTGCGCCAAAGTCTTTAAAAGCGAGTGTGGGTCCATGAAATAACTCTAAGCTATATAAACTCTCATCAGCTTTAACTAAAGGCAACTCAAAGTTAAACGCATTATCAATCAGCCTATCCACTGTATCTTGACCTAATTCAGAGGCTAACCAAGCACCAATTACTTTCTTGCTGCGCTCTACAAACGGCAATGCAAGTAGGCCATCAATATTATCTAGAGTCGGAATACTTTTTGGGAAAAATAAGCCACGATCTTTACCCAGACCGAGCTTAACCGCTTGTGTAAAGCTCACCTCTTGAGACGGATGCTTAAGGTTGTACAATTCCATGATGACGTCCTTTAATTCAAAATTTTTACGACTAAATACTCATACCTGAAACGCCCCTACAAATGTAGGTTAATCACGCTTCATTGAAAATTATGCTCTGGCAGTTAAACCACGATTTAAGCGCGACGGGCACCTAGTTCATCTATCTGGCAAATATGTGAAAAACCTAAGGCTTTATCTATATAGTGATCATCTAACCATTGTTTAGCAGCCTTAGCAGTATTGATGTCATCCGTAATGGTGAACAATGTAGGGCCGCTTCCAGAAATACCTGATGTAAGCATCCCTATGTCAGCTAAAGCTGACTTAGCAGCTTGATATTGAGGGATTTCAGCAGCACGATAAGGTTCAGCAAGCACATCTTTTAGCACTGAAACTGCTAAAACGGCATCTTGCTTATAACAAGCATGTACAAAAGCGCTTAAGTAACGGCCAAAGTCTATCGCAGTTTGTTTTGAATATTGCTCAGGCATCAGCTGTCGCATTCGTGCTGTAGATAATGAGATCCCCGGATAAGAAACTACCCAATACCATTGTTTGAACGTAGGGATCGGTTCACAAATCACTTGCGGTGTATCGAGCATTAACTGCATACCGCCCAAAAAGCAAGGAGCGACATTGTCGTAATGCACAGACCCACTAATACTGCCTTCAAAATCGCCCATGAGCTTAAGTAGTGCTTGCTCTGAAAATGGTTGGTCAAAATATTCATTAAGCGCCATTAATGCAGCAACAACTGAGCTAGCACTTGAGCCTAGCCCGCTACCTACCGGTAAGTTTTTTTCCAAGGTTAATCTAAGCCCTACATTTTTCCCTAAATGCTCGAGGAAAAATACCGCACATTGATAAACGATGTTCTCAGCAGAGTTTGCTGGTAACTTGTTGGCCCAATGCCCTATTACGTCTAATGTTAATCCGTGCTCTGCTGCTTCGACGGTGACTCTATCACCGAGTAAGCTGCCATCAATGGGAGCCAATGCGCCACCGAGCAAATCAAAACCAACACCCACATTCCCCATTGATGCTGGTGCATAAATTGTTACGCTCATATACCTACCTCACGAGTCCAATTTAGTGTTCTTAATATATCAGCAAATGCACCTGCAGCAGTAACGTCAGTACCGGCACCATAGCCCCTCAGTACGAAAGGGATTGGTTGATAGTAGCGGCTATAAAATGCTAGAGCATTCTCACCACCTTTTACACTATAAAGCGGATCGTTGGCGTCAACTTCAACAATGCTAACGTTGCAGCCTTCATCATCAATTTGACCAACATAGCGCAGTAATTTTCCGGCCGCTTTAGCGGTTTCTACTCGCTGTGCGATAGCTTGGTCTGCCAACGGAAGATTTGCCATGAAAGTGTCAACGTCACCCGCAGCATCAAAATCACTCGGTAATACAGATTCAACATGTATATCACTTAGTTCCAGTTCCATACCCACTTCACGTGCAAGAATAAGTACCTTACGGGCCACATCCATACCGCTCAAGTCATCACGGGGGTCAGGCTCGGTAAAGCATTTATCTCTGGCGATACAGGTTGCTTGAGACAGTGTCATGCCCTCGTCTAACATGCCAAAGATATATGACAGGCTACCAGACAAAATGCCGTTAAAACGTAGCAATTTATCACCGGCAAACAACAACTTTTTAAGGTTATCTATTACAGGTAACCCCGCGCCAACCGTTGTTTCATACAGAAATTGACGACGTTGCTTTAAAGCTGTTTGACGCAGCTGCTGATAATAAGCCATATCGCGTGTATTGGCTTTCTTGTTAGGGGTTACAACATGCAGACCCGCATTCATCACCGCAAGATATTGATCAGACACAAACTCGCTAGAAGTACAGTCTACCAACACAGGGTTAAGTAACTGTTGCTCTTTTGCCCACACCAACATATCGTCAATATTGGCAGCTTGTGCAGACTCAGCCAGCAAACCTTGCCAATTTGACAAGTCAATACCACCAGCATCTAACAGCATCAATTTAGAGTTGGCAATACCACAAACCCGCATCGTAATATGCTGCTCTTTTAGCATTTGCCTCTGTTGTTTTATCTGGTCCAGTAATCCAGCTCCCACGTTACCGCAGCCAACAAGAAACACATCAAGATAATGCTGCACATCAAAAAATGATTGATGACACGCTGCAATAGCGTGTTTGGTTTTACGCTGCTCTACTACTGCAGAGATTGAACGCTCAGATGAACCTTGGGCAATAGCAACAATGTTTACAGTTGCTTGAGCTAACGCTTGAAAAAATTTGGCGGCAACGCCTTTATGGGTTCGCATGCCATCACCGATCAGTGACACGATGGCAAGATCATGGCGCATTTCAACAGGCTCAAGTAGGTCACTTTTAAGTTCTAAATCAAACTCTTGCTCTAAGGCATACTTAGCTTTAGCAGCGTCTTCGGTTGCAACACAAAAGCTGATACTGTATTCAGACGAGCTTTGAGTAATGAGCGATACCGACACTCCAGAGCGAGATATTGCTCCCAGAATACGGCTGGCCATGCCAACCATGCCTTTCATGCCAGGGCCAGACACATCAAACATGGTTTGATCGTCTAAGTTAGAGATGGCCTTTACATTCAGTCCAGTTTCATCAGGCTGATTAGACACCAATGTACCAACAGCTTCAGGATTGAGGGTATTACGGATATAACAAGGTATGTGGTATTGCGCAATTGGAGCAACCGTCTTGGGGTGCAGCACTTTGGCACCAAAATAAGAGACCTCCATCGCCTCTTGATAGCTCAATTGCGACAACAATTTAGCATCAGCAACAACACGTGGATCCGTATTGTAAATACCGTCGACATCAGTCCAAATTTCACAGCAACTCGCTTGTACACATGCCGATAATACTGCAGCTGAATAGTCTGACCCATTGCGGCCTAAGGTCACAATTTTGCCTTCACTGTCACCGGCGGTAAATCCTGGCATGACCCATACATCGGCATCACCAAGGTTAAGCAAATTAAAACGTAATTTACTGGCTTCAATATCAACTGCAGACTCTAAACGCGGACCATAACCTACTAATAATGATTCAGGTTCCAAAATTGCTGATGATTTGCCCGCCGCTTTCATAACTTCAACCATCAAAGCTGAAGACAGCTTTTCGCCGCCGACTAATACTGCAGCCTCAACACTTTCGGGGCATTCATGAAGTAAGCTCATGCCTGCAAGCTTATTACGCCAAAATTCCATTTGCTGATGCAAACGCTGCGTCAATACCTGGTTTTGTTCGGCAGACAATGTGCTTGCAGCGCCGCCGTACAATGAGGTAAATACCTGTTCGACTTTAGCCAATACCAATTTATAGTCGCCACCATTAACCGCGACTTCAACCATTTCGATTAAGCCATTAGTCACAGTGGCTGGCGCAGATAACACCACCGCAATGCGTTGCGCTTGTGCCGACTGAGCAACAATATCCGCTGCTGCCTTAAATCGCTGCCAATTTGCTAGCGAGGTACCACCAAATTTCATCACTTTCATCGAAAACTCCTTGTGCCGCGCCATATCAGAAACAAAAAAACCCGCTTCTTTATGGGAAGCGGGCTTGATATTAAATAGATATCAGGGTGTGCTTAGCCCGCCTCCACGATGGTAGTCGTGGTGGTTACAATAATCGTATTGATCATTAGAAAATGGCTAAACATGGGAATATATTTCATCTATTAGATTTAATTTTGTGTTAACAGAATTACTTTTTAACTAAAGAGTGTCAACCCCTAATTTAAATGATTACTGATAAAATACTCGGGGTTAAATCATCGCTATTTTGCTCATTTTAACTTCGACTTAATTAAGCGTAATCAAATGCAGTGCCATTATAAAACCGCCACCTTTCATTGAACGAAGAAGAAAGCACACGCAAAACATTTTTAAAACCCTGTTTTAGTTACATTTATATTAGATTGCAGTGACAAAGATTAAAACGCTCACCAATAACGCTGGCAAATGCCAAACTAGTCACCAAACATAGTTACATACATAATGAGTTAACACTGTTATGAAGATTAGATATAAGTAGTAACGATTTACCTTAATTGATTTATTTTCATCTTTCATAAAGATGTGCATTAAGTAGCATAAGTTTGTTCAAGCGGTCGCAAATTAAAGTAAAGCAAGCTAGAATGCGCGAAAATTACCGATTGGAGCCAACATGAAAATCACCGACAAATGTGCAGTAAGCATCCATTACCGATTATCAGATGCGAAAGGTCAGCTTGTAGAAAGCTCTTTTGAAGGCGAACCGATGCTGTATTTGCACGGCGCACAAAATATGATCCCAGGTCTTGAAGCTGCCCTAGAAGGTAAAGAGCAAGGCGATACACTTGACGTTACCGTTGATGCAGAGCAAGGCTACGGCGCTTACCACGACACTTTATGTCAAGAAGTGCCATTATCAGCTTTTGGTGACATTGAAGATATCGTTCCTGGTATGCGTTTTATTGCCGAAACAGAAATGGGACAACGCCCAGTTCAAGTCAAAGAAGTAAAAGATGATGTTGTTATCGTTGACGGTAACCACCCATTAGCAGGGCAAACATTAAGCTTTAGTGTTGAAGTACTTGAAGTACGAGCAGCAACTGAAGAAGAAATCTCTCACGGCCATATTCATGCTGGTGGAAGCTGTGGTGGCGATCACGCACATTCACACGAAGGTGGATGTTGTGGTGGTTCAGAGCATAGCCACGAAGGCGGATGCTGCAGTGATGACGAAACAAAAGAAGCAAAAGAAGGTTGCGACGGCAACGGTGGCTGTGGTTGCAAACACTAGTCATACTAACGCTTTAGACTGATTTATAACGCGATTCATTATTGATTAATGAATCGCGTTTTTTTATGCATTACAATCGCTAGCATCATAATCAACGCAATGGATCTGCGAATGCTATCAAGACCTTTCTATGAAGCCCTACCCTATAGCTATATTGCCATCGGTACATGCTGCCTATTACTACTCGAGCAAACCTTGGTGCAAATACTAGCCGTTGTGGTGTACATACTCGGCAGCCGGGTATACGCTTTACGCTCAGCCAACCGCCGCACAGATCCAAAAAAACGTCGTAAGCGTGGCCGAATACCAAGCTACTTATATGAACACATTCCATCGCTATGCTTACTTGGCTCAATTTTGCTTACCAAGCTTGATTTGAAAGCTGCCCCGATATTCGCATTAATCTGTTGTAGCTATGGGATTTATCTTTTTGTGCTACGTGCCAGTTACCGTAAACATCAGATTGTTGCTTCTGAGTTTAGGTAACGGGCTATCGCTATAATGTCAGCTGTTTAATTAGTTCTCGTTGCTCTTCAGTCATATGTTTTAAGTAATTGGAGCAACGAGTGATTGTCGCAATACTAATTTGATACTCTTGCGCGATCTGTCGTTGACTCATCTGTTCATGTAGTAATGTTTGAAAAATTTTGAACCGACTCGCAACAGCGCTTCGTTCCTCTTCCGTTAGCAATAACTCAAATAGTGTTACTAAAGCACTATGATCACTTTGTGCCATCACTTTATCTAAAACTATATCCCACTGTGCTCGCATTTCAGCCTCAACAATGTACTAGTGCGTCATTACATTTAGTTTATCAGGAATCATTAAACAGTCACACACTTTGACGTTGATTAAACATGGGTTTCAACCATTACAGAGCAAACTGGTAAGTTTTTACAAAATGATTAGAGACGGATAGCTAAAAATAGGTACAATAGCGTGAAGCTAGTCACACAAAGACATTAAAATGTGAGGGTAACAATGAGTAAAATATTAAAAATAAGTTTAGTCCTAGTCGCAGCAACAGCTTGCCTTGCCACTAGCGTGCAAGCTAATAATTTCAAAGAGGTCGATGATGCAATCCATTATCGTCAAGCCGCTTTTGGAATGATTGCCCATAACTTTGGTGACATGGGCGCCATGCTCAAAGGCAAAAAAGACTATGATGCCGCCATATTTGCAATGCGGGCCACTAACGTAGCTGCGCTATCTAAACTTCCACTAGAAGGTTTTGTCAGTGGTTCAGATACAGGCAGCACAGAAGCATTAGCAAAGATCTGGAGCGACAAAACGGATTTTGACGCTAAGATGAAAACATTCCAAGAAAATGCCGATTTACTGGCGTTAGCAGCCGGAACCAGTGATAAAAAGCAAATTAAGCAAGCATTTATCAATACCGGCAAAAGCTGTAAAGGTTGCCATGACGTTTACAAGAAAGACTAATTAAAACAAAGCCAGCTCTGCAGGAGCTGGCTCTTTAAGTAATGCCAAATCCCATTTTTACATTACAACATATCAATAATAGGTAGCATCAGATATACCACCACAACAGCGGCGATTATCATCATAATCGCAATTGCCTTGAACACTGGCACAAAGGTTAGGCTAGGCGCCTCTACAACCAGTAAGCGCTTATAACCGCTAAACATCGCCCCCAGAATTTTATCTCCTTTGGCTATATGAACACCCACCGCCAATATATGAATTACCGCCAAAACAAGAATCAAATCAAAATTCTTCTTATGTAACCAGGTCAACCATAAAGCACTATCAGTACTGACCAATGAAAATAGCGGCCCTTCGGTAAAAACCTCATCGGTTGCAAAAAGCCCAGTCAATAACTGCAAACACATTAATGTAATTAGAGTTACAACCATATAACCACCAACGGGATTATGGCCTATGGAAGTCGATATACCGTGCTGCTTGGTTTTTTGTAGATAGCGAATAACACGTTTAGGAGAGTGAACAAAGTGAGTAAACCTAGCGGTATCGCTTCCGACAACACCCCAAATGATCCGCACTATAAGTAAAATCAATAGACTGTAGGCTAGCAGTTGATGCCAATCCATTTCCCCCTGATCAGCTGTCCACCATAATCCTGCCAATAACAACACTGATAACCAATGAAACACACGTACGGGAAGATCCCATACTCTTATGTTGACAACCTTTTGGGTCATAAATTGTCACTCCCACAAATAAATTGTTTTTTTTGAGCATTATTTCAGAGGGGAAGAGTAAGCGCTATGAGGTTATTAACACAGTATATTTTTATTTAAGGTTAATCCATCCACCTCTTATCCATTCAAATATGAACCCCTTTTTACCCAGTTTCAAGGATATTTTGACGGTTATTGACTATATTTAATCAAGTGATCAAATATAAAGCGAACAGACTGAAACAGCCACCAAACGTGACACAGGTCACATTCTTTATCGCCGAAATTGTTAGTCTGAAGTCAAGGAAGCAATGAAAGGTTTGAAATATGATAAAGATTACTAGCAAGCACTTCGAAGTAACAGAGTCTATCCGTGAACGTATTGAGGCAAGATTAGAGAAATTAGCACGACACGATGTGCAGCTTATTAATCCACACGTAATCATACTACAGGAGAAGCAAGGGTTTAAAATTGAAGCGTCAGTCGGCATACCTAATGCCAAGTTATTTGCCCAGGCGAAACACGACGACCTATATGCAGCCATTAATGCAATGGGACAAAAGCTGGAAAAACAGCTCAATCGCCTAGTACATAAACCTGAAAGCCAACGTCATGCAACACTTAAAAGAGAAGATGATGCCATTGATGACGGTTTTAACGACGACAAAGAGGAGGAATTCGCGGCTTGATGTTATTTAATTTTTTGATTCAAAAGCGCACCTCAGGTGCGCTTTTTTTTGTAAAAAAATAAAATTGACTAACTTTTTATTGACACTAAACCAACTCCGCTTTAATTTAAATCTATGAACAAAATCCAAACTGTTTTTTTTACTTTCTTTTTTATACCCCCTACCCTCGGAGGCGGAATTTTGGTGTAAAAACGAAAGTAAAAATTCCAAAGCCTCCCACATGGGAGGCTTTTTTAATTCTGAGCGCTAAACTAGCTGTAAGAGGCCCGAATGAGCAAACCACAACCTTTAAATCATACTCGAGAGCAAATCACCAATCTCGACAATGACCTTTTGGCTTTACTGGCAAGACGCCGTGAATTAAGTTTGGATGTTGCTCGCAGTAAAGAAGTCGATATTAGGCCTATACGCGACACCATACGTGAAAAAGAACTGCTAGCTCGATTGGTAAAACAAGGTCGCGAGCAAGGACTAGATGCACATTACGTCATTTCGCTATACCAAAGCATAATCGAAGACTCCGTTCTCAACCAACAAGCCTACCTTCAAGGTCGCGCTAACCCTCAAACCCAGCAACAGCAATATTGCGTGGCTTATCTTGGCGCCAGAGGCTCATATTCATATTTAGCCGCTAGTCGCTATTGCAATCGACGCCAAGTTGAAATGCAAGATTTAGGTTGCCAAAGTTTTGATGAAATTATCCAAGCGGTTGAGTCGGGTCATGCTGATTACGGTTTTCTACCCATCGAAAACACCTCTTCTGGCTCAATCAACGAAGTTTATGATGTGTTACAACATACTAGCCTTGCAATTGTAGGTGAAACCACTATCGAAGTAGGCCACTGTTTACTGGCAAAAGCGGGTAGTAATATGAGTGACATAAAAACAGTATATGCACACCCACAGCCCATTAGTCAGTGCAGCCGCTACATTAGTCAGCATGGCAACTTTAAACTTGAATACTGCGCAAGCAGTGCCGAGGCAATGGAGATCGTCAACAACTCAAACAGCAACGATGTCGCCGCCATTGGCAGTAGTGAAGGCGGTGCTTTATATCAACTTGAAGCCATTGAAACCGGTTTAGCGAATCAAAAAATTAACCAAAGCCGCTTTATCGTCGTTGCTCGAAAAGCCGTTGATGTACCTGAGCAGCTTCCTGCCAAGTGCACTCTGATTATGGCGACAGGACAAAAGCCAGGTGCATTGGTTGAAGCACTACTGGTTTTAAAAGCCCGAAACTTAAATATGAGTAAACTTGAGTCTCGCCCTATTCCGGGTACGCCATGGGAAGAGATGTTCTATCTTGATATTGACGCAAATTTATCAAGCGAGCCCATGCAAGCAGCGCTCAAAGAGTTAGAACGCACCACTCGCTTTATCAAAGTGCTAGGTTGCTACCCTTGTGAAACAGTTAACCCAACACAGTTAACCAATAGTCAATTAATGATTGAGCCTAACACCTCAAAATCAACTCTATTGCCGAGCACAACCAACAACCAGCACAAGCGTTATAGCAAAGCTTACAAGAGAACAGCAACTGAAATCATCTGCGGCCAACTCAGTATTGGTAACGGTTCGTTAGGCGCAATAGCCCTTTTGCAACTTCCCTTCGAAATAACTCAATTTGAGCAGTATGCAAAAACACTTAAAGAGACGGGTTTTCAAGCTGTGGTTATTCAGGGGTTAAGCCAGCAGAGTGATTTACTTACCTCATTAGGTAAGTTCAAAAAAACACTAGAACAATTTGGCCTTGTCTGTATTTTACTGGTCGAACATGAAACTGATTTGGCCATTGCAGCGCAACTTGGGGATGCGATCATGTTATCCGGCACTCAAATGTACAACCAAAGCATACTTAACCAACTTGGTACTCTATTACTGCCAATAATATTAGAGCGCAATACCATGGCCAGTATTGATGACATTTTGAATGCGGCCGAGGTCATTTTAGGCCAAGGTAACCAACAATTAGCCTTATGTGAATCAGGTGTCAGTACGCTGAACAATTCTGGTAAACCCTCTCTTGATTTAGCCGCCTTAGTCGAGCTAAAAACCGCAAGCCATTTACCAGTCATCGTCAACCCTTGCTATGCTGTTGATGCTCCACAATTGCCCGACTTTACTAAAGCAATTAAACAGCTTGGAGGTGACGGGGTAATGGTCAATCTGAATCACATTGAACAGGTTGGAGATAGCGAAGCGCAACAAACGTTGCTAAATGAACTACTCAACCGCCTCTACCGTTAGATTAATTTCAGCATCAATGATGTAGCAACCGCCTTTATTGGCGGTTTTTTATTGCCTGACTCATTATTTGGCTGACACAGCTACACAACATCAGTATTGAAGCTTAAAAAAAGTGAAAGATTAGCGCTATAGATTGGAACCAGCGGCAATTCAATCCACCAGTTTAGGGTTGCAGCATGTGTTACTAGGTTAAATACAACGCCCTTCAATTAGGCTCAGCCAACCCTTAAAAATCCGGCCACTAAACCAAATTGCACCAGCAATATACAATGCTGCACTTAACCAAGGTTGATAGGTTAAATACCCAACCAGCATAGTCAGTAACATGCCCAGAATCGACCAACGTTGCCACCTTAGGTGCGAGTTTAACATTGTACTTAACGCATTTTGTCGCTGATGTAAGTTGATAAATAAACTTAATATGGCTGGCAATAAAATGATAGGAAAACAAGCCATTAGTCCGTATAGCATATGTGCAAGACTTTTATCCTCTAATGGTAAAGCGTTTGAATGCGTTGTTGCTGCCGCCATAATTCACTCCACCGGAAAAAGAAAAGGCAGGCGAAAATCCACTTCTCACCCACCTTTAACCTTACTTTCTCATTGCCCTTTACGCAATGTCGAACACTGATTTATTTGTCAATTTATCATTGTTGGCGCATTCTAGGTTATAGCACGAGTGTTACATCTGACGTCAGCTTTGTTGAACAAGCGAGTACATAGCCTTGTGCTATTTCAGCTGCTGTTAGTGACACTTGACTGCTAGATTCTGTTTCGCCTTCTATCACCTTACACTTACATGCGCCACACACTCCCGAACGACAAGCAGCAATAATTGGTAGCCCTTCAGCTTCTATCCCGTCAAGTACGGTTTGTGAGCGGGTAAGCGGGCGTACTTTGTCACCGATACGCAGCATAAAGCTACCGGTGTTAGTGTTAGCTGCAGCCTCTTGTGTCACTTCAACACCGTTAAGGTTACCTTTTATTGAACCAAAACTTTCTTGATGAAATTGCGCCATATTAAAGTTAAGTGACTTGAGTAATGCTTTAACCGCTGCCATGTAGGGTTCAGGACCACACACAAAAACCGTTCTGGAGCGAAAATCAGGTACTAAACGCTGTAAGTTATCTGCAGATAAGCGTCCAACCTCGGTATCCACATGAGCAGTAGGCTCTGCAGAAGCGCTTTCTAGAATGTAGTTAAGTGTAAAGTGTTCACCACGTGCAGCTATCTGTTCTAGTGATTGCTTAAACATAAGATCGTGAGTTGATTTAGCACTATGTAAAAAGCTGATGTTAGGGCTAATTTGAGTATCGGTTAACCATCGTGACATAGAGTACATTGGCGTAATACCACAGCCAGCACTTAAAAATAGATAGTTTTCAGCGTCAATATCAATCAAGTTAAACGCGCCATCGGGACCAAGTGCACTCACAACATGACCAACCTGTAAATTGTTAGCCAAGTAATTATAAACTTTGCCGCCTTCAATTTTTTTTACCGTCAACACCACTGAGTACGGACGCGAAGGTGATGAGCTGATAGTGTAACTGCGCCCAACTCTTTCACCATTAATGTCTAATAATAATGTTAAAAATTGTCCAGGTTTAAAGTGAAACTTAACCGGCTTAATACCCTGAAAACGAAAACTCACTACATCGTGAGTCTCGTTCCATCTTTCAACACACACTAACTGGTGCTCGCCAGTTTGCCATTGCTTAGCTTCAAACGGCGCTGTTGCCGTGCTACTTAAATTATTAGCCATATCAACCTAGGTTTAAAAATACTACAGATATAAAAATGGCCACATATGGGTGGCCATTAACATTGACTCATCACCGACTAAGTCGGCATTTATGCCACGTTTAGCACGCGTTTAAGATCCGCTTCAACTGTCGTTGTTGTACGTAGGCCAAACTTATCCTCCAAGACGTTAGCTAAATTTTCAGTTAAAAATGCGGGTGCGGTAGGACCGGTCATAATGTTTTTCACACCTAATGAAAGCAAAGTCAGCAACACGACAATGGCCTTTTGCTCGAACCACGACAGCACGAGTGTTAAAGGCAATTCGTTGATATCGCACTCAAACGCTTCAGACAAGGCAATTGCTAGCTGGATAGCTGAGTACGCATCATTACACTGACCAACATCCAATAAACGCGGAATACCGTTAATGTCACCAAATTCCAATTTATTGAACTTGTACTTACCACAACCCAATGTCAGGATAACGGAGTCTGCAGGGGCTTGCGTTGCAATATCAGTAAAGTAACCACGCTCTTTTTTGTCACCGTCACAACCGCCTACTAAGAAGAAGTGCTTAATCGCGCCACTTTTAACGTTTTCAATAACCGTTGGGGCTGCAGCCATAAGTGCGTTGCGGGCAAAGCCGATAGTGATTAAATGTGGGATTTCATCATAAATAAAGCCTTCTAAAGACTCAGCTTTAGCGATTACGGCACTAAAGTCATTACCAATAATGTGACTCACTCCAGGCCAACCAACAATGCTTCGAGTGAAAATACGATCTGAATAGTCCCCCACGGTAGGATCAATAATACAGTTCGATGTCATTACAACTGCACCTGGGAATGTCGCAAACTCTTTTTGCTGATTCTGCCAAGCACTGCCGTAATTACCCACTAAGTGTGGATATTTCTTTAACTCAGGGTAAGCAAGTGCTGGTAACATCTCACCGTGAGTAAACACATTAATGTTTTTGCCTACCGTCTGCTTCAAGATAAGTTCAAGATCCTTCATATCATGCCCAGACACTAAAATAGCCTTACCTTTTACAGATTTGGTATTCACTTGAGTCGGTTCTGGGTGGCCAAATGCGTGAGTCTCGCCTTCATCTAACATTGCCATAACGCGGTAGTTAAGCTGGCCAATTTGCATTGAAGTTTCAAACAGTCTGTCACCGTCAACTGAATCTTCACCTAAAAATGCCATGATCTCATGAAACTCACCAGCAACATCGTCGTTAGTTTGCTCAAGAACGCGAGCATGCTCCATATAGGCTGCAGCACCTTTAAGACCATATAAACAAAGTAAACGTAGACCCACGATATCTTCATGCACTTCATTTTTACCGCGGTTAGGCGCTGTTTGGATCGCTTGAGAAAGCATTTCTGGCTTAGTCGCCCCTAATACTAACTGCATGGTTGCTGTTGGCGCCTTTACTTCAATACTAAGCTCCATACATTTTGCTTCATACGCCGTTTGTAGACGTGTACGGAAAGTGTTGGCTTGTGTTGTGTATGCAATGATGCGGTCATCGTCAAAGTTGACGTTGGTTAACGTGGCAAAAAACGCCTTAGGTACAAAAGTATCAATCTCGTGATCGATAATACCAACTTCACGAGCACGAACAGCATAAGCCGACACACCTTGCAGAATGTAGATCAGTAGATCTTGTAAATCTGAAGTATCTGATGACTTACCGCACATACCTTGGGTGTAACTACAGCCATTACCCGCTGGGGTTCTAATTGTTTGCTCACACTGAATACAAAACACAACACTTACTCCTAATTAATACATGCATTTTATATGCATCTTTTAAGTTAAGTGTACGCGGATCCAAAAAATCCAAAAGTGGTTTATCGAGTCAAAGGCTAGAACTATGAATAAGATCACTAAAATGGGGCTAAAAAATCGAAGAGTTGATGAGTTTTATCTATTTGTTCTGGTTTACCGCCACCATATTGATAACGCTATTGATTCGCATTAAGGTTAAAATCGCAGACTGAGCATAAAAAAAGGAGCCTAAGCTCCTTCAATCACCACGCAGTTACTACATCAGTCCGTTTTCATATCATTCACCGACTGCAGCATAGCTCGACTCTCTCGCTGAAACTGTGGTGCAAAATCACCAAACCACTGCGCAACATCTTTAAACTGTTGTACAAATGCTTCTCTATTACCTGATTTTAATATCGCTAATGCTTGTGAATAATTATCTAAATAATCACTGATTGCGACCAAGCTTTCCTCTTGTGCAAAAATAATGTCAGCATAGAGTTCAGGGCTTTGGGCAAACAACCGCCCTACCATTGCCAACTCTAAACGATAAATTGGTGAGCTAAATTGCAATAAAGACTCAATATCTGCGTTTTCTTTATAAAGGTTAAGTCCATATACAAATGACGAGAAGTGCCGCATTGCCTGTACCAACTGCATCGCTTTATCATGCTTTTGTGGTTCAGCTTCAACAATACGAGCCCCCCAAATTTTAATTTGCTCTACCAGCCACTGATATTCAGACTCACCTCGTCCATGACAAACCACCACAACCTGTTTTGCTAAACTGCCAACATCTGGACCAAACATCGGATGCAGACCCAGTACTGGACCAGAATGTGCTGCTAACATCGCCTCAACTGGAGCCGTTTTAATTGATGTTAAGTCAGCAAGAATGCAATTAGCTGGTAATTGAGTTAATTGCTCAGCAATTAACTCACAGGTGATATTAATCGGAACGGTCACGATAACCAGCCCTGCCCCCTCAAAAATACGTTGACTATTGGCCCAGTCGTCCTTGTCTAATGACTTAACTTGGTAGCCAGACAACGTCAGCATCTGTGAAAATAAACCACCAAGCTTGCCTTCACCGCCAACAATAACTACATGACCTAAGTCGAGTTTAACTTGTTTGAATCCAACATCTTTTTCATTGAGGTAAGATTCACGCATTAAGCGTCTCAAAATATCCTCGATCAATTGCGGTTCGATGTTCATTGCTTTGGCTTCGTCGCGACGCTTAGCTAACATTGATGCCTCACGCTGTGGCGCATAGATTGGTAATCCAGCACCGTGCTTTACCGCACCGACTTGAGCGACTAAATCCAAACGTTTACGAAGTAGGTGCAATAATTGCTTATCAACGCCATCAATTAAGCCCCTAAGGTTTTCTAGATCTGCCGTGGTCTTTTCGCTCATTACTTTCTCATCCATTAGCCGTTAGCAACTTTCAGCATATCAAACCTTGTAGGTAATATAGAAGCTAAGTCTACAGCACTGCTACGTAATAGTGTTTCTGTTGTCGACCAATCAATACAAGCATCTGTCACTGATACACCGTATGCTAGTTCATCAAACGGTAGGTCACTACTTTGTTTGCCAGCATTTAAATGGCTTTCAAGCATGACACCAATAATGGATTGGTTACCGTTGATAATTTGGTTAAACACATCTTCACAGACTGGTTTTTGCTTATTATGATCTTTTGATGAATTACCGTGACTACAATCTACAATCAATCGAGCATTTAATTTAGCGGCGTGTAACTGTTTTTCACATTCAGCCACGCTGGCTGCATCATAGTTAGGCGCTTTACCACCGCGTAAAATAACATGGCCATCAGGGTTACCTGCGGTTTGCAATAGTGCTACTTGCCCTTGTTGGTTGATCCCCATGAAGCGATGGCTACTCGCCGCAGACTCAAGTGCATTAATTGCCACACCTAGTTTACCATCAGTGCCATTTTTAAAGCCGACAGGCATCGATAAGCCCGAGGCCATTTCACGGTGAGTTTGCGACTCAGTTGTACGAGCGCCAATCGCTGACCAAGTGATAAGCTCTGACATGTACTGTGGACTAATAGGATCAAGCGCTTCAGTGGCAACTGGCAACCCAATTTCAGCAAGCCAAATCATCAGTTCACGGGCTTTACGCAAACCTTTGTCTACATCAAATGATTCATCCATATCAGGGTCATTGATCATCCCCTTCCAGCCCACTGTGGTACGGGGTTTTTCAAAGTATACTCGCATCAAGATGTAGAATTGATCATTGAGCTCATCATGTAATTTTTTTAGTTTTAAAGCATATTCTTTAGCAGCGTCAATATCATGAATAGAGCAAGGACCTGAAATAACCAACACTCTGTTGTCACGTTTATGGACGATGTTTGAAACCGTTTTGCGGGCATTAAGTACATATTTGTTAGCAACAGCTGATAATGGTAAATCGCGCTTTAACTCCTGCGGAGTAACCAACACTTTTTCAGCGCTAATGTGAATGTCGTTAATCGTATCTTGCTGCATGCTAGCCACCTGTTTCAATTTAATCATCTATCATTACCAGCTGATCCAGCCGATGAATAAGCCATTACCAAAATCTGTATTTACGTACTGCTACACCAGTACAAGTTATGACTACTATGCCTGTGCTTGAAGTTAAGATCAAGCAGCAACGTCGATTAACTAAGTTATTTTTTGTAGAACTAATAATTTACTTCATAGCCTCTTTCATCGAGAAAATAGCGACTTCCTCTAAACTATGAACTCACCTAGATGATGTATGTAATACCATTACAAAAGTAGTTTTAACTTTTACGGCCTTACTCTGTCAGCCTTAACTTTTCTGAAAATGGATTTCATTACTATGGGTATATTGCAAAAAATTGATATCGCAAACATTACAGTGAAGTGGATAATTAACAGTACAATTGTAGACTGCTGATATTTGACAGCTAAAAGGCTAAGGTAAACTAGCAACCAAATTGTTTTGCTTGCCTAAAGAATGAAACGATATAGATATAAAACATGCAGTTATTTGTAGTTCAGGGTTAAATCGCAGCCAACAAAAAACCGCCATATAGGCGGTTTCTCGTGCGAACACTGCATCTTTTTTTTAGCTAAACTAATTATTACAAGAATAATTATTTAGTAGCTAGCTTCTCACGGATACGTGCAGACTTACCTGAACGCTCACGTAGGTAGTAAAGCTTAGCACGACGAACACGGCCGCGACGCTTAACTTCGATGCTAGAGATGATTGGGCTGTGAACTTGGAACGCACGCTCAACACCTTCGCCATTAGAGATTTTACGTACAGTAAACGCAGAGTGAACACCGCGGTTACGTTTAGCAATTACAACGCCTTCAAACGCCTGTAGACGCTCTTTACCGCCTTCTACAACACGTACTTTAACAACTACTGTATCACCGGCACCAAATACTGGTACGTCGGTTTTCATTTGCTCTTCATTGAGCATTTTGATGATGTTATTCATTAAATAAACTCCATTCTAGTAATAACTATGCTTCGACTAATCATCTTTTTTGATGCTGTCTACAAATTCAGCCAAAAGCTTCTCTTGTTCGCCAGTCAGAGCTAGATTTTCAAGTAATTCTGGTCGTCTTAACAAAGTCCTACTGAGACTTTGTTGCAAACGCCAGCGTCTAATATGTTCGTGGTTTCCACTTAGCAATACGGCTGGAACATCCAGACCATCCATACTTTCAGGACGCGTATAATGCGGACAATCCAATAATCCGTCAGAGAAGGAATCCTGCTCTGCCGAAGCCTTTTTTCCTAGCACACCAGGAACCAGCCTTGATACTGAATCGATTAAAGTCATCGCTGGTAGTTCACCGCCCGAAAGCACGTAATCTCCAATCGACCACTCTTCGTCCACTTCAGTTTGAATAATGCGCTCGTCAATACCTTCATATCGACCACACACTAAAACCAAACTCGATGATGTTGCTAACTCCTCAACGCCTTGCTGTGTCAGCTTACGGCCTTGAGGTGAAAGGTAAATCACCTTTACGTCTTTTCCAGCTGCAGCTTTTGCTGCGTGGATAGCATCACGTAGAGGTTGCACCATCATTAACATGCCAGGGCCACCACCATATGGGCGGTCATCCACTGTCTTATGTTTATCATGGGTGAAATCACGAGGATTCCACGTTTGCATCTCTAGCAAGCCCTTGCTAACTGCACGACCCGTTACACCAAAGTCTGTTACGGCACGAAACATCTCCGGAAACAGGGTTACTACCCCTAACCACATCTGCTGTACCTCGACTTAAAAGTCCGGATCCCAATCCACTAAAATCTGTTTTGCCGTCAAATCCACTTTTAAGATGAATTGTTCGGTAACAAAGGGAATCATTCGTTCCGCTTTGCCAAAGCCATCTTTTGCGTTTGCTTTAACAAGAAGTACATCATTTGATCCTGTTTCCACGATCTCCTGAACTTTACCCATGTTATAACCTTTGGTATTAACGACTTCACAACCGATAAGATCTCGCCAGTAGAATTCATCTTCTGGTAAGTCTTCCATTTGTTCAGTGGTTACGGCTATCTCACAATTTGTAAGCGCCTGAGCCTGATCCCGTGTTTCTACACCTTCAAGGCAAGCGACTACCGCTTTACCTTGCATGCGCCACTGGAGGACTTTTACCTCACGCCATTCACCTTCAACTTTTAACAGCCAAGGAGAATAATCAAAAATACCTTCAACAGAATCGGTATAGGTAGTGATTTTCAACCAACCTTTAATGCCATAACTTGAACCTAATTTTCCAAGTATGACGGGTTCTTGTTTACTGCTCATCAATCTATACCTTAACGCTATTAAGCAGCTGCTTTACGTGCGTCTTTGATCAATTTTGCTACACGATCAGATGTAGCAGCACCGTTAGAAACCCAATGTGCAACGCGATCAAGATCTAAGCGTAATGCTTCTTCTTGGCCACGAGCTACAGGGTTAAAAAAGCCAACACGCTCAATGAAACGACCGTCACGGGCGTTACGGCTGTCAGCAACAACGATGTTATAAAATGGACGCTTTTTTGCGCCGCCACGAGCTAAACGAATGGTAACCATGCGTTTTGTATCCTCTAATGATTTGCTTTTATCAAGCAAAAATAAAAACTGAAACTCCGTGTTCGCGGAGAGCTCCAGATAGAAAGCTGGCAGATTTTACCTGACTGACCAGCGAATGCAACCGTATTCGACGTTTATTACGCCAGAAACGGTTTACAGGCTAGAATGAAAATTCAATCTAGCCTGTAAATTTAACTACAGAACAATCAAAAATAGCCTAACGGCCTGGCATTTTCATACCCGGTGGCAGCATTCCACCCATACCGCGCATCATTTTCTTCATGCCGCCTTTACCCGACATTTTCTTCATCATCTTCTGCATTTGCGTAAACTGCTTAAGCAACCGGTTTACGTCTTGAATTTGTGTACCCGACCCCATTGCAATTCTGCGCTTACGAGAACCTTTAATAATGTCTGGACGCTGGCGCTCGCCAGGTGTCATAGAATTAATAATAGCTTCCATTTGGCCGGTCATTTTACCATCTTGAACTTGGGCAAGCGCCTCTGGTGGCAGTTGACCAACACCCGGTAGCTTCTCAATCATATTCATCATGCCGCCCATGTTCTTCATTTGCAGCAGCTGCTCGCGAAAATCTTCTAAATCAAAGCTACCGCCTTTTTTAACTTTCGCAGCAAGTTTCATGGCCTTGTCTTGGTCAACGCCGCGCTCAACCTCTTCAATAAGAGAGAGCACATCGCCCATACCAAGAATGCGAGAAGCAATACGATCAGGGTGGAACGCTTCTAGTGCGTCGGTTTTTTCACCCACACCCAAGAATTTAATTGGTTTGCCCGTGATATGGCGGATAGACAGTGCAGCACCGCCGCGTGCATCACCATCAACCTTGGTCAATACCACACCTGTCAACGGCAAGGCTTCATTAAAGGCTTTAGCAGTATTAGCCGCATCTTGACCTGTCATGGCGTCAACCACAAACAAGGTTTCAACTGGATTAACAGTAGCGTGCAGCTCTTTGATCTCATCCATCATGGCTTCGTCAACATGCAAACGACCTGCAGTATCGACAATAACAACATCAATGAACTTAAGCTTAGCGTGTGCAATCGCCGCTTTAGCTATATCAATAGGCTTTTGGCTAACATCTGATGGAAAAAATTCAACTTCGACTTCTGTTGCAAGCGTTTCTAGCTGTTTGATTGCTGCTGGGCGATAAACGTCAGCACTGACAACTAATACCGATTTTTTTTCACGTTCACGTAAAAATTTTGATAGTTTTGCAACGCTGGTTGTTTTACCAGCACCTTGCAGACCAGCCATCATAATGACTGCCGGCGGTTGAGCTGATAGATCCAAAGCCTCGTTGGCTTCGCCCATCGCATTTTCTAGCTCACTTTGGACAATCTTAATAAAAGCTTGACCCGGACTCAGGCTTTTTGACACCTCTTGCCCGACTGCGCGCTCTTTTACGCTTTTAACAAATTCGCGAACTACGGGTAAAGCAACATCGGCTTCAAGCAGAGCCATGCGAACTTCGCGTAAAGTTTCCTTAACGTTATCTTCCGTTAAGCGACCACGGCCACTGATATTTTTAAGTGTACGTGACAATCTGTCAGTTAAGTTCTCAAACATTATGCAGTTCTTTACCGTATTAAATTAATATTGATGGAGCTGTATTATAGCGATGCCCAGATATTATGCTACTCAATGAACCAAGTAACTTGCTGCTGATTTGGCCGTATAGAAAACATTTTTCAAAAAAACTGACTTATAACATCAATTCCGGGTATTTTTGTAACCAATGTCACTGCCAAAATTACCCGTCATCGTGTTACTCTAAAGTCAGATGTAATCAGGATTTCGCAGGTTTTAGAATATAAACATGCCTGGCTACGACGCATGATGCTGTCATGTGATTTTTTGATGATTCAAGTTACTATATACACTCGGTAGTCTGCCAAAAATTTTGGTTATGACTAACAAATGATAATGAAACAATAGACCAACAAAACAATAGGTTAATACTTAATGGTTATTTTCCCAGCGTCAGCCATGTTTTTTTACAGTATTGCTTTGGTTCTCGTCGCGACACGCCTTTTTCACGTTGACGGCCCAAACAGAAAGTTAGTTGCAGGTGTTGCCACGATTGCAGTGGTGTTGCATGCCGCAGCGTTATCACAGTCGATATTCACCGAAAATGGGCAAAACTTAAGCCTGACCAATGTTATCTCACTGGTAAATTGGATCATCGCTTTTAGTTTCACGGTACTATTGTTCCGACTCAAAGTGATCGTTGTTGTACCTGTTGTTTATGCCTGCTCGGTTATTTCAGTCGCGCTTTTATGGCTACTGCCACCAGAGTACATTACTCACTTTGATATTAATCCTGATATATTAGTTCATGTTGTTCTTTCACTCATGGCTTACAGCGCCCTCATGATTGCAGGGCTTTACGCTATTCAGCTAGCCATTATTCAAAATAGACTCAAAAATAAAAAATTGGTGATGACCTCAGCAATGCCACCGTTAATGACGGTTGAGAAGCAGCTTTATCATCTGATTATTGTGGGTGTCATTTTATTGAGTTTGTCACTGGCGACTGGGTTTATCTTCTTAGACGATATGTTTGAACAAGGCAAAGGGCACAAAGCAATTTTATCGAGCATGGCTTGGTGTGTTTACATCGCGATGCTAGCTCAGCAGTACTGGTTAGGCTGTAAAATTAGAACCGCTGTCGCGTATACATTAACGGGTGGCATATTGTTGTCTTTGGCATATTTTGGCGCTCGTATCGTTAAAGAGCTTATCCTCAACTAACCCTCACTTTAGTCAATTGGCCCAATCAATTGCATATTGGGCCAAACTTGACAGCTAAATAAAATAGCTGTAATTACTTATTTTTATAGTATTTATTCATCCACGGCGGAGTTCCAACTTTTGGACGAAATATCCACTAGCGTACTTGTAACTGTTTTGTTCATCTTGATTCTTTGTTCAGCCTATTTTTCTGGGTCTGAAACAGCCATGATGTCGCTAAACCGATACCGTTTACGTCACTTAGCATCAAGCGGCCATAAAGGGGCGCTTCGAGCCTCTAAAATGCTAGAGCATCCAGACCGCTTAATTGGCCTAATTTTGATTGGCAACAACTTGGTTAATATCCTAGCATCCTCAATTGCCACCATTATCGGGATCCGGTTATTCGGTGATGTAGGCATTGCCATTGCAACCGGTGTGTTAACCTTGGTGGTGCTGGTTTTTGCAGAGGTCACGCCTAAGACCTTTGCAGCGCTACATCCCGAACGAATCGCTTTTCCATCTAGTCATGTGTTGCAAATACTGCTCGTTATTTTATCGCCTTTTGTCGTTGCAATTAACTTTATCACCTCCGGTGTACTCAAACTGTTAGGGATCCGCACAACTAAAACCTCTGATGCATTAAGCCAAGAGGAGTTACGTTCAGTGGTGCATGAAGCTGGCGCATTGATCCCTAGGCGACATCAAGAAATGCTGCTGTCGATTATGGATCTTGAGAAGGTCACAGTAGAAGATGTTATGGTACCGCGCTCTGACTTATACGCAATTAACATCAATGATGACTTTAAAAGCATCAATAAACAGGTGATTCAAAGCCCTCATACTCGAGTATTGCTCTATCGCGACACAATTGATGATGCCGTTGGGTTTGTGCACCTTCGCGATGCTTTGCGATTACAATCTAAAGAACAGTTCAGTAAGTCATCATTGTTGCGTGCCGTAAAAGAGCTCTATTTTATACCTGAAGGTACTCCGCTTAATGTACAGCTAAGCAACTTTCAGCAAAACAAAGAGCGTATAGGTTTAGTTGTTGATGAATATGGCGACATTCAGGGCTTGGTAACACTTGAGGATATTCTTGAAGAGATTGTAGGTGATTACACAACCTCAATGGTTACTACGCCTAGCGAAGATATTTGTGAGCAACAAGATGGCAGCTTTCTAATTGAAGCAAGCATTAATATTCGAGATTTAAATAAAGAGATGGAATGGCACTTCCCCATCGACGGACCAAAAACACTTAACGGCTTAATATTGGAGCATCTTGAAGAGATCCCATCAGTTAAAACCAGCATGCGCATTGCAGGCTATCCGATAGAAGTGATAAAGCTGGGTGATAATATGGTGAAAACGGTTCGGGTTTTGCCACAGTATTTCAAAACACCTAAACAAACCAGCACCTAGCACCAGTCCTTTCAAACAGACAAATTATGCTTAACAGAAAGTTAATACTAAAAACGCTAATCAATGATTAGCGTTTTTTTGTTTATAAGCAATATAGCTAAATTATTTTTTAGCCGCTTCAATGGCTCGACGTTTATCGCGCGCTAATGGAGTTATCTCTGCCAGTAACGCCTGCTCTAAACCCATTTTAAAGTACACTTCAGCCATTAAAAAGAAGGGCCCAATTAAGAGCTGATTCAAATCATCGATAAACGCTGGCTTGGCCTTTTCATATTTGTGACCCACAAACTGAATAATCCATCCCACAACGAACGTTACAATAGCAATGTAACCAGCCCCATCATACTGAGCAATCCACGCCGAAGATAACAGTACTGGCACCATGAACAGCGCAAGACCGACAGCCAGCTTGGCATGCAAAACAAAGTAATAAACCAATGATAATACAGCAATAATGGTGGCAATATTAATATTCAAATACGGGCTATCTAATACAATAAAGTTAACAGGTATAAGGTTTAACGCTAAAAATGCCGACCATACAATAAGTGGCACACCAAAAAAGTGCGTTGTTATATTGCTAGGGTTTAAATGCACACTTTTGTACGTCGATAACTGTTCAACGGCAGACTTCATCTAATGACCTCACGACTATTACCAGTTCATTTAGTATAACTACATAGTTACTTTAACAGTTACTTAACTTAATGGATTTTATCTAAGAAGAACAGAGGAATCATTTTTACGTTATAAAGTACTGCGCATCTGTGTCGACGATTAACGGCTGCAATACAAACTTGCAAATGAGATAAGATACAGCGTGGAGAAACTATTCGCGTTATTCGTTAACAATTTAAATTGTGGTTACGACTCAATAATCACAGTAGCAGTAGCATAGTGTTTTTCGTCGGCAATAGACAAATGACCACGAACACCACCTAACAATGCCATTCTATCTGCCGCGCCCCCTGTAAATGTAACAATAGGCGCACCATTAACGTTATTGCTGATCTCAATATGTTGAAATGATACCCCACGGCCAATACCGGTGCCGAGCGCCTTTGCCGCGGCCTCTTTAGCTGCAAAACGCTTTGCCAAATAACGGGCAGGGTTAGCTGACGCCACAAATAAACCTAACTCAAACTTAGTGAGCACTCTTGTCGCCAAACGGTCATTAGCTAAGTTGGGGGCGCCAGCACTTGGTACTCTAGCCTCTATTCGTGATATCTCAACGATATCTGTCCCTAAACCAATAATCATATCCCCTCCTTTCGTTACACTATTCAAGTGGCGCCGTAGATAAATTAAAACCGAGAATAGCGGTACTATTCTCGGCTTAAAAAATCACGCTCGGCGTTATATTTGTGCAGCGGTTATTCGCCTCGGCGACCTTCTATCATCAACTGCTTCATGTCACGAACAGCTGTTGCTAAACCATCTATGGCAGCGCGAGCGATAATTGCATGGCCAATATTAAGCTCGTAGAGTTCTGGAATGGCCGCTATGGCTTTAACGTTATGATAATGAAGCCCGTGTCCGGCATTAACAACGAGTCCTTTGCCATGTGCATAAGTGGCCATTTCGCTGATCCGGCTTAGTTCTTCTGCCGCTTCGGTATCGGTTTTAGCGTCTGCATAACAACCCGTATGGATCTCAATTACAGGTGCCCCAACAGCCACCGCTGCATCAATTTGGGTTTTATCAGCATCAATAAACAATGACACTTTAATGCCTTCCTGGCTTAAACGTGCGACTGCTGCAGCGATTTTATCTTGTTGACCAGCAACATCCAAGCCACCTTCAGTTGTTAACTCTTCACGCTTTTCAGGAACTAAGCAAACGTAAGCAGGTTTTATTTCACATGCAATGTCGAGCATTTCTTGCGTGACTGCCATTTCAAAATTCATGCGCGTTTTAAGCGTTTTAGCCAAGGTGTAAACATCTCTATCGATAATATGGCGACGGTCTTCACGCAAATGAATCGTAATACCTTCAGCACCAGCATGTTCGGCAACTGCGGCGGCATGAACAGGATCAGGGTAATTTGTTCCACGGGCTTGACGTAATGTGGCAATGTGATCGATGTTAACGCCCAATAAGATCCGGCTCATTATAATTCCTTAAAAAACAGCTGAGATGAAAGTCTATATGTTACAGATTGACTTATCGATTAGCCAGTATACACCACCTAAACGAGAGGTATTAATCGCCAGTTAACACAAACTATCTAATGCAATGCATACAATTGCTATGATCATGATAGTCCATGACTAACGAGATACTGTTACTTCTGTGCACACAAAAATACAAAGGCTGCGGCGTTAACTAATAACCGCATTGTACAAATAAGTACATGCATTCATATTCCCTCCAGAGCAAACCATAAGTGAATCATTAACGCGTTTAAAACCCATTACTAATCGTGATTTATGATGGTAGATTTAGCAGAAATACAACTTAGCGTTCATCACTAGCAGCGCTGCACTTATTGCTAACACGATGAATTAACGGGCAGCATGGAGATAATAGCCGCAGAGCCTCTTAACAGTCGCATAGACCACTAAAGTTTGCGTTTTTTGGTAAATAACCCTCTAGAATGCAGGGGCTTGTCACCTAGTATAGGAGCCAGAAGCTGACGCATCAACAGCTTGGCTTCACCAAAATGCTCGGCAGTAAGCGCTTGTTGATTCAACGCAACCAGCATTTCACCGCTAAAAAACCGGTGCTGATTAAATGCCGTTGCAATCACTGGCATAAAACCATGTTCAGGTTCCAATCGATAAAAACCACTACTTGTTAATGGAGCACCTGACGGATCATTTTCAAGTGATGGCATAGTGCCTAACTCTTGTAGCAATGCCAATTCAAAATAGCGTAACTGACTTTGGTTAAACGCTTTAGCCATTGCGATTAGCGTTTGATGATAATTAAAAAATAGGTTCTCAGTGCTGTGTTGCACCGTTAAGCAACGGATCAGCAGTTCATTAAGGTAGAGACCCGAATACAAGCAATCACCTGTTAATGGTATCGGGGGGCTTGCAGCTTCGACTTGTTTTAAGTTTTTAAGGTCTGACTTACCTTGCAGTTGAAAAATAAGCGGTTGAAAGGGTTGGACTATACTGCGGATTGAGTTTTTAACGCCACCTAAACGAGCCACAGCATCAACACGGCCCTTACCGTCTACTAGCAAGTTAACCAGCACGCTTGATTCACGAAATGGCCTTGTATGTAGCACATAACCACGTTCCATATTAGTCTCATCTATATAGGAAAATAATAAATGCCGATAAACGCTATACGCCTGTCGGCCTAACGATGTTATCAAGTAACCGTTATAACAACCACATCGTCAATGAGTTGTACTATAGGGCTTACCCAAAACATGACCAAACAAATAAAAACTGAATCATAGAAATAATAATGCCTCTTTTTATTGCTAAAAAGAGGCATTATTTCAAGCAAGATTAGATGCTATTCTTCACCGTAACCTAGGCTACGTAATGCACGTTCATCATCTGCCCAACCTGATTTCACTTTGACCCACATCTCTAAGAAAACTTTGTTATCAAACAAAACTTCCATATCGACACGGGCTGCAGAACTGATGGTTTTAATACGCTCACCTTTATTACCAATAACCATGCGCTTTTGCGTTTCGCGCTCAACAAGCACAAGGGCGTTAATTTGATAAACACCGTTTTCCATCATCTTAAACTGCTCAATTTCAACCGTGCAATCGTATGGAAGCTCATCACCCAAAAAGCGCATTAACTTTTCACGAACGATTTCAGATGCCATAAATTTTTGCGAACGGTCAGTCACGTAATCTTCAGGAAAAAAGTGAGGTGATTCTGACACTGCGGCAACAGACATATCTAAGATACGTTGTACATTCGTCCCTTGCGTAGCTGAAATTGGTAAAATCTCATCAAATTCAAACTTTTTAGACAGTTCTTCCAAGTAAGGAAATAGCAATTCCTTATCTTTAATGCTGTCGACTTTATTGATGGCTAACACAGTTTTACGGCCATCATTACGGCTTTGCAATTTGCGCAAAACCATTTCGTCATCTGGTGTCCAAGTCATACCGTCAACGACAAACACCACTAACGCCACTTCAGCCAGAGAGCTTGATGCAGCACGGTTCATTAAACGGTTAATAGCACGCTTTTCTTCCATGTGAAGACCCGGCGTGTCTATAAACACCACTTGGCGTGGCCCGTCAGTATGGATCCCCATAATACGATGGCGAGTCGTTTGCGGTTTCTTTGAGGTAATACTTATTTTTTGACCTAACAATTTGTTAAGCAAAGTTGATTTACCAACGTTTGGGCGCCCAACAATCGCGACCATTCCACAATAAGTTACTGCGTATTTCACGGCCGATGAAGGGTTGTTCATCTGCGCTAGCAAATCGTCTAGACTTGGCTCGTTACTTTGCGGTAAATCTTCGTTGTTACTCATTTATTTATTAACTCCAACACTTGAGCGGCTGCACTTTGCTCTGCTTTTCTGCGTGAACTAGCAACCCCGACAACGGCTTGTCTCAAGTTTTCTACAACACATTCGACGGTAAAGGTTTGCTCATGGGCATCGCCTTCAGTATGGACCACTCTATACACAGGCAACGGTTTTCTGAACTTTTGCAGGTGTTCTTGAAGTAGAGTCTTTGGATCTTTCTGGTTAATCGGTTCAATCACTTTTAAGCGTGATGCATACCAATCAAGCACTAATCGAGTACAGTTATCAATGCCAGAATCGAGGTAAATGGCCCCAATAATCGCTTCAACCGCATCGGCTAAAATAGACTCACGCCTAAAGCCACCACTTTTTAACTCACCAGGGCCTAGCTTTAAGTAATCACCTAGTTTGAATTCAATCGCGACTTCAGCCAGCATTTTACCGCAAACCAATGTGGCACGCATGCGGCTCAAATCGCCTTCTGTCGCTTTTGGAAATTGATGATACAGCGCATCTGAAATCACAATAGACAGAATAGAATCACCTAAGAATTCGAGACGTTCATTGTGCTTATTAGAGGCACTACGGTGTGTTAGCGCTTGATCTAATAGAGCTTGGTTAGCAAACTCATAACCTAATGTACGACATAGTCTTGGGATATTTTTAATCGGTTCCATATTACACAATTCCGCCTACACGGTTAAAACGTACCCCAGATGGGATCCAAGTGGGCAAAAAGTCAGCAGGGGCGCGATCAAATTCGAAACTAATCCAAATTGCTACCGCCTTGCCAACTAAGTTTTGTTCTGGCACAAAGCCCCAGTAGCGGCTGTCGGTACTATTGTCACGGTTATCGCCCATCGCAAAATATTGCCCTTCAGGAACAATAAACTCGGTTAACGGAACATTGTCTTGACGATAGTAATAATTAATCATATCTGGTCGAGAAGGATTGATAAGTAAGTCATGAGTCACTTCACCAATCTGCTCTTTAAAACGTAACAGCGGTGTACCATCTTGCGAAAACTCACCGCGGTTAACCTGTGCATTATCAATGAGTTTAAGCTCTGGACAAGGACTTTGACCTTCGGCACAAGCAGGTTGAATAAACAACTGCTTATTACGGTATACAATTCTGTCACCCGGTAAACCAACAATACGTTTAATATAGTCAATTTGCGGATTTTTAGGGTACTTAAATACAGCTACGTCACCGCGCTCAGCTTTGCCCGTTTCTTTCAGTGTTGTACGCCAAACAGGGTCTTTAATGCCGTAGCTAAACTTCTCAACCAAGATGAAGTCACCAACAAGCAGTGTCGGCATCATTGAGCCTGATGGAATTTGAAATGGTTCATAAATAAATGAGCGCAAAATAAGCACAAATGCAATAACAGGGAAAATGGATTTTGAAGTTTCAACAAACGCTGATTCGCGCAAGATCACTTCCGCACTTTCTTCTGCCAAATTTACATTTTCCGCTTGAGCCATTGCCAACTTTTCGCGACGTTTGGGCGCAAATAAAAGCGCATCAGCCAACCAAACGAGGCCACTACCTAATGTGACGAAAACCAAAATAAGAGAAAAATAGGCTGCCATTATTAATAAACTCCTGCCAAACATAATGAGATGGTGACAACTATGTCGATGTCACTATGGTTATACGCCAGTAATGAAAGCGCCGCAAACTGCGGCGCAAAGTCTAGCGATATATTAACAAACCTTAACGAATTAACTTAGTCATTAAGCTTTAACACTGCTAAAAACGCTTCTTGTGGAACTTCCACGTTACCAACTTGCTTCATGCGTTTTTTACCGTCTTTTTGCTTCTGCAATAGTTTCTTCTTACGTGATACGTCACCACCATAACATTTTGCTGTTACGTCTTTACGCATCGCCTTTATCGAAGAACGGGCAATAATTTGGCTACCCACTGCAGCTTGAACGGCAATATCAAACATCTGACGAGGAATAAGCTCTTTCATCTTATTCACAAGCGCCAGTCCCTTAGTACGGATCAAGCCTTTATGAATAATCATCGCAAGCGCATCTACTCTGTCACCATTGATAAGAATATCAAGGCGTACCATGTCTGCTGGCTCAAAACGGACAAAGTTATACTCAAGCGACGCATAACCGCGGCTAGTGGATTTTAAACGGTCAAAGAAGTCCATAACCACTTCAGCCATTGGCATGTCGTAGGTAATAGCTACTTGGTTACCGTGGTAAACCATGTTGGTTTGCATGCCACGCTTTTCAACACACAAAGTAATGACGTTACCGAGATACTCTTTAGGAACCAATATATTGGTTTCTACAATTGGCTCACGCATCTCTGCAATGTTGTTAACCGCAGGTAAATCCGATGGGTTATCAACATAAATCGTCTCACCATTGGTCTGAACAATTTCATAAACAACTGTCGGTGCCGTGGTGATTAAGTCTAGGTTGTATTCACGCTCTAGACGCTCTTGAATAATCTCCATATGTAGCAGGCCCAAGAAGCCAATACGGAAACCAAAACCAAGTGCTGATGAAGTTTCAGGTTCAAAGAACAACGAAGCATCGTTAAGGCTGAGCTTATTAAGTGCATCACGGAAGCTTTCGTAATCATCAGTTGAGATTGGGAACACACCGGCGTATACCTGAGGTTTTACTTTTTGAAAACCAGGTAATGGTTCCAGTGCGCCATGCTTAGCATGAGTTAAAGTATCACCAACAGGAGCGCCGTGGATCTCTTTAATACCAGCAATAACGAAGCCTACTTCACCCGTTTTTAGTTCAGGCGTATCAGTTTGCTTTGGAGTGAAAATACCGACACGATCAGCATTATGAGTCACCCCTGTCGACATAACTTTAAATTTATCACCTTTCTTGAGTACGCCATGTTTAATACGCACTAAAGATACTACGCCTAAGTAGCTGTCAAACCATGAGTCAATGATCAAGGCTTGTAGTGGCCCATCTGGATCACCTTCTGGTGGCGGAATGTCTGCCACAATAGTTTCCAGCACTTCAGCAATTCCGAGGCCTGTTTTAGCAGAACAACGTACAGCGTCGGTCGCTTCGATGCCAACGATGTCTTCAATTTCTTCCGCTACACGCTCAGGATCAGCTTGTGGCAAGTCGATTTTGTTCAAAACTGGTACAACATCCAGCTTCATCTCTAAGGCGGTATAACAGTTGGCAAGCGTTTGCGCTTCAACCCCCTGCCCTGCATCAACAACCAACAGCGCACCTTCACAAGCAGCTAGAGAACGCGAAACCTCATAAGAGAAATCCACGTGACCTGGCGTATCAATAAAGTTTAGCTGGTAAGTTTCACCGTCACTCGCTTTGTAGTCCAAGGTTACGCTTTGCGCTTTAATAGTAATACCGCGCTCACGTTCTAGATCCATAGAATCTAAAACCTGTGAAGCCATTTCACGATTGGATAAACCACCGCAATCTTGGATAAGGCGATCTGAGAGTGTTGATTTGCCGTGGTCGATATGGGCAATTATCGAAAAGTTTCTTATGTGCTTCATTATGCTTGGATGACTAAACTCGAAGTTGAAAAGAATTTTTAAGGTGCAGAATTGTACCCGATTGCGGCTTTAATACCAATTTTTATCATCAAAAGTTGCGCAAACACCTAAGGAATTAAGCTCATTGCGCGATGTCTATTGGTTTGCCGAGTGATTTTATAATTATAGGCTGAGCCTTATCTTCTAAAGAACGTGCAATCTTTTTAGCTATAGACCAACAACTTACACTACCTACCGCCGCCCCGATTACAGATAACAGGTCTTGATTTACCACCAGCGAGTCCGCCAATAAGTTCCCCGCATAAGCTCCGATAAAGAAACCCACTAAAGGCAGCAAATACACTAATACAGCAGCTTTTAGGATGACACTTTCAGGCAAGCCTAGCTTTAAACGCTCACCTTTAGCAAAAACACCCTCTGTTTGAATAGAAAAACGCTGCACTTTCACAGAAAAGGCTTTAGCGACAGCAGATGTTCCGCAAGCATCTCCACTGTCACAATGGTTACAGGCACTCTTCATCTCGACTTCAACAACAACCCAACCAGAGTTGCTGTTTGCAACAACTTTGGCAACCTCTTCCATCATATACTTATACCTTTATCGCAGCATAATGCTTTTAGCAATACGACTGAGTGTTTCTGCAGGCACTTTTCCTACAGCAACAACTTCAGCATTTCCAACACGTTCCGTTGCTAATGATAAGCCATTACGTGTAACTAACTCTTCAGGAAGTGCTGCGTCACCTGCTTTAGCCACGTAAACAGACACGTTCGCTAAACCGTCACTTATGGCAATATATTCAACCGCTTCTTTGCTACCGATCAACCGGTGCTGATCTTTAACTAAAACTTTAAAGCCTTCTGGTAACCAACTAAACTGCCAGTCTTCTGCACCAGCACGTTCAGGTAGCCCCATAACTGCAGGCCATTCCTGTTTATGTGCTTCTTTTAATATTGCAGGAGTCTCTTCCAATACTAAAAGTTCAACCACTAAAATTTGCTCTAGCAGCTGCTTATCACCGGTAAGCATATCAAACCGCAGTGGTATAAAGGTGTCCATATCCAACCAGACTTGATAACCGTAGCGATTTTTATCTTTAGGGATAATACGAACCAATTGACCTGGACGCCCAGCAATTCGACTTCGTCCACCTAATACAAATTGGTAACCACTTTCTAGTTTGGCAATATTACCGGCAAAAGCGACAGGAAAAAGGCCTTCAATACGGTTAGCATAGACACTATAGGCGGGTTGGTCATGTTCAATGAACGTAACAGTTTGATTGATCCTAACTGCATTTTTAGGAGGCCCATTTAAGTGCTCTAAAAATGCCACTTCTTGGTCTTCAATTTTACCGTGGATATAAACTAATGGACGAATATGATCAGCTTGAAGTTGGATTAACGATATTTTGAATTTTTGTTCGCGCAGAGCTTGGCTCATATTTTCTAGCCAAGCATTTGCGGGCATGTCTTCCCGCGCTATCGCGGGAAAACTCATGGCTATAATAGCCAATAGGATCAGACGCAAGCTAACTCCTTATTGCTGTTTGGCAGGCACTGGAACTACGTCTTTGTTGCCCTCTATAGCACCATTATTCAATCTCTGTTGTAGCATATGATCTTGAATATAAGCATTAATACGACGACGTTGGTCAACAACTTGCTCACTTGTATAACTTTGGTTTGACTGAATCGCACCTGTCTGCATACTTACTGGTGAAACACTACCGATGAGCGGCCGAGTGTTCAAAACCGGTAACGGAGAATCATCTACTAATGACGCTTGATTGTAGTTTTGCACTCCCACCACGGCTACCATTGCAACCGAAGCCGCTATTGCATACTGACCAAATTGCTTAAATAGTGCTACTACATTATTTGTCGCAGGCTTTGACTTAACCGTCGATGACTTCGGTGCCACCATCGCTGGTTCATCATCAATAGCCGCCATAATATTAGCACTGAGATCGATTGACACAGTTTGTGGTAATTCGCCACGCATTGCATCACCAATCATATGATAATCACGCCACTGTTCATGTGAATCTGCGTCGGCCGCTAACTCAGCTAGCACTTGCTCATCGAGCTCACCATCGACAGCAGCAGAAACCCATTCCTGACCTAATTTATCCATTAATCACCTATGTTTGTTAAGGGTGCTATTTTTCAAGCAACGGCTTAAGCTTTTTATCAATTGCCTCACGCGCTCTGAAGATCCGTGATCTTACAGTGCCTACAGGGCAATCCATGACATTAGCAATCTCTTCGTAACTCATACCATCAAGTTCTCGCAGTGAGATTGCCATCTTCAATTCTTCTGGCAATGTATCTAGCGTGTCGAACACAACCTTTTGAATCTCATCAGACAAGACTAACCGTTCAGGAGATGCGAACTCCTTTAACGCGTCGCTGCCATCGTAGTATTCGGCGTCTTCAACATCTACATCATTTGCAGGTGCTCTTCGCCCCTGTGATACCAGATGATTTTTTGCAGTATTGACTGCAATGCGATACAACCAAGTGTAAAACGCACTTTCACCTCTAAAGTTTGGTAACGCTCGATAAGCTTTAATAAAAGCTTCTTGCGACACATCTGCAACATCGGCCTGATTTCGTACGTAACGTGATATCAGGTTGGCGACCTTGTTTTGATATTTTTGTACCAAAAGGTTAAAAGCGTTTTTGTCTCCACGTTGTACGCGTTCAACTAATTGTTGATCACTTATTGGTCCACTCATTCGAGCCGACTACTCCTAAATCTAATGCTGATTTCTCAGCCGCTCGAATCATATTCACTTATGTAGACTAGCGAGTTTCAAAAAAGTTCTAAAAAAATGTTTAAAGAAGTCATTTAATTTTATTAGCTACCCAATTGATACAACCTACTCACTTGTCAATTAAGGTGACGTAAGGCTGCTAATTGAGTGCTTATTTTCGTTTTGGACTTAATTTTATCGACATTGTTGAACAATAAATACCTTTATTACACTACTCATCGTGGAAGCCATGATGAATTATACCTCAGAGCAGGCCGTGTAAGTGAACCAAAATAAAAACCCGGCGTAAATGCGACTTTGATAAGTATCCTCAGCTGGCATCTTGGTTTAACATAGTAAAACCTCCTGATAATACTATGATACCCGATGAAACAAGTAGTTGAACATCAATCTGATATTTTGGTTATTGGCAGTGGCGCAGCCGGCCTAACCTTAGCCCTGCATCTTGCCGCAAAAGCCAAGGTGATTTTACTGTCAAAAGGGCCTTTAAGTGAAGGTTCAACCTACTATGCTCAAGGCGGTATAGCATCAGTTTTTGACGCTGATGATACTATCGAGTCTCATGTTAATGACACTTTAGTTGCTGGTGCAGGCCTGTGCGATGAGCCTGTCGTTAAATTTACAGCAGAAAACGCAAAAGCGTCGATGCAATGGCTCATTGATTGTGGCGTCGCTTTTGACAAAGAAGAGACAACAAAAGGAAGTACAGACGAGACTCGCTATCATTTAACTCGTGAAGGCGGCCATAGTCATCGACGCATTTTGCATGCTGCTGATGCTACCGGTAAAGAAGTACAGCTGACCCTGCAGGAGCAGGCCAGTCTTCACCCCAATATCGAAGTGCTCGAACGGTATAATGCAATTGATTTAATCACAACGCTTAAATTGAATCGCCCAGGTAATCGCGTGCAGGGCGCTTATGTTTGGAACCGAAATTTAGAGCAGGTAGAAACAGTTAAAGCTCGCTTTGTTGCGCTAGCCACAGGTGGATGTTCAAAAGTATATCAGTACACCTCTAACCCAGACGTTGCTTCTGGTGATGGTATAGCGATGGCTTGGCGCTCAGGGTGCCGGGTAGCAAATATGGAATTTAATCAATTTCATCCAACCTGTTTGTTCCATGCCGATGCCCATAATTTTTTACTAACAGAGGCATTAAGAGGCGAAGGCGCTTTTTTACGTCGCCCAGATGGTTCCCGCTTTATGCCCGAGTTTGATGAGCGAGCAGAATTGGCACCACGTGACATAGTTGCCCGTGCAATCGATTATGAAATGAAGCGCTTAGGGGCTGATTGTGTGTACTTAGACATAACTCATAAACCTGCTGATTTTGTCATAAAACACTTCCCGACTATTCATAAGCGCTGCCTTGAGTTTGGTATCGATATCACCACCGACCCAATTCCAGTGGTACCCGCTGCGCATTATACGTGTGGAGGGGTAATGACCGACTTACATGGTCAAACAGATTTGAACGGGTTATATGCCATTGGAGAAGTCGCTTATACTGGCCTACATGGTGCCAACCGCCTTGCCAGTAACTCATTACTCGAATGCCTTGTGTTTGCCAGAGCGGCGGCTGAAGATATCGAAAGCTTACTAGGTAAAATACCGATGCCCGGGCACCTTCCTGCTTGGGATGAAAGCCAAGTGTCAAATTCTGATGAAGAGGTTGTGATTGCGCATAACTGGCATGAACTGCGGTTATTTATGTGGGATTATGTCGGGATTGTAAGATCAGATAAGCGTTTAGAGCGTGCATTAAGACGTTGCGTCATGTTGCAGCAAGAGATCCAAGAGTATTACTCTAATTTTAAAGTCAGTAATAACCTGTTAGAACTGCGTAATCTTGTACAAGTTGCCGAACTCATCATCCGCTGTGCAATGGAGCGTAAAGAAAGTCGCGGTCTGCATTACAACATTGATTACCCTAACAAGGAAAAAGCACCAAAGCCCACTATTTTACAGCCAAAATAAGTTGGCAGGTTAAATTAACTTGCGTTGAAATTGATAAGATTGCAGCAATAAACGGCACAAATGTCGATAATTTGTGTCGTTTAACATATCAGCCCATACAACCACCCGAGTAACTTTCCCGTCATATTCGACATAAAACATAACAGCAAACGGTGTCACGATGGGCTTACCAGTCACAATAAAACGCTGCTGTTGATTTAACACTCCATGACCTTCTGCCGACAATAACACCTGACAACGCCAATATTTCAACCGCCAAAATACACGAATAAAAAACATCAAACAGCAGCAGAAAATGAGCAATCGACAGGAGTGATAAACGGAAGAATCGAAAGAAGGCCAAATACAAAAAGAGGTTAAACAAACTGAAGCTAACACGGCCAACGACAATCGTTGACCGAACGAGCTTGTCACACTAAAACTATGCTGTTGGACGCCCACGAACTCTTACAATCATCTGCGCAAATTCTGGGTCTTGGCACACTTGATGCCCCATAAACCAAGCAAAAAGCTCTGGGTCTTCACATTCAAGCAACCTAACAAAGGTATTTTTATCAGTATCAGGCATTGCTTCGTAATGTTGCTCAACAAACGGTTGAAACAACACATCTAGTTCTAACATGCCTCGGCGACATGCCCAGCGAACGCGAGCAATGTTCATCGGTTTTAGCATTGATTCGGACAAAGTAATGACTCCAATCTTAAACAATGTTGCTAGTGTATACCCAAATAACCATAAGTTGCACTTATGATTATAATTGTTGCACTTTTACATCATTTCCTGCAAATAACTCAGAGAAGTCCGTACCTAATAAGCGCTTAACGGCGGGGTGCTGAATCATCCTTTCAGCAAACATAACGTGGTACACCTCTTTAATGTCATTGGTTTCTCCCAACAACGTCATCCCATGAGCCAAAATATCCTGCTTATAAATTGACGGCGCGACAAAAATACCTTGTTTGAAAAAACCGAACGCTTTCATCATTGCGGCATCGTCAAACTCACCTAAAACACTTACATTAAGGTTTTTTTCATCAAACCAGCGAACCAATTGCTGCCCTAGAGAAGTACTCCGACTTGGGATCAACAGTTTTCCTTGCTCTAAACAATCGGGGAAAGGTTTACTGTAGGTCTCAGCAGAGAAAAATGCAGTCCCACTTTCACCAAGTTGCTTAGAGAGTATTTCTGGGTATTTTAAACTCTCGCCTGCACAATCAGACAAAATCATGTCTAATTTATGTGCCCTTAATCGCTCCATTAAGCTTTCGTGCGTTGCCTCATAACATGCCAAATGCATTGAACCATCGCTAGGCAAAACTGATAATAACACCCGACTCGTTAACGCTTTAGACAGTGCTGCTGCTATGCCGACTTCAAAACGGATATTGTCGTCTTTCTGATAATTTAATAAGTCGAGCATTTCATAACTGAGACTAAACATTTTATCAGCGTACCTAAACACTAACTCACCCAGTTCTGTCGGCTCTAACGTCCGCCCTACTCGCTTAAATAAACTGCCTTTTAAACTGTTCTCTAACACTCTAATCTGGCCAGTCACGGTTTGCGGCGTTAAACACAATGCTTCGGCAGCTTTCGTGACTGAACCCTTTTTTAGAATCATCCAAAAATAGTACAGGTGGTTGTAATTAAGGTTGGCCATATCATTCCGTTAAAGAGTAAAACAAGGGTGGCTCTTGCTCACCCTACAACACATATAAGCTATTTTAAACGCTGACAATCGGTCAAACCAAACATCAAACTGGTCAGATCATCTTTAGTTTGGATCTTACCGGCTGTAAATACCTCATTAAGCACTCCCACTAAATCCTCTTTTTTTGGGGTGCGATTTTGACAAAAAGTCCGGTTGGCAGCCTCAAACCGCTTTCCTCCTCGGTATTTTAACGCACGAGACTGATAGTCATTTGACTCTAAACGCGCACCAACTGCAGCAGCTTTGTACATCAGTGCACCTTCAACCAGGCCTTCAAGATAACTCTGGCAAAGGGGACTTTCGGTTTCTTCAATGCAACCTTGGAACTGCGATGCAGACACTGCAGAACTAAAACCTAACGCTAAAAGTAGCGATAATAGTACTATTCTCATACTTACTCTCCTTTCTTAGGCAATACCTTAGATAACCAAAAGTAACCTATCGTTGCCGAAGTAAATGAACCTAATAAAATACCCAGCCTTGCGTAATTGCCATACATTTCCCCCTCACCAACAAAGGCCAACGAAGAGATAAACATAGACATTGTAAAACCAATACCACACATCACAGCAACTGGGGTGATCTGAGCCCAACTGACACCATCGGGTAAGACAGCGAGTTTAAGTTTTACGGAAATATAACTAAAAATTATTATTCCCAGTGGTTTACCTAGTAATAACCCTAATGCAATGCCCAGAGGCACCGGCGATAATAACGAACTTAAGCTCATACCGCCTAAATCGACACCTGCGTTAGCAAAAGCAAAAACGGGTAATATAAGGAACGTACTCCATGGGTGCAGGTGGTGCTCTAAACTTTCTGATGGCGATGAACCATCTTTAGCACGCAGCGGAATACAAAAAGCAATAATAACGCCAGCTAACGTGGCATGAACGCCAGATTTCAGTACCGCTATCCATAAAATCATCCCTAATATACCATAGGGGATCAGTCCAGTTACGCCTCGACGGTTAAGCCCTACTAAACCCACAATTGCTGCTGCTGCGACGATTAAGCTTATGGTTGATAGATCAGTGCTATAGAACAAGGCAATAATGACCACAACCCCTAAATCATCAATAATAGCCAATGCTAACAAAAACACTTTTAACGACACGGGTACGCGGCTACCTAATAGGGCCATAATACCCAGTGCAAATGCGATATCTGTTGCTGCTGGAATGGCCCAGCCTACCTGGGTAACAGGATCGGAGTAATTAAACATGAGGTACACCGCAGCAGGGAGTACCATACCGCCAATAGCAGCAAAGGTCGGCAATGAAGCTTGTTCTCTACTCGACAAAGCCCCCTCAAGCAGCTCTCTTTTCACTTCCAAGCCAATCAGCAAAAAAAATACGGCCATGAGACCGTCATTAATCCAATGAATGAATGTTTTATTAATATCCAAACTACCAACACGCACTTGCATTTCGGTATCAAGAAAACCTTGATATATTCCTGACAAAGGCGAATTGGCCAAAATCATTGCCAGTACAACAGCAATCATCAACAAAATACCACCAGCTGACTCTTGGCTTAAAAAATTCCTAATAGCCCGTTCCATATTACACTCCATAAAATCTCAATATCCGGAGTGTAGTCGATCAAGTTCAATCTGAATAATCGTTTGCAACAGCATTACACTTCGGGATATCCGAGGTATTAAGCATGGTTCAACATTCTTAAATGATCAAGCGCAGGGAAAAACAAATACTGAAGAACGAAACGAAGGGGGCGAGCGGCACAACAAAGTCTACCAACAACCTTGACAACAAATGACTCTCTAACAGGTTAAATTGGCTCGAGTGATTCGAGCCAATTACTATAAATTATACTGAGAAAGGATACTTAATCGCTTCGTGATGCTGGTAACCTGTCACTTCAAAATCATCCATCGTCACCCATGTTTCTAAATCTTCTAACGATTTAATATCTGGGTTAATTGACAGTTTTGGTGACTCAAATGGACGACGACTCAGCTGCACATTCTGCATTAGGTCGAGTTGATCTTCATAAATATGAGCATTGACTATTTTGTGGTAAGCCTTTCCAGCCTTATAGCCGGTGATCTGGGCAATTAACGCTAACAAGGTAAACACCTGTACTTGGTTGAAATTAAGCCCTAGCGGAACATCACACGAACGCTGAAAACTGGTCAAATGCAACGTATCACCAAGTAATGAAAAATTATGCGTGTGCATGCAGGGTCTTAAACAACCCATATGAAACTCACCTGGGTTATAAAAACTTAAAATTTCACCTCTATCGTCAATACCTTTTGACAAGTTATCAATTATTTTACGTAACTGATCGATTGAACCACCATCAGGTTTTGCCCAGCTACGGCCTTGTACGCCATAGACTCTTCCCATATCGTCAGTGCCTTTGCGGTACGGGTTGTCAAGCCAAGCTTGATTATCGTTGGCATTAGCATCCCATGTTTTGGCGCCGATTTTTCTAAAATCTTCGGCATTATCATAACCTCGAATGTAGCCAATCATTTCGGCAATCGCAGCTTTCCAAAAGCTTTTTCGGGTGGTGATTAATGGGAATTCGTTGTTATCGACATGGTAAACCAAATCAGCATTTATCACGGTAAGGCAACGCTTACCTGTACGACTATTCTCAACCCAAGTGCCTTCATCTACAATCCTTTGACAAAGCGCTAAATACTGTTTCATGACTCTATTACCTATAAAATAAAACGAATATAAAAACTGAAAAACCAACCCGATATAAGACGATAGACAGCTCATCATCAATAAGCTTATCGACTGATATCGAACGAATTTATTGATGAACTAAAAGTTTAAGTCAGCATCAGCTTCAAGCCTACAATTGCTAAAAAACCTGCAAATATTTTTTTCAATAACGCTGTTGGCCACTTGGTCGCTGCTTTAGCACCTAGCGGAGCCGTTAACATCGATGTAATCACAATTCCAACTAGCGCAGGTACGTAAATAAAACCAAACGTTCCTTGCGGCAGGGCTGTTAAATTCCAACCTGCCAACGAGTAGCCAATACTGCCAAAAAGGGCAATCAATAAACCAGTTGCAGCAGCAAAACCTACCGCATTTCGCATTTGTAGCCCACACCAAGTCAAAAACGGTACTAATAACACGCCGCCACCAATACCCATTAACCCGGCAATCAATGCGATAACAGCCGCTGCAATAAACAAAAATGCTGCTTTTGGCATTGATTCATTCGCACTTGGTTTAATCGGAAAAGCCATTTGAAGTGCCATTAATACCACAAAAAACGCAAAAGCTTGCTGTAAATTGCTGGCATCAATTAGCTTAGAAACAAATCCTGAGCATATCGCGCCAACAACAAAACCGGGTAACATTGGTTTAAAGAGCCCCCAAGGAATATTACCTCTTTTATTGTGCGCTAATGCCGAAGATAAAGACGTTAAAATAATCGCCGCGAGTGATGTAGCAATCGCAACATGTGGCAAATGCTCAAATGGCACACCAACATTAGGCAAGAAATACAACAATGCTGGTACAGCTATCAGACCACCACCAATGCCTAACAAACCAGCCATAAAACCAATAATGGAGCCAAGAGCAAGGCATATACAAAAAATCACCAACCAACTTTCCATAAACAGCCCTCAACTCTTTAATTAAACCAAGCTTAAAGCAATAGCGCTGGTTCGTTAATTAATTCTGCTAATTCAGCAGTGCTATTAAGCCTTTTTCTTCGCAATATTCACTGATGAGCGCCTTAACTTCACCGCCTGTATACAGTGACAAAGCTTTATCTAACAGCGCGCTCAGTTCAAGCTTTGATACCCTTCTTAACAGGTAGTTTATTCGCGATAAACTCGCTTGACTCATACTCAATTGCTCGTAGCCCATAGCGACGAGCAGCATAGCGCCTATTGGCTCGCCCGCGAGTTCACCACAAACGCTAATAGGTAAATGATTAGCGTTGCACCTTTCAACTGCAAACTTAAGAGCCCTAAGCACGCCAGGGTGATAGCTATCAAAAAGCGCATTTACATTGGGGTTATTACGATCAACGGCGAGCAAATACTGGGTTAAATCATTAGAACCAACAGAAACAAAATCCACCCGTTTTGCCACTTCATCTAATTGATACAGTAATACAGGAACTTCTAACATGATCCCGACTTTAGGCATCGAAAATGACTGTTCTAACTCAACCGTTAACTCTTGGTAGGCTTGTTCTAAATAAACCAGCGCAAGGTCAACTTCCTCTAAGTTACTTACCATCGGCAGTAGAATATGCAGCTGCTGTGAATCTATCGCGGCATGTAACATCGCCCGTAGCTGCACTAAAAACAGTTCTGGATGGTCAAGACTAAGCCGAATACCACGCCAGCCTAAGCATGGGTTGTCTTCTACAATAGGAAAATAATCAAGTGGCTTGTCACCACCGACATCAAGCGTTCGCATGACCACCGGTTTATTATTTGCTGCGCGCAATACTTTTCGGTAAATGTCTAATTGCTCTTGTTCACCCGGAAAAAATTGCCGCAGCATAAACAACACTTCGGTACGGTAAAGTCCAATACCGTCAGAGTCACAACCGGTTTCTGAGTCAACACTGCTCAGTAACCCACTATTTATGTATAAATACACCCGTAATCCGTCGAGCGTTACTGTCGTTAAAGGTAGTTCGGCAGCATATTGGCGCTGCAGTGCTCTTTCAGCAGCAATAAGATTATGATATTCAGCTAAAATTGTGTCAGAAGGCTCAACCAATAGCTGCCCTCTATTGGCGTTGATAATCACTTGTTTTTTATCAAGGCCAACATTCAATATGCCATTAACCCCAATGATAACTGGCACACCTAATGCCCTTGCTAAAATAGCCGCATGGGAGTTAACGCCACCCAATTCGGTTACTATTCCAGCGAGTTTTTGCCTTGGGAACTCGGCCAGCAAGGTTGTTGTAGCCTCACGAACAATTAATATGACTGGTGTTTCGGGTTCAAGAAATATCTTATCAGGTTCGATTAACTGCCTTAATACACGCTGCCCTAAGTCTTTAATATCATTAGAACGCTCTTTTAGGTAAGGGTCGTCCATACAGTTAAAGTGAGCGATAAAACGTTTAGATACGCGACAAACGGCGGTTTCAGCGCTCCAGCCCAGCAGGACTTCAGTAATGTACTCTCCCCCTAAGCTCGCCTCATCAAGCAATAGTAATAACGCATTAAATATAGATGCGGCTTCTTCATCTTGTTCTCGATTAAAGCGTTGAGACAAACTAGACAGCGCATTTTTACACAAGCCCATTGCACGCCTGAGGCGGGCTTGCTCTTCAACAATATCGTTAACTTTCTGCGGTTTTAGATCAAATGAAATTTGCCCACCAAGCTGCAACGCTTGGCCTATTGCAATCCCTTTTGACGCAGTGGTTCCAACATAATAAAGTGGCTGCAAAGTAGAATGGTTGATAACTGCCCGAGGTTTGAGACCTTTAATAGCCATAGCAAGCTGGGCTGCCAGTGTCATTAAAAAGGCTTCTTCTGCTTCACTAAATTGTCGTGCTTGGATTTGTTGAACAACAATTACGCCAATCACAGACTTTTGATACACAATCGGTACCGCAAGAAAAGCGTTATAGGCTTCTTCTAAAACTTCAGGCAGTAATTTAAATCGGGGGTGTGAAGAAGCCGCAGCAAGGTTTATCGCCTCTTCACGCTGCGCAACTAACCCAACTAATCCTTGGGTTAATGGAATATGTACACGATTAACAGCAGTGGGGGCTAGCCCATCGGTCGCAGATAAGATCAGTTGTTGCTGCTCTAATAAATAGACAGAGCAGCAATCTGTTCGCATAGCGTGTTTGGTCTGCAGTACAAGCTGCTCCAGCGCATGTTGCAAATCCTTAGCTGAAGCAACGACTTGTGTAATGTCCCTTAGTGTTTTTAACACAACCGCAAACCTCCCTTTATTAGCCTCGGCGAATACCTCTTCTTTTCACACTGTGCTCTTTAACCTGCAAAGGCAGTGTTATTGATGCAAATTCTTTCATCACTTTTCGATACACATCACGCTTAAATGAAACCACCTGCCTGACGGGATACCAATAACTCACCCAACGCCAATCATCAAACTCAGGATGACCACATGCGTTTAAATTAATGGCACTATCCGTGCTCACTAACTGTAATAAAAACCATTTTTGTTTTTGCCCGATACAAACTGGTTTACTATCTTGTCTGATCAATCGCTTGGGTAACCTGTATCGTAACCAAGATCGCGTAGAGGTTAAAATTTTTACATGTTCTGGCCTTAACCCTACTTCTTCGTATAATTCACGATACATGGCTTTTTCTGCTGACTCACCTTCGTCAACACCACCTTGAGGGAATTGCCAGGAATGTTGGCCAAATCTTCTTGCCCACATAACCTGCCCAGAGCGATTACAGATAATGATGCCCACATTTGCGCGAAAGCCGTCACTATCAATCACATGGACTCCGAAACTATTAACTATTAATGAATAGATTGTTTCACAAAGCTAGCGTTGCAGCAAATCTCAGTTGCGCATTCTCACTGTATAAATCTAACTAATATCAAACCTTATCAACAGGCTCGGCCAATTTTTTGTAATTATATCCACAGAATCTGTGGATATCTCTGTTATAAACTCTAATAAAGTCCATTATCGAACTGATATGCATCTTTGAAATAAATATTGCCTTGTTAACAATAAAGAACATAATCTTTTATTTACAACAACTTACACTTGCAGCAAACAGCTGCAAAACCAAACCACTTAAAATATGGTTACTTTTTAACCTCCGCAGTTTAAATATAAAAGTTGCCCACTGCTAGAATGATGTTATTCACAATAGCAAGTATTTTTGACTTTAAAAAAGCAAATATATGCCTTTAAATAGCATTGACAGAACAAATTTATTCCAGTAGTTGCTTTAATAGTAAGAGTTATCCAAAATATCTGTGGATAACTATGTTAGAAAAACAGTTAAACTAGCGGGGTAACTTAATTGTCACACTGTTGATGTAATTATTGTGAACATTTAAAAAGATGTTTTTCAGTAACTTAACTAACAATAATGGCAGTTTAAACTTTTAAATAAAGGATCGTTCAAAAAACAACCAACCTTGTGTAACCGCCAAACTTTAAGTAAAATTGCCCTATGAAAAAATCCACTCAACCACCTAATACACTAGAAGAGCTCATGATGCGTGCCGAAGCCATGGCCGGGCTGACACTGGGACAGCTAGCGCATCACCATCAGATCCAGTCACCTAAAGATCTTAAACGCCATAAAGGTTGGGTCGGCCAATTAATAGAATTAGAGCTCGGCGCCATTGCGGGGTCAAAACCAGAGCAAGATTTTATACATTTAGGTGTTGAACTAAAAACGATCCCAGTTAACCAAACGGGTAAAGTACTAGAAACAACCTATGTGACAGTCGCCCCCTTATCTAATATTCAAGGACTGACATGGGAGAATAGTGTCGTCTACCACAAGCTACAAAATGTGTTGTGGATCCCTGTTCAAGGCGCACGAGAAATCCCCCTCGCTGAACGTCAAATAGGCTCTCCAGTATTATGGAGCCCGTCAGCCGAAGAAGAAGCGTTACTCAAACAAGACTGGGAAGAGATCATGGAGCTCATCGCCATCGGCAAAGTCGAATCCATTACAGCAAGACATGGAGAAGTGCTGCAATTACGACCAAAAGCAGCCAATAGCCAAGTGCTCACACAGAGTATTGGACACAACGGCAGTCGCTCTCAAGTCAACCCTCGGGGCTTTTATTTAAAGACTCAATTCACTCAAAGGATTCTTTCGGCGCTACTTTGAATGTTATTTGTACAAACTCAGCACTCATTTGACGTAGATCACAAATACTACTGGAAATAGTAGGGTGATATTCTATAGACTAGCGAATCGTAAGAAATTAGCAGTTGGATACCCCCTAAACAGTGAGAGCAAGTATACAGGCAAAGAAGTTAGCCTTCGCTATTTTCGCTTGGACTTCAGCAATGGCAGCGTTCGTATTTTTCAGATACGCACAAACACCAGAGCTCCCTCAATGGGCAGTTGGTTCTGCAGATCTTGCGACGCTTTCAATTTATATGGGGATAATTTTCGGTAGCCTACATTGGATGTCGAACCTCATTGCTGACTTCAGCGCCATCAACCGCTTACCTTATGTTTTTTCAGTCATATTTAAAGGGTTATTCTTACTATTAGGTGCCACTACGCTGGCGTATATAACCCAATACCTAAACATGTGGGCCATTGAAAACCACATGACCACCCTGCGACAAATGCTAACGGCGCATATTCTATATAGCCCCGCCTTTCAGGCGCTCATTGTTTATTTAGTAGTGGTCAGAGTAGGGCTAGCATTTCTTGAGCAAATGGCCTTGCTGGTTGGTTTCCGTGTTTTGGTTAATATTGGTCTTGGCAATTATCATAAGCCCCGCTATGAGCAACGCTTGTTTTTATATTTAGACATGGTTGCCTCAACAACACATGCAGAGTCTCTGGGAGATTACCGGTTTAGCCGATTAATCCAAGATAGCTTTAGTTTACTTGCAGATACTGTCACTAATAACGAAGCTGAAATTTATCGTTATATGGGCGATGCAGTTCTTATTCATTGGCCATTAAAAGATGGCATAAAAGAAGATCGTTGTTTTAATATATACCATGAGTTTAGTCAGCAACTTAGTTGGCAGCGCCTGTACTTTGAAGAACAATACGGCTTTGTCCCTAAATTTAAAGCGGCTGCACATTGTGGTCAGGTTGTTGCTGCGGTTGTTGGTGTTCAAAAGCAAGAAATTAGTTTCTTTAGTGATGTGCTTAATACCTTGGCTAGATTGCAAGATCAGTGTAATCCCCTTGGCCAGAGAATGTTGATTTCAGGTTCGCTTAAGTCTCGTCTCGACTTTGCTGAAACTCGTTATGACCTCAACAACTTGGGACCTATCAAACTGAAAGGTAAGCAACACTCAATCGAAATCTATGGGGTTTCCCCTAAAAACGCCGCATAAAAAAGCCGATAAATAATTATCGGCTTTCATCGTAACGACTGTGCATTACTCAATACCGCTTAAAACTATTCATTCTGTTCAAGTAAAGTTTGGATCTCTAAACCTAGCGTTCTAAAGGTTAAAATCCGACTCGATGTTTGTCGCCACACCAGTCCAATATCTCGATATGGAGTTTCACCAGGCGGCGCTAACGCAAGCAAATCTGTATTATTTAAGATGCCAGCATCAATAGCCATTTGCGGCAAAAAAGTGGTACCTAATTTACAATTAACCATTTGTACCAAGGTGTGTAAACTCGTAGCGGCGAATGGATTAATTTTGGCACTTTCTCCTAATTGGCATGCACTGATCGCATGCCCAGTAATACAGTGCTCAGCTTGTAATAGAAAAATGCTTTCATCAGGCAGCGACTGGTAATCAATTGGCTCGTGGATTTCATCAGTAAGCTCTTCATGTACAACCATTTTAAATGGGTCAATTCCCACTTTCATACTATGGTAACCACTCGTGTCGACCGGTAAAGCCAACAATAGTAAATCAAGCTCTCCTTTTCCAAGGGCATCGATAAGCCTATCGGTGGTATCTTCTTTCAATAATAGCGTCAAATCTGGGTAAACTTTTTTACAATGCTGAACCACTAGGCTCAATAAAAATGGCGCAATGGTAGGAATACACCCTAACCGGATCTCACCCGTCATGGGTTCGCCTTGATGCTTTACTAGTTCGACTAAGTCATCAACATCCGTTAATAACTTGCGCGAGCGGGTGACAACCTCTTCACCAATGGCAGTAAATATAAAAGACTTATGGTCACGCTCGATAAGTTGATGACCTAATTGATCTTCAAGGTTTTGAATACCACTCGATAATGTAGACTGACTCACGTGGCAAATTTTAGCCGCACGGTTAAAATTTTGCTCTTGGTGCAAATTAACCAAGTAAAACAAGTTTTTCAAACTTGGGAGGTGTTTCATAAAGTATGATTACCAATGGCGTTATTTATCGTATTTTACGATTAGCTTTATAATAAAAACAATTAACTTTGTGTAAAAAAGTCAAGGTGATGAATAACACTGTTTAAAATGCAAAAAAAATGGCACTGCTTAGTTACCCAAACAACGCCATTTCAACATCTTAATCAGTGCTTACGCTCTTGATTCAAGATATTGTTTTAGTGCATGCAAGTCGCTCGAACCGTGGTTAACAATCTCGTTAACCCATGTTGGATGTTCAGCTTCCCATGAAGCTACTTCGCCATGTTGTATTAACTGCGCAAACTGTTGAATCCGTTTTAAACCTACAGATCCGGCAGCACCTTTAAACTTATGTGCTTCAGAACAAAGCGTTTCTTTATCTTTCGCTTCATATGCATTAACAAGGTTGCCCACATATTCAGGCATAAGCTGTTCAAACAACACGACACTTTTAAGTAACGTACCTGCGCCGATGGCACTGCAGTACTGCTCCAGTGTATTAAGATCCAAAATTGATTCTAATTCAGCTGTGGCCATTTAGGCACCTCTCAAAATAATTGCCGCGTATAAAAAATACGATTGTAAACATAATACTCGCTAAATTTTTAGGCGCAACAACTAGTGTCATTTGTAGTTGAAAATCAGCACATTTTAACCTCACAGCAACAACTGATTAATTAAAAAGTTCAAAACAATTAATGTCACCGATAACTTCTGGGGCTACTTTTAACATTGCGAGTTGTAAGTGACTGTAATTAACTTTTCTGTTCCGCTAGGTTACTACCTTGCTCGCCTTTCGCTTTTAAGTCATCTACAATCGCGACTAAACCATCCCAACGAAATGCACACCAATCAGGGCCCAGTAACATCGGTTTTTTGGCGTAAGCAGTCACGCGATGGAAAATAATATTTTTAGGAGTACGACGGATTAACTCACCCACACTAAAGGCATAATCCTCTATTTTTAGTAAATCCATTTTACCATTACGCCACGCCTTGGCCATCGTGCTACCTTCAACAATGTGCAATGGGTGCAACTTTAAACCATCCACACCTACACCAAGCACTTTATCTAAAGTGGTTAAATAGTCTTCGTGCCCTTCTCCTGGCAAACCAAGAATAAGGTGAGTACACACTTTAATACCTTTAGCGCGAGCTCGCTTTACCGTATCGGCATAGACTTCAAAATCATGCCCACGGTTTATTTTCTTTAATGTTTGATTGTTAGCCGTTTGCAGACCCAACTCTAACCAAACATCTATCCCCTGTTGCTGATAATCTACCAAGAGGTTAATCACCTCTTCTGGGACACAATCGGGGCGAGTCCCCACACATAGACCAACAATATCGGTGTCACGGATGGCTTCATCATATTTCTGTTTTAGCACCAAATATTCATCATAAGTACTAGTGTAAGCTTGGAAATATGCAATGTACTTTGAAGGCTTTGTTGAGAGTCTTTCACGACCTTGATTTAACTGCGCTTGTATCGATAATTCAGTCTTATGCTCATGGCTAAATGATGCTACATTACAATATGTGCAGCCACCTTTGCCTAAGGTGCCGTCACGATTAGGGCAGGTAAATTTCGCATCAATGGTCAATTTACGGATCCGCTCACCATACCGTTGCTTGCAGACACTCCCGAATGTATTAACGTAACTATCAAGACCCAAAGCCATCACCCAATTTAAGAATTTGCGCTATTGTAGTCATTTCCTGAATTCATTTATTAGCGCTAGCTCAAATAACAGTAATTTTTAGTATTTTTGTTGCACTATTTAGCGAGAAAAACACATCCAACTTAGTGCATAAATAGTCAAAAGCTAAACTACGTTACATTTGATTGTATTTAGCATGAAAATCTTTTTCTTTAATAAGCAACAATCAATAAAAATGTTGCAAAAAAGTAAACAAAGCGAGTCGCTAAAACTAAAATTCTTTTTATTCATAACGTTATACACATCAATCCGCAGTTAACGTTAAGGTAAAGGCAGTTAAACGTCCGTATGAATTAGCAACCTAAGGTTGGGTTACACTCAGCTGATATGGTTTGACCTTTAGTAGACTAAAGGTTAATTTAGTTGATTCGGGTGCATATTTATAAAAATTATTCGCTTTATATCCCGAGTAGTATTAGTTGAGGTTAGGGAGTGTATCAATGAGCTTATATCATCCAAGTTTTGAACGGGACAATTGTGGGTTTGGGCTTATAGCTCAAATGGACGGTGAAGCAAGCCACCGAATAGTACGTACCGCGATTCATGGGTTGGACCGCATGAAACATCGAGGTGGTATCGCAGCAGATGGACGTACTGGTGATGGCTGCGGCCTACTCATGCAGCTGCCAATAGAGTTTTTTAAAGCTATCGCAACAGAAAATGACTGGCACTTAAGCCGTCGCTTTGCTGTGGGTATGCTATTTCTTAGCCAAGATGAAGAACTGGCCTCGCAAACCAAACTTCTTATAGAGCAAGAACTACAAACAGAAACATTAAGCGTTGCAGGCTGGCGTGATGTACCTGTCGACGCCGACGTACTAGGTTCAATTGGTAAAGCCAGTCAGCCGCAAATAGTACAAGTACTTATTAATGCACCTATTGGTTGGCGCGAAAAAGATTTAGAGCGTCGCTTATACATGGCAAGACGCCGCGTAGAACAGCAGCTCAGTCATGATAAAGACTTTTATATTGCAAGCCTTTCAGGGCAAGTAATTGTATACAAAGGCTTAATGATGCCTGCCGACCTACCTGCTTTTTATAGCGACCTGGCCGACATTCGCCTACAAAGTGCTATTTGTCTGTTTCATCAGCGCTTTTCAACTAATACCTCACCTAAATGGCCGCTAGCTCAACCGTTTAGGTATCTAGCCCATAATGGTGAAATTAATACCATCGCTGGTAACCGCCAATGGGCACGGGCACGGGCTTATAAGTTCCACGCGCCGCTGTTACCCGACTTACAGCAAGCCGCGCCTTTCGTTAATGAAACCGGATCTGACTCGTCATCATTAGACAACATGCTAGAAATGTTGCTGGCCGGCGGTATGGATTTATACCGTGCAATGCGCTTACTTATTCCACCAGCGTGGCAAAGTAATCCAGAAATGGATCCCGAGTTAAAGGCTTTTTATGACTTTAACTCAATGCACATGGAACCCTGGGACGGCCCAGCAGGCATTGTAATGACCAACGGTCGCCATGCTGCATGTGCCGTTGACCGTAACGGTTTACGCCCATCACGCTACGTGATCACTAAAGATCGCATCCTAACGCTAGCATCTGAAGTCGGCATTTGGGATTACGCCCCCGACGAAGTCGTTGAAAAAGGTCGTGTAGGCCCTGGTGAACTATTAGTACTAGATACCTTAAACGGCCAACTGTATTCATCGTTTGAGATTGATAACGACCTCAAACGTCGCCACCCTTATAAAGAGTGGATGTCAAAACACAGCACCGTACTCAAGCCCGCTGAAGACTTTGGCCCCAATGAACAAGGTCAGCGCGAGTATAATGATGAACAACTACTGCAGTACCAAAAACAGTTTGGTTATTCTCGCGAAGAGCTAGAACAAGTTATTTGGGTACTGGCCAAAAAAGGCGAAGAAGCAACCGGCTCAATGGGCGACGATACGCCTATGGCTGTGCTGTCTAAAAAGTCACGTACCATTTATGACTATTTCCGCCAAAAGTTTGCCCAGGTCACTAATCCCCCCATCGACCCACTGCGCGAAAAGCACGTGATGTCACTCACCACTTGTGCCGGACGTGAGCAAAACTTATTTAACGAAACCACAGGCCATGCTTACCGGGTGATGTTCAACTCGCCTGTCTTGTTATTTAGCGATTTTAATCAGCTAATGGCATTAGACAGCAGCTACTACCGAGCCAATACAATCGACTTGAATTACGATTTAAGTGAAGGCCTTGAAGCCGCAATTAAACGTATTTGCGATGAAGCTGAACGACTCGCCAGAACCGGTACCACCCTACTAATATTGTCAGACAGAGCCACCGCGAAGTCGAAGCAAGTTATCCCTGCAGCCATGGCTGTGGGCGCGGTTCAGCAAATATTAGTTAATAAAAGCCTGCGTTGTGATACCAACATCATTGTTGAAACCGCATCAGCACGCGACCCACACCACTTTGCAGTATTACTCGGCTTTGGTGCCACAGCTATTTATCCCTATTTGGCTTACGAGTGCATTTCAGATCTTGCAATGCGTCACGGCGTTGAAAACACCCGCGATCTTATGCTCAACTTCCGTCAAGGCATTGATAAAGGCCTACGAAAAATCATGTCTAAAATGGGCATTAGTACTGTGGCATCATATCGTTGCAGCCAACAGTTTGAAGCAGTCGGTTTAGCCGACGACGTAGTCGAGCTTTGCTTTAATGGCGTAATTAGTCGAATTCAAGGCGCCAGCTTTGCGTTAATTGAGCAAGATCAGCAACTATTGCACAAACAAGCATTTAGAGCCCACCAGCCATTATCGCAAGGTGGTCTACTAAAATACGTTGATGGCGGTGAATATCACTGCTTTAACCCCGATGTCGTTAATACCTTGCAAACGAGCCTGCGTGACCAAGATTACGTACAATACAAACGCTTTACTAAATTGGTAGACGACCGCCCAATTGCCACCCTACGAGACTTAATTGACATCAAAGGTGAACTCGTCGCGGTTGATGTAGACACCGTTGAACCCGCTAAAACCTTATTTACCCGCTTTGACAGTGCTGCCATGAGTATTGGTGCGTTAAGCCCCGAAGCCCACGAAGCATTAGCCGTTGCAATGAACCGCCTAGGTGGCCGTTCAAACTCAGGCGAAGGCGGAGAAGATCCACGTCGCTTTAACACCGAAGGCAACTCAGCCATTAAGCAAATAGCCTCAGGTCGATTTGGCGTCACCGCACATTACTTAGTTAATGCCGAAGTGCTGCAAATTAAAGTCGCTCAAGGTGCTAAACCCGGCGAAGGCGGACAGCTCCCAGGTGATAAAGTCAGTGTTGAAATTGCTGCTCTGCGTAATGCACGCCCAGGCGTTACCCTTATTTCACCGCCGCCACATCACGACATATACTCAATTGAAGATTTAGCCCAGCTGATTTTCGATTTAAAACAGATTAATCCTAAAGCGCTCGTGTCAGTGAAGTTAGTGTCAGAACCCGGCGTTGGTACCATTGCCACTGGTGTAGCAAAAGCCTATGCCGATATGATCACCATTTCCGGTTATGACGGCGGTACAGGTGCCAGCCCAATCACCTCAGTTAAATACGCCGGCAGTCCTTGGGAGCTTGGCCTTGCCGAAGTGCATCAATCACTTGTTACAAATGGTCTACGCCATAAAATTCGCCTGCAAGTTGACGGCGGTTTAAAGACCGGTAAAGACGTAATAAAGGCCGCAATGCTTGGCGCTGAAAGTTTCGGCTTTGGTACCGTGCCTATGATTGCATTGGGCTGTAAATACTTACGTATTTGTCACCTCAACAACTGTGCCACGGGTATCGCGACCCAGAATAAACAGCTGCGTAATGAGCATTACCACGGCCTGCCAGAGCGCGTAATGACTTACTTTGAATTTGTCGCACAAGAGATCCGTGAATACATGGCGGCCTTGGGTGTCACGCAATTTGAAGACCTAGTCGGTCGCAGTGATTGGTTAAGCGCAATCGAAGGTGATACAGCTAAACAACAAGGGCTAGACTTAGCGCCGATATTGTACCGCCCAGCAGTACCAGAAACCTCAGCGGTAACATGGCGCGAGACCAACCCGCCATCAGATCTCGGTGCATTAAACCAGCGCATCTTAGCAGACTGTAAAGAAGCGGTTTTAGCTGGCGTCCCCATTTGCGAAATGTTCAGTATTAACAATACCGACCGCTCGGTGGGTGCAAGCCTCTCGGGTTACATTGCCACACATGTGGGCCGTGACGGCGCCAAAGCCCCCGTAAAATTGAAGTTTAACGGTAGTGCAGGTCAAAGCTTTGGCGTGTGGAACGCACCGGGGCAAGAACTCATGCTCTGCGGCGATGCCAACGATTATGTCGGTAAAGGCATGTCCGGCGGTAAAATTACCGTTTATCCGCCGTTAGGTAGCCAGTTTAAATCTGAACGGTCAACCATTTTAGGCAACACCTGTTTATATGGCGCCTCTGGCGGTAAATTATTTGCCTCGGGTCAAGCCGGCGAACGCTTTGCCGTACGTAACTCCGGCGCCATCGCTGTAGTTGAAGGCTTAGGTGATAACGGATGTGAGTACATGACCGGTGGCATCGTTGTGGTACTTGGCAAAACTGGGGTTAACTTTGGCGCAGGTATGACCGGCGGCTTTGCCTATGTGTTTGACCAATTTGGCCACTTTAAACCGCGCGTGAACACTGAACTGGTCGACACTCATAAAGTGCAATCGGCTATTCAGCAGCAACATTTGCGCAGCTTAATCGAGCAGCATATCGAAGAAACCAATAGTGAACACGCTAAGATGATATTAAGCGATTTCGAAAACTGGATAGATTGCTTTATTTTAGTGAAGCCTAAAAATATCGAGATTAGTGACCTATTAAAGTTAGAGCCATCAGAACCTGCACTAGCAGTCAGAGCGGGATAAATAATATGAGCAATGATTTTCAGTTTATTGAAGTTGGGCGCCAAGACCCTACTAAACATGCGGCAAAACAGCGTGCTACGCAGTTTATCGAAATTTACCAGCCCTTTGCCCAACCACAGGTAAAAGAGCAAGCAGACCGCTGTTTAGACTGCGGTAACCCGTATTGTGAATGGAAGTGCCCACTGCACAATTACATTCCAAACTGGTTAGCGCTCGCTAAGCAAGGGCGGATTATGGAAGCGGCAGATCTGGTGCACGAAACCAATACACTGCCCGAGATCTGTGGTCGCGTTTGCCCACAAGACCGACTCTGTGAAGGCGCTTGTACCCTAAACGAAGAGTTTGGAGCCGTCACCATCGGTAATGTCGAAAAATACATTACCGATACCGCAATTTCACAAGGTTGGCGTCCAGACTTGTCAAAAGTCACCGCCCGCAAAGAGCGCGTAGCCATTATTGGCGCCGGTCCAGCAGGCCTAGGCTGTGCCGATATTTTAGCCCGCAATGGTATCCAAGCGGTGGTCTATGACAAAAACCCACAAATTGGCGGCTTACTGACCTATGGTATTCCGTCATTTAAGCTTGATAAAGAGGTCATGCAAGTACGCCGTAATGTGCTTGAAGGCATGGGGATTGAATTTAAACTTGGGGTCACCGTCGGTAAAGATATCGACTTTAAAGAGTTGATTGAAAACTACGATGCCGTTTTCCTCGGTATGGGCACTTATACCGCCATGAAAGCCAATTTAGCTGGTGAAGACGCCCAAGGCGTACATCAAGCACTACCTTATCTTATTGGTAATACCCATCAAGTTATGGGAACACAATGCCAAGACAACCCCTACCTCAGCCTTGAAGGCAAGCGTGTAGTGGTACTCGGCGGTGGTGATACCGCCATGGATTGTGTGCGGACCGCGGTGCGACAAGGCGCAGCCAAAGTAACCTGTGCTTATCGCCGTGACGAAGCCAATATGCCAGGTTCTCGCCGCGAAGTGCAAAATGCCCGTGAAGAAGGAGTTGAGTTTTTATTTAATCGCCAACCTAGTGAAATCAAAACCCAAGCCGGTAAAGTCATTGGCATTGAGTGCATAGAAACCCAGCTCGGCGAGCCCGATGACAGTGGTCGCCGTCGCCCACAACCCATTGCAGGTAGCGAACAAATACTTGATGCTGATGCCATTATTATTGCCTTTGGTTTTCAACCAAGCCCGGCACCATGGCTAGCAAATTACAACATCGAACTCAACGAATGGGGTTTAGTTAAAGCACCTAAAGTGGCTGATAATCCATTCCAGACCAGCAATCCAAAAGTGTTTGCCGGTGGCGACATGGTACGCGGCTCAGATTTGGTGGTTACCGCTATAGCCGAAGGCCGCGATGCAGCCATGGGGATCCTTAACTTTTTGGAAGATTAAACCGACAGTTTAACAGTTTGTGATTGGCGCTCCGCAAGGAGCGCTTTTTTTTGCTTAAGTTGTTAAGATGTTTTGAAAAAATGCGAGTTGCGCACTGACATGTCTCTGAACATAATCAATTTCAATGTTGCATGAAATGACTGCATTACTAAGGTCAATCTAGGCGAACTAATATGAGAAATCAAAATGAAAATCTTTGAAGAAAAGCAGGTTCTACCTGAAGTTAATAAAATTTGTGATGTCTGCGAGGAAACCGTCATCATTGAAGTGCATGGAGAAATATATGCTGAGTTTGGTGAACTGAGTGCTAGATTTGGTCATGGCTCTCAAGAGGATGGTAATGCTTATCACCTCGACTTATGTGAAAAATGTTTTAAAACCGCTATTTTTGCTCTCCAAGAACATAGAAGAGCGATAGTTATGTTTGATGATACCAAAGAGTTACCAAATGACTCCTTTGGTTTGGTTTCCACTTAATCCGTAGCGCAAGTGGTTTAAACTGTGGACATTAAAATTATTAATTTTCTTGTTAAGGAATTACAGAAAAATTAAGGTCATAGCCATTACACCTCGGGAGAACAGTGCACTGTACGCTTTGCTTTGTGGTTATCTGAACGTTTCATGAACGCTCGCTTTCACCTTACTGAATTTATACAAGTGACTAAGACTGCACAATAGTAAAGCGTAAATTGAACCTTAAACAGTGCCCTACTGCCACAGAAACCCAAAACACGGTATATCGAACAAGCATTATGCGCCACGCGACTCGAACACCTGCAATGTAAAGAGATACCAACATAAGTTGCTGCCCAGCTAGATCTGCGTCACACCCTTGTAAGTATCATGTTATCTAAATATAACTTACGACTGTCGCATTAAGGCCGATTTAGTTATAATTTTCGGCTAATTATTATAAAAAGCAGAGTGTTATGAAATATCCGGAGTTTACAAAGCAACATCAGTCACTAATGGCCAAACACTTATCGCCGGAGTTATTCACTCAGCTACAAAATGTGGTGACCACAAATGGGGTTACTCTTGATAACGTTATCAATTCAGGATTACAAAATCCTGATAGCGATATTGGAGTATATGCCGGTGATACGCAGTCGTATCAACACTTCGCGCCTCTGTTTAACCCTATCATTCGTCAATATCATAAATTTGATGACGATACCCTGCACACAACAAACCTAAACCCCGAAGACCTTAATATTGATGATCCCGATCCTGCGGAACAATATATTGTATCAACCCGTATTCGGGTCGGACGTAACCTTGCTCAATTTCCGCTGGGGCCAGCAATCACTCAACCTGAGCGAGATGAGGTTGAAGCCCAAGCGGTAAAGGCACTGAGTAAAATGTCAGGGGCATTGTCGGGGCAATATTTTGCATTATCCGGTATGAGTGATGAGGTTAAATCGCAACTTATTAACGACCATTTTCTGTTTAAGGCCGGCGACCGTTTTTTTGAAGCGGCAGGCTTAAACCGTGACTGGCCGGCTGGACGGGGAATTTACCATAATAATGATAAAACCTTTTTAGTCTGGATTAATGAAGAAGACCAACTGCGCATTATTTCGATGCAAGCCGGTGGCAATATTACTCAAGTATTTACACGCTTGACTAAAGCGCTTGCAGAGCTTGAAAAACACTTGAGTTTTTCGTTCACTCAACACTTAGGTTATATCAGTAGCTGCCCAACTAATCTTGGCACAGCTATGCGGGCTAGTGTGCATATTAAACTCCCTTACTTAGGCCAAAATAGGGAGCTGTTGAACAAAATAACCGAAGAACATCACTTACAGATCCGTGGTATTCATGGTGAACATTCTTCAAGCGAGGGAGGCGTGTTTGATATCAGTAATCGCCGACGCTTAGGCATTACCGAAGTTGAATGTGTGCAAGATCTGTATCATGGGGTTTTGGCATTAATCGCTCAAGAAAAGCAGCTTAGCTGCCTTTAGCACTTACCATTATCGATTAATCGTTCTTTGCTGTAGTGCTACAACCTTTATTAAAGGTTAATGGCTCATTCTAACTGCAGCAAAAATCAACACCAGCTATTGCTCATTTAAAAAATCTGGGCAGTAATTTGTCGTGTTTTAAAAACAAACCAATTGGTGCGTTTACCATGTTAAGCTTTTACCTAAATCACAACCTCTGCAGTGTTGAGCAAGTATATTCCCCCTATGAACAAACTGAGCCGCAATGAAAGACTGACTGTAATTTTAAAATTACTCAGCGAACATAAATCTTTATCCAATGCACAATTAGCTAAACTGCTACAGGTGACGCCCAAAACAATTCGCTGTGATGTGGCGATCCTTGAGCAAGCTCAACAAGTGATAAGGACTCATGGCGGTGTACACGTTTCTGCTGAATTCGATGCCGATAAATATTGTTTAAATAGCTTAATGTCGCAATTAACACACAATGGTTTATCCAATCTTATGACCCAGAGCCTCACAAAAAATAGGGTCAACAACATGAATAGTAAGATTTTTGTATTAGGTTCTTTTAACGTCGATATCGTGTCTAAATTAGAGCGCTTTCCGCAACCGGGTGAAACGCTGCACGCACTGAGCAATAATATTGGGGCGGGCGGTAAAGGCGCCAACCAAGCTTATGCTGCGGCCAAAGCCGGCGCTAGCGTGACCTTTATGACCAAAATAGGTAAAGATCAATTCAGCCATTTTGCTAAAGAACACCTTGCTAGTACCGGCATTGATAACACGATTATTATTGAATCTGAAAACTGCCCAACCGGAAATGCACTTATTTATGTTTGCGCTAAAACAGGTGAAAATATGATTGCAGTGCATTCTGGGGCTAATACCGAAATCACCCACGCCGAAGTATTACAGGCTGAGCAACATATCGTTGGCGCGAGTGTGTTGTTGACCCAGCTAGAAAACAATATTGAGGCGATTGTGCAATCAATGCAAATTGCCCATGAACATGGCGTAAAAGTGGTGTTAAATCCTGCCCCTTACCATACCGACACCCCGAAATTACTGCCATTTGTTGACATTATCACCCCGAATGAAACCGAGGCGTCACTAATGACGGGCATTGAAGTAAATGACCTTAACAGCGCAAAGCTCGCCGCCCAAAAGATTAATCAAATGGGGGTTGATTCTGTGGTTATCACCCGCGGCGCGCAAGGAGTTTTACTCTATGAAAATGGCCGTTTTCAAGAGGTCCCGGCCATAAAATGTGTGGTTGCCGACACCACCGGAGCCGGTGATGCGTTTAACGGCGCTTTAGTTGCGCAGTGGGTTAATAATAACAACCTGCTTGATGCGGCTAAATTTGCTAACGCCTACGCCTCTTTAGCGGTTGAGCGTGAAGGGGCAGCGAACATGCCTGATGCTAGCTTGGTTGCCGCCCGACTTTAACCACTACACTAACAAGTGCAAACCTGCATAACAGCGCTATTTACACGGCGCTGTTGTTAGTTATGTGCTTATGCTCGATTAACAAGGCAACTAAAAGCTCGGTATTACTAACTCATTTTATGACCGTAGTTGATAATTGTTTGACGGTATATTTCAAGTAGTTCTACGTCATTAACGGCAACCCCTACCCGCTGTGGAGTATGCATCTGCCATTCGTCATGAAAGTACTGACGCCCATCAAACTTTTGAATGGTCATCCCTTCGGCTGGCCCTTGTGTTACCACACGCACCGGCCCTTCGCTAAGGGTAAATAGCTCAGGTTTTATCACGTAAGCAATAGCTGATGGGTCGTGAACATGGCAGGCATCTAAGCCGACTTTCTCTTTATAAAACTTGAGATAAAAACGACTCACGTCCCAAATAAACTGTCCGACTTCTGCAGCGTCATCACGTAATTGATCTAGATATTCACCGCTGAAAAAACTTTGCTCTGTAACATCAAGTCCAATAATCACCACTGGCCATGCCGCACTGAAAACAAGATCGGCGGCGTGAGGGTCGTCATGGACATTGGCTTCGGCGTATGGTGTCACATTACCTCGGTGATCATTAACACCAAATGCGCCGCCCATAATCACGACCTCTTTCACCAAATTAACGATATTTGGCTCAGCTTGCAGCGCCAGTGCTAGGTTAGTCAGCGGGCCAACGGCCACTAGCGTAATTTCATTGGGCTGGGCTGTTACTGCATCAATAATGTATTGATAGGCAGGTCGAGTATCAATCTCACCGTCAACCTCTGGTACTGCAACGTCACCAAAACCACTTTCACCATGTACGGCAACCGTTGGCCCAACAGGATCTTTTATCAGCGGCCCGACCGCGCCTTGGGCAATATCGGCGCTGAACTGATATTTTTGCTTTAAATAAAGCGCATTACGTGTGGCTCTGTCGATAGCCACATTACCGTAAACGGTCGTTATCGCCATCAAATCAATCTCGGCGTGAGCCTCTGCGAACAAGATAGCCATAACATCATCAATGCCTGGATCTGTATCTAATATTATTTTTGTCGCCATTGAGTTTTTATCCTGTTGATGGGGTCTAGATTTAATTATGCTACTCATCTTAAACCGCTAATATACGCTTAGCGTCAGTCAATGAGTGTGATTAACCCTCGAACTTACACAAATAAGAGAACATTTAAGTTCGTTTACAGCTGGGCGGGCTGTCATCAATACTCAGCTTGGTTTTAGCTATTTAATCAATACTTTTAGTAATCGCTATAGGCTGCGCTATTACTGTAGCCACAACTGAAATCAGCGTATAGTTCTCATACTGTTAATAAGCCTTTTTCACTAACGCCTGTGGTCATGATATATTAGCGTCCATAATCATTCAGGCAGTTTAAAAAGGTCATTTCATGAAAATCGGTATTATTGGCGCTATGGAGCCAGAAGTTGTACATCTTATTGAATCGATGGAAAACTCAACTTCTACCACTATTGCGGGTATCGAGTTTGTTGCAGGGCAACTAGCAGGTCAAGACGTTGTGGTAACGCGCTCAGGTATTGGTAAAGTGGCGGCAAGTATTGCCACCACATTGCTTATCGAAAAATACGCACCCGATGCCATTATTAACACTGGTTCAGCCGGTGGTTTTGCTGACAACTTGGCGATTGGCGATATTGTGATTTCATCACAAGTGCGTCATCACGATGTTGATGTTACCGCTTTTGGTTATGAAATTGGCCAAATGGCGCAGCAGCCAGCAGCATTTATTCCGGACGCTGCTTTAGTAAAAGCCGCGCAGCAAGCCATTACAAGCCTTGGTGAAGTAAAAGCTATTGAAGGCCTAATTTGTACCGGTGACAGCTTTATTTGTGACCCCGTACGTACGCAAAACATGTTAGAAAACTTTCCAACTATGGCAGCATGTGAAATGGAAGGTGCGGCAATTGCACAAGTTTGTCATCAGTTTAGCGTGCCATTTGTGGTTATTCGCTCACTGTCAGATAATGCGAATAATGATTCACCTGTCGATTTCGATCAATACATTGTTAAAGCTGGCCACCATTCAGCATTAATGGTCATTGCGCTACTTAAGCAATTAACTCACTAAAGATTAATCATCCACAGGATATAACTGCACTATGGTTCCGGAGTTTGCAAAAATCTTCTCGCAAGATAGTCAACTTTATACTGGGGCTTTAGTGCTGTTAGTGTCGATTTTAATGGCGCGTATGGCGCCATTACCTCGGCAATTACAGCCGCTAGAATGGCTCACTCAACTTGCCAAAAGCTTAAGCCTTAAAGTCAATCATCCACACCGCGCCGCATCGCAGCAACTGATTGCTGGTATGCTAGCAATGATTTTATTAGTCATGCCTTTTTGGTTGCTGATCAGTTTTTTTACTGAGCTTGCTGAGTTTCCATGGTTTTTCGACGCACTCATTATCTACCTGTGTTTGCAAGATGACCATTTCAGATATATTGCCAATGAAGTGTCAGTGTCGATTCAGCGCGACAATAAAACTCGTGCCCGCGCCTTGCTCCAACCTTGGCTGATCCGCAGCACTCAATCTTTATCAAGCGTTGGCCTCAGTAAAGTGACCATTGAACGCCTAGCCACAACGCCTACATACGGCATTGCCGCTACGGTGCTGTTTTATAGTATTGGTGGCTTACCCATTTTACTGCTGGCCAGAATGATTAAACAGCTCGACAATACGTGGCCAGTGAGCCATCCTCACTACCGGGTCTTTGGTCTGCCGGTCTATGCGCTCAGCGCCGTTATTCACTTTATTCCCGCTAAACTATGGAGCTTTACTTATGCCCTACAAGGCGGTCCAAAAAGCTTTATGGCTTTATGTAACCCCAGAATCAATGCAACCCCAATTGTTGAGTATCAAACCAATGCAGTAATGGCCTGTGCGCTTAACATTGAACTCGGTGGCCCAGCTAAATTTAAAACCTCAAGCAGTATTGAACAAAAGGTCAGTATGCCTAAATTATGTTATGGCGCATTGCCCACTCACCACGATATTCAGCGTGCTTTGTCATTCAATTCATTTGCGTTTGCTTTATGGACCTTGGCCATTGTGTTGCTACCTAGCATTTGGTGCTTACTCAGAATGATTAACACCTAACACGAATTGCAAACTAACTGGCTTATAATTGAGCCATCTGTCGTTTAATTGTGCATAAAAACACACTCAACTTGAATATCTAAATGGCATTGGTATTATCATTTTCGAGTTGTAATCTTCACTAAAGGCTTTTTGTTTTGCTAGAAAATATTCATGTTTCACTCACCACGCCAGCATTACTTTTTCCGGCAATTTCGTTGTTGTTACTCGCCTATACCAACCGCTTTTTTTCATTAGCTGCGTTGATCCGCAGTTTGAGTCGTGATGAGCACCCTGTACACACCAGCCAACTTAAAAATTTGCGACAGCGCATTAGTATCATCAAACGGATGCAAGAGTCCGGTGTCATGAGCTTTGCTTTATGTGTTTTATGTATGATTTTCATCTATATTGGTTTCAACAAAATTGGCTCTGTTATTTTTGGCTGCAGCTTATTATTACTGCTGTATTCACTGTTATTGTCGGTGATTGAAATTCGTATTTCAGTTGACGCCTTAAACATCCACTTAAAAGAGATGGATAAATGATTGATTGGATTTATGTCTTTGATTTATGCGGCACTTCGGTGTTTGCTTTATCGGGTGCGTTAGCGGCCGGTAGGCATAAAATGGACCCATTTGGGGTTATTGTATTAGCCTCGGTCACCGCTATTGGCGGGGGCAGCATACGGGATGCCATTATTGGTGCTACACCCGTTTTTTGGATTCAAGACCCCAACTATATCATTGTGATTTTAGCCACAGTGTTAATGTCTTTTATATATTTTAGCAAGCCTAAACGCGTAGGTAGATATTCGCTGCCTGTGGCTGATGCATTGGGGTTAGCACTGTTTACCATTATTGGTGCCGATAAAGCATTGAGCCTCGAACTTAGCGGCATGGTAGCTGTAGTTATGGGGCTGATTACTGGGGTCGGAGGCGGCATTATTCGCGACTTACTTTGCCAGCAGGTGCCGATGGTGCTTCGTACCGAAATTTATGCCACTGCGTCTATCATTGGTGGCATTTGCTATACCGTTAGTTTAACGCTGGGCGCACCCGATTTGTTTGCGTTGCTGTTTGCCATGGCGATCGCCTTAGTCATTCGATTAGCGGCCATTCGCTGGCACCTTTCCTTACCCTCTTTTGACTTAAAGACTCACTAAAATGACGATACGACTTTGCTGTTTATTTTTGGTTTTGCTCTGCCAACCTGCGTTTGCCAGCAACGGTGATATGCCTAAAGAGCAGCAATTGGCAATCCACTATATGGAAGCACTCACTAACCAAGATTACGCCACATTAAACGCATATTATAATCGTGAAAGTGTATTTAACGACCGAACAGCCAGTGTAAAATATACCGGCAAACGACATATCATGCAGTTTTTAAAGCGGGCTCATCGCGGCGTTCTAGATTACAGCTTTAGTATCGAGCATATGTATAATTCTGGCTCGTTAGTGGTATTGATTGGCAACTATCACTATAAGGGCCCCGGCGAACAATTTGGTAAACCTGGCCGAATTATTGATATTGCGATCCCAGGCGTAACCACATTAAGCCTAGACATGAGCACCAATAGAGTGAAAGAGCATCAAGATTTAATGGATTATCAAACCATGTCTGATCAGCTCGCTGTGCAGTAGTTTTACTGAGGTTAATCCGCTGTCACGCAACAAGCTGCCATAACAATAAAAAAACGGCCTGCATATTACCTGCAGGCCGTTTTTTATTAGCGGTTACTATATCAATTATGTCGCCAACGTTGCTGACCCATAATGATACTTGCTATTAAACCAAAGTGATTTTAGCAAACTTACGTTTACCCACTTGGAAAATACCTTCTGTGCCCGCGCTAAGTTGTAGACGAGTGTCTTCAATTTTAACGCCGTCAATTTTAGCTGCGCCTTGTTTGATCATACGCATCGCGTCTGATGTAGAGTTCACTAAGCCAGCTTCTTTTAGGACGTTAGCAATCGCTATTGAGTCACCTGCGGTGATCTCTACGGCTTCGATATCAGTTGGCATTGCCCCTTTTTGAAAACGGTTAATGAACTCTTGGTGCGCCGCTTCTGCTGCTGCTTCGTCATGGAAACGAGCAATGATCTCTTTAGCCAAGGCAATTTTAGTGTCGCGTGGATTGGCACCCGCTGCGATATCTGTTTTAAACTGCTCAATTTCGGTCAATGGACGGAAAGAAAGTAGTTCAAAGTAACGCCACATCAAGTCATCAGATATCGACATGATTTTACCAAACATTTCACCTGCTGGTTCACTCACACCAATGTAGTTGTGTGCCGACTTCGACATTTTTTTAACGCCGTCTAGCCCTTCAAGCAGTGGCATCATAATTACAGTTTGTGGCTTTTGACCTGCCGATTTTTGCAGTTCGCGGCCCATCAACAAGTTAAACTTCTGGTCCGTTCCGCCTAGCTCTACGTCTGACTCAAGTGCAACTGAATCATAGCCTTGTAGCAATGGGTACATGAATTCGTGAATCGCAATTGACTGCCCAGAACCATAACGTTTTTTAAAGTCGTCACGTTCCATCATACGTGCAACCGTTTGCTGTGATGCTAAACGGATCATACCTGCTGCGCCAAGTGGCTCTAACCAGCTAGAGTTAAACTCGATGCGGGTTTTAGCCGGGTCCAAAATTTTATAAACCTGTTGCTTGTACGTTTCAGCATTGGCAAGTACTTGCTCACGCGTTAGCGGAGGACGGGTACTATTTTTGCCACTAGGATCGCCCACCATACCGGTAAAGTCACCAATCAAGAAAATCACTTCATGGCCGAGTTCTTGGAAAGTGCGCATTTTGTTCAAAATGACGGTATGGCCCAAGTGAATATCAGGTGCGGTCGGATCGGCGCCCAATTTAATTTTAAGAGGACGACCTTCTTTTAATTTTTCCAGTAGATCCGCTTCAAGTAAAATTTCGTCGGTGCCACGTTTAATTTCTGCTAATGCTTGCTCTAAATCAGCCATATCGGCGGTTACTCCTGGGAGCCTAGTCATAAAATCTGGACACTAATGTTACTTGTTAGCCAGCCCAATTGAAAGCGTGTACACTAAGGGGATCACGAAGAAAGCGCGAAATTGGTACAGAGGTCAATGGGAAAGGTTATAACTTTATTCAAATTACTGCCAAAATTACATCAAATACTGTTAAGTATCCTTTTTTTTGTCACGCTAATTATTATCTTATCGCCATCAAGCGATGAAAAATCAACAGATCAAACGGTTTTGGCAAGTGGTGAGTTCGAGGTAAACACTCGTTACGAAGTTCCACTGGCTTTTCGTACGCCAACGCCGCCAAATGGCACCCAAGCAATTGCACAACAAAATGCCGAAAGCCGCAAAATACCGTTAGCAAAAAAGGCTGCAGTTACGCCAACACCTGCAACAACAGCTGAAGCTATAACTCCTGTTGGGCCTACCCCAGTGGGTTCTACACCTAAGCCTGCCAGTAATAACTTTATCTTAAATGAAAAGTACTTTCAGGTTAAAAGTGGCGACACCTTAGCGGCGCTTTTTAGCCGCGCAGGATTGACGGCAAAAGACGTATATGATGTCACCCAACTGCCAAAAGCCAAAAAGAACTTATTAAAAATCATGCCTGGTGATGAGCTAGTTATCGCCAAAAACAAGCAAGGTCAATTGGTTCAGCTACGCTACCACCTCGACAAAATATCGACCTTAGTGGTTAACCGCGTCGATAATCAATACCAAGAAAGTATCACCACTAAAGTTGTCGAAACTCGCACACAGTTTGCCAGCGCCACCATAAGCAGCCACTTCTGGAACGCGGGTGTGGGTGCTGGGCTAACGCCGAATCAAATTATGCAGCTTGCAACCATATTTGGTTGGGATATCGATTTTGCCTTAGATCTTCGCAAAGATGATCATTTTTCTATTCTGTTTGAAGAGGAGTACGCTGACGGCGAGTTTTTACGCAACGGTAATATTCTGGCGGCAGAATTTACCAACCAAGGTGACCGCTACACCGCAGTTAGGTACACAGATGGCAACTATTACTCGGCTGAAGGTCGCAGTATGCGTAAGGCTTTTTTACGTTCACCAGTCGATTTTAAATATGTAAGTTCAAGCTTTAACCCTCGGCGCTTACATCCGGTGACCGGACAAGTTAAAGCGCATCGCGGGGTCGATTACGTGGCAGCGGTTGGTACTCCGATTAAAGCAGCGGGTAAAGGCCGAGTTATTGAGGCTAGTTACAACAAATATAATGGCAATTATGTTTTCATTAAACATAATGATACCTACACCACCAAATACTTACATTTGAAAAAACGTAAAGTAAAAAAAGGCGAATCGGTTAAGCAAGGCCAAATTATTGGCACGCTTGGATCAACCGGCCGTGTTACGGGCGCACATTTACATTACGAATTTATTGTCAATGGCGTTCACCGTAACCCACGCACCATCAAGTTACCTAAATCACAAGCTATTGCTAAAAAAGAAAAAGCACAGTTTGCCTTAGTTAGCCAAAAGATGATGGCGATGCTGGAACAAAATAAGCAAGTACAAATAGCGGCTTATTAGCCGCGTTATCAACGCCTATAACAGAGCTCAATACCATGAACAACAATTACTACATTGGCCTCATGTCAGGCACCAGCATGGACGGCGTTGACGCCGTTTTGGTTGAGTTTGCAACCCATGTTCCTACATTAGTTGAGCACCATTCAGAGGCGATCCCGCCGCCTCTGCTGCATAACCTGCACAGGTTATGCCTGCCCGGAAACGACGAAATCAATCGGTTAGGTCAAATAGACCGCGCTATGGGGAAACTGTTTGCCAAAGCCGTAAATAACCTATTAGAGAAAGCCGGTGTTGATAAAAGTGCAGTAACGGCAATTGGCAGCCATGGGCAAACGGTTCGTCATATGCCAAGCCTTGCTATGGGTTTTAGCTTACAAATTGCCGATCCCAATACCATTGCCGCTGAAACAGGTATTGATGTTATTGCCGATTTTAGGCGTAAAGATGTGGCTCTGGGCGGGCAAGGGGCACCGCTGGTACCGGCTTTTCATCAGCATGTGTTTGCTAGCCCTAATACCAAGCGTATTATTTTAAATATCGGTGGGATTGCTAACATTACCTACTTGCCGGGCAATACAGAGGCGGTAACGGGGTTTGACACGGGCCCAGGTAACACCTTAATGGACGCTTGGATCCAACATCAACAGCAACAACCCTATGATGAAGCCGGCGCATGGGCAAAATCGGGAACCACCGACCAAAAAATGCTACAGCATTTATTGTCACACCCATATTTTTCGCTTGCCGCGCCAAAGAGCACTGGCCGAGAGCTATTTAATCAAGCCTGGCTTGAACAGCAATTATCGAACTTCAACTATCTTGACGAGGCTGATATTCAATCAACCTTGCTTGACTTTACCTGCCACAGCATTGCCAATGATGTATTAGCACTAACCACTGAGGCTGAAATGTATGTGTGCGGCGGCGGGGCTTACAATCTTGAATTAATGTCTCGGCTGCAAGCCTTGTTACCCCATTATAAAATCGTTACCACGGCGCAACTAGGAATGGACCCTCAATGGGTTGAAGGTATTGCCTTTGCGTGGCTCGCGATGCGTTTTAATTTAGGCCTACCGGGCAACTTACCCGCAGTTACAGGTGCCAGTAGAGAAGCGATTCTCGGGGGTAAATTTACCGCGATTTAACGCCTGATGATAGCTTAGCCTTTAACAGAAGTATTAATGCCATTGCGCAAACAATGGCAACCCTCCACCAGCTCCCAGCAGGCTTTAAGTGGTTAGTTTGCCGCAAACATAACTACAGCTATCTAAATTAAACATTTTTTGCGTTTATGTTTTATATTCAATAGCGTGTGTATAAATTTATTACACAAACTACATAGTGAATGGTTAATGCTATCTGTTCATTGGAGTGGGTCAAATCAAAAGGATTAAGATTTATGAATATGTCTCAAAAAATGACGGCAGAATTTATCGGAACACTATGGTTAGTGCTAGGTGGTTGTGGCAGTGCGGTATTGGCCGCGGCTTTTCCTGATGTTGGGATTGGTTTATTAGGCGTCTCGCTAGCTTTTGGTCTTACGGTACTGACCATGGCATTTGCCATTGGCCATATATCGGGCTGCCATTTAAACCCTGCGGTTTCTTTTGGGCTATGGGCAGGAGGACGTTTTCCTGCATCGCAACTGGCTCCCTACATCATTGCGCAAGTGGCTGGTGGCATAGCCGGTGCTGGCATTTTGTACCTTATAGCTTCTGGTCAAGATGGCTTTAGTTTATCGGCAGGCCTTGCTTCTAACGGCTATGGTGAACACTCACCGGGCGGTTACAGTTTAACGGCCGCACTGGTTTGTGAAGTTGTAATGACATTGTTTTTCTTAATTATCATTCTTGGCGCTACCGATGACCGAGCGCCAAAAGGGTTTGCCCCCATTGCCATTGGCCTAGGGCTCACACTCATTCACCTTATCAGTATTCCGGTTACCAATACTTCTGTTAATCCGGCTCGCAGTACTGGTCCAGCGCTGTTTGTGGGCGACTGGGCTGTATCTCAGTTATGGCTATTTTGGGTTGCACCAATTGTAGGTGCCATTTTAGCGGGCGTTATTTATAAGTTCTTTAACGCTAAAACTGCAGCCTAAATAAAAGCAGAGCCTATCGGGCTCTGTTTGCTTTTTCATTCTCTCGCTAAATGGTACTATTCCCATAATTCGGCGCATTGCGTATATAACTAACGCCCGCCCCATTTTAATTTAAGAGATGTAATCGATGAGCAACAAAAGCAAAAGCTTAAAACAAATTACTGAAATGACGCCAGAATCTCGTTATGACTACCTTGTAGAACAAGTTAAAGAGCACAAAACATTGTGGTCGCTACAAGATTTAGATGGGTGCGTCATGCTAACCACCGATGATGAAGATTGCATCCCAATGTGGCCAACAGAAGAAGCAGCTGCACTTTGGGCTGTCGATGACTGGAAAGACTGCCAAGTATTAGCAATTCCACTTGATGAATGGTTAGAGCGTTGGGTTCCGGGTATGCAAGATGACGACCTATTTGTTGCCGTATTCCCTGTGCACGACGATCTAGGTGTGGTTATTCCACCGTATGAATTAGAAGAGCGTTTAGCACCGAAAAAACGTCACTAATTAAGTTTAATGTTACAGCGAACCTTAATCTGTTCGCTGTATCTATGGCATCTGCCTGCCACAGCTTGCGGTCATAAAGGGATATAAAGTGGACACAAATAGCGCTGTAACTCCCAAAAGCTCCCCCGATCCAATCAGCATGCCTAAACGCCTTATCGCACTATTAGTGATACTCGTGCTAATGTCGCTGACTGGATTGATGGTAAGCCAAGGGGTTCTATTTTGTATTTTAACGCTATTTATGGTGCTGGCGATTATCGGCAAACAAAAAGCGGGCTTAATCATGCTACGCGTGTATACCGCCCTACAATGGGTGATCGCGAGCATGTTACCTCTGGCGCTGTATAACCCTGATAATAGTGCCTCAGCCCTTGCAACGCTCACTCAAGGTAGTTTGGCAGAAGGTATACCTGACTGGATACTATTTGGAGTGTTGCTTGCTATCGCAACCATTGAAGTAATCATTGCCTTTACCCGTAAAGTCAGCCGCTACTTTAATCGCGAAGTGAACCTAAATATTATGCGCTGATACTGAAAAGCAGATATAAAAAAGCCGTCTGACGACGGCTTTTTTATGCCTTGAAAAATCAGCCAATACGCGAGCTTAAACTGAGAAACTCGCACCACAACCACAAGTGGTTGTCGCATTTGGATTTTTAACAAAGAATCGCGAACCTTCCAGGCCAGAAGTGTAATCCACTTCACCACCAACAAGGTATTGAAGGCTCATAGGGTCAACAACTAACTGAACGCCCTGCTTCTCTACGGTAAAGTCTCCTTCGTTTACTTTTTCATCAAAAGTAAAGCCGTATTGGAAACCCGAGCAACCACCACCGGTTACATACACACGTAATTTAAGTGCGTCATTTTCTTCTTCATCAAGCAAGGTTTTTACTTTTAATGCGGCTGCATCCGTGAAGCGGATAGGTAGCGCATCTTCAGCTTGTTCAGTCATTATTACCTCTTAACTTCTATTTACTGGGCAGAATTATCCAATACCTGACCGTTTTGTTCAAGTACTATGCTCTGCTCATTTTCATTCACAAGTAAATCTTGTGCATTAAATTCTTGTTTCGCCTGTGAGCCTTTAGTCCAGCGACTCGATGGCACCACCACTTTGGCTATAACATTAGATAAAATAAAGTTTTCTGGCAGCGTGATTTCAGCTTCTAAAATCTGAAAATACCTAAACTTAAATTTAAGCGGTGAATCAATTAAGTCTGCTAGTTCAAGCCGGGTTGCCTTCCCCTCTTGCAGCCCGACAAAGGTCACTTCACTGCGACCCGATATCGAGCGCTTACGTTTTTCCAACTGAGTAAGCACCAACTTAAACTTATATTGGTTAGGCAGTAGCGCTGGCGATAACGCTAAGCTGTTAATGACGATGCCGTCAGCTATATTTTCTGGTGCCATCACACTACGGTAAAACGCTAATTCCCGGGCTAACTTTTGCTGCTCGCCCTGCTGCTCAACAAACATGGCTTGCATATTAGCATTAGCTTCTCGTTCCAGTGCCAATTCGATATTTCGCGCAGCTAACGTATCGGCTTGCGCTTTAATCACTGAGGTATATTGCTCAGTCTTATCAGCAGCCGGCTCTACTTTAGGTGTTAAGTAGGCCGTGGCAACATCAAAGCTTAATGCGCCTAATGTAATTGACGCCACAACCAACAAGAATAAATATACACTTGATGTACGAAATTGTCGTTCAATCACTTGCATGCGATCAAGCCAACGATGATACTTTGACATTAAGAAACAGCCCCTTAAAAAATTTCATATGTTACTGCAAATGTGAAAATTGAAGAATGTGGACGTGTCAGTGCATAAAACAATCGCGACTAAACGAGACAATCTAAAAAAATATCTCAGCACTAACTTAAGAGATACGCTTTCTGAAGCAAAAGTTAGTGTGCAATTGTGCTTAATTGCCCTTCCGTTTGCGCTAGTTGCTTCAGCGGTGATTATGCTCTTTAGGTTGCTGCTAGTCTGGTTTGACACATTTACCCAAACCCAAGCGCTTAATTTTACGGATATCATCGATGACTGGCGAGTGTTATTGCCACTAATTGGCGCTTTTTTAATTTGGGCTGTGGCCAGAATGGGATCTAAGCGGTATAAACGCATGGGCATCGCCTATGTTATCCACCGCGTTAAGCTGCATTATGGCAAAATTCCACTCCCTTCTGCTCCGGCGCAATTTTTCCAAGCGTTATTTGCACTAGCAACAAACTTTTCAGTTGGCCGAGAAGGTCCAGCAATTCACCTTGGCGCAGTCAGTGCGAGCGTATTGGCTGAAAAATTTAAATTGCCTGATAACAGCGTCCGCATTATGTGCTCCAGTGGCATTGCTGCCGGTATTGCCGCTATTTTTAATGCGCCCCTCGCCGCCGTTATTTTTGTATTTGAAGTGGTGCTACGAGAGTACCGTATCCATTACTTTTTCCCAATTATGACATCGGCCATTTGCGGCGCATTAAGTAGCCAGATGGTATTTGGTAATGTGCATGAATTTGATCAAATAGGCGTTGCGGTCATTCCGCTCAGTCAATACTTTTTTCTAACATTGTTTGGGGTGGTTTTAGGTTGTATTGCGGCCTTATTTAATCGCACCTTGTTAAGTGTCACTAACTCTGCGCAGCAATGGCCACTATTGCACCGGCTGGTGCTAGCAGGCGTGATTACCACCTTGGTTGGCCTAGTGCTACCTCAAGCGATTGGCAGCGGCGATTTAGTGATTGCCGAGACGTTGGCAGAACACCCCAGTATTGGGTTATTACTCGCCATTTTAGTCGGAAAAATGATCGCTACCATTGCGGCAATAGGCCTTGGGATCCCCGGTGGATTAATCGGTCCTCTATACTCAATAGGGGCACTGCTAGGTACTATTTTAGCCTTGATGTGCAGCATTTGGTTCCCATCCATCGCGCCCTATATGGGCCTGTATACCATTATTGGCATGACCGGCATGATGGGCGTTTGCTTAAGCGCCCCCTTAGCCTCGTTAGTGGCTTTAATTGAGTTGACTGATAATGCCTCTATTATTCTGCCATCGATGTTTGTTGTCATTCCTGCCTTTTTGATTTCTCAGCAAGGATTTAAAACAAAGTCGATTTTCTTCAAACAGTTAGAGATTATGGGGCTGGGTTATAAAGTGGCTCCAGTTAATTTGGGCTTACAAAAAGTTGGTGTGCGTCATTTGATGGACAAACA